>CAJWLW010000319.1 GCA_913042885.1 uncultured Lentisphaeria bacterium | reverse complement strand
CGACCTTGCCATTCGATGTTTCGATCGTCGTACGGTCGGGGTTCTTCTCGAGGCGCCCCAGCAAGGTGCTGCCGCTCTGCAAGCTATAAAACCGCTCCTTGCTGATCGTCATGCCGACAACCTGGCTGGCACTGACCTTGATGACACCGCCGAACGACGTGTCGATATGCACGGCTGTGCCGTCGACGCCAACGACCGTACCATGCATCACGGAACCGTCGTCGATACGGACCATATCCGCACGCGAGTTGGTTACTGCCAGTGCGAGGACGAGGGAAAGTACAATGTGCTTCATGCCGGCGGAATTTCCTAGTTTCGTTGGCCAATTTGATGGCCGGCTATACAAATACTCCCGGCCACGTCAGACACAAGGGCTTTGCTGCAATTACAGTATACGCGCGCCGACCGCGGAGCCCGATATTTCCTTGCGGCTTCATAGCAACCTTCCGGTTGAAGAAATGCGGTGCGTCAACTGCTGTGAAGCGGTGGCCGGTACAGTTGATTTTGCAGGTCCGGTCCGTAGGTTAATCCGCACACACACACACACGACCGCATTGGTTTGGTGGTCGGATACCCGTTGAGATGCTGTCATGGTCTGGTACACAGCCATTTTCGCGACAATTTGTCTGATGGTCATTCTGTATTGTCTGAGCACCAACAACGGCGACAGCAGAAGCAGGCTGGTGGCGAGCCGGACGACAGTGGTTTTCGGTGCCGTCGTTGTACTGTGTGTGGTCAACGGTTTTGTCCTTGTCGACAGTTCCGGCAGCCGTGGACAGAAGGAGAAAAAATCGGAAATCGAACTCAGTCTGCGCAGGATCATGGCGACAAAGCTCGGCGCTGCCCTGCGGCCGATGGTCAAGGGTGAGGCCCACGTCCTCGTGGTGTCGAGCCATGAGCTCAACAGCGATGTCCACGACGCCATGCTGGAAGGCCTGCTCAGTGGGCTCAGAGCAGTCGATGAAGTTGTCAAAGTGTTTATTGATGAAGACACCGTGAACCAATTGCCACCAGTTCCACCGGCACGGCAGCTGTTTACTGCGGCGCTGCTCGATGCGGCTGTCCTCGACCATGACCGTACGAATGTTCTGGTTTCGTTCGTGGACGTTCCGCCGGACCTGTTTCACGATTCGAAACACGACTTTCGCTCGTCGCACAACAGTGCGACTCGCCGGAAAGTCGGCCGCAAAGCGATGGTTTTCGGTGTGCTGGCGGACGATCCGTATCTCCTCGACAAAGCGATTGAGACCGGAGAGATCACTGTCTGCATCATTCCACAGTATCGTTTTCAGTACACCGAAACGCTGGAAACCTTGGCAGAAGATCCCGACGGCGCCTTCAACTCTCGTTATATCATGGTCACCGAGGACAACCTGCGGGACGTAATCAAGGCAAATCGGCAGATGTTCAAGCTCGATGGAGTCCTGTAAAGCGCCCGATTTGTGCCGGTCACGGCAATGCCGACCGGCCGGCAGCCGACAATGCGACGAGTGTCCGGTCCTTCTCCTCGCCGCGTCGCCGGTGCGCCGTCTTGAATCATTCGCTCGATGCTTTCACCACTGGGTTTTCGAGCCTGCCGACCTCATCGATAGTGATGCGCACCATGTCCCCGTCTTCAAGGCTGAAATCATCCGGGGGAATGATCCCGGTGCCAGTCATCAACAGGCAGCCGGCTGGGAAGCTGTTGTCGCGATACAGGTATTCCACCAGCGATTCGAACGGCCGCTTGATCTGGGCGACGCTTGATTCGCCTTCGAACACGACCGTGTCGCCGCGGCTGATCCGCAACCGGATCGTTGTGTCGCCCGCCAGCGCACCCTCCGGCAGATAAATGCCGGGACCGACGGCGCACGCCTGGTCATAGACCTTCGCCTGCGGCAGGTACAATGGATTCGCGCCTTCGATGTCTCGCGCACTGACGTCGTTGCCGACGGTGTACCCGATGATGTTGGCATCGCGGTCAATCACCAGCACCAGTTCGGCTTCCGGCACACTCCAGGTCGAATCACGTCGCACACGAATCTGCTGTTGATGTGCCACCACTCGCTGTGCTGTCGCTTTGAAAAAGAGTTCCGGACGCTCGGCCTCGTAGACCCGGTCGTAGACGTCACCGCCGTCGATGGATTCCTCCATGCGCGCGGCGCGACTGCGGTAATAGGTTACGCCGGCGCACCACACTTCCTGGCTGCCGACTGGCGCCAGCAGATTGTCGTCCCTGACGGCATCGCCGGTGGGCAATCCGGGCATTTGCTCTACCAGCCAGGCGCGTAATCCCGGCCGGTGCAGGAGTTCATCCCAGTCGACGTTGCCCAAGTCGGCGACGCGGCTGCCGTCGGAAACGATCACAGTCGTTGCGGTGCGATAAATCCACATGTTATAGCTCCTTTTACGTGACGAGGCCCGCACCCGTGAAGAAATGAATGTCGAACTTCGAACTCAAAACGCTGAAGTGAAAAGGTACTGTCTGGCGGCGAGGGATACGCGCGAAGCGACAGATTCTTGCTTCCCATCGGTGTTCGACGTTCGGCGTTTGGCTATGATCCGACACCGCATTGCAGGTCGTCGAAACCCAGGTTCATCGCATTCATGCTGGCCAGCAGGCTCCGCACATCCCACATCGCATTGTGGGCCTTGTCTTTGTCGAGCGGCAGGCCGAAGTGTTGAAACAGCGTCCCACTCGTATATTGCGTCACATCGACTCCGCGGTCAGTCACGACTGCATGCAGATTGCAATAACGATTTCTGAGTCCCGGATCCGCACAGCCGTACAGCCTGCAGTTCTCTTCGAGAATCAGCATGTCGTCACCGTACGAACACAGGCGGCCCGCATGACCGAATCGCGTGAAGGCTTCCAGTGCCGTCTGGAAACTTACGCCTTCGGCGGCGATCCGTTCGCGGTCGAGGCCGGTCAGTGCGACAAAATAGTCGCTGACTTCCCGGTTTACCTGTGGCTGCACGACCAGTTCGAGAGTATCGACCGCCTCGAGCCCCGCGGCTGTTTCGACTGTGCGGACAGCGGCGATCTGCACCAACTCCCGATGTTCCCACGGTTCGGACCAGTCACGTTGCAGCGATCCCTCCCAGGAGGTATACTCGGTGTCGAATATAATGACGTTACGATGATTGGTTGTAGTCATGGCTGTGGGTGTGCAATACGTCGATCACGACATAAATTTCCATGATAGCGGCAATAACCACTGGCGGGGATTTCGACTGCTTGCGTTCCTGTCATACTTCTACCCGTTGTTCCAACGAGCGCAAGCGGACACGTGACTGACCACCTGACGAAGAACACCATGAAAATTGCTTTCATCGGCGTCGACGCTCTGTGGCTGCTCGGCGTCATCGACGACATCCTGAGCCAACCGGACGTTTTTGCAACGCCCGAGCCGGTGTTCATGGAGTGCAATATTGACCGCGCCGCAACCAACGCAGCACCGCGTCTTTGTGAGTTCGGCCAAGTGGGGCGGTGAGGGCTGGATCATTCACGCGCGCTGATCGTTGGGAATTTCTGATAGAATGGCAGCGGCTTGAGATTTGAATTGCGACCTCCCACGAGACGGGAGCGCTCTACCATGTGCTTAGGGTCCCATGGACGAAACGATGGAACATGCGACGGACAACGACGCCGGTGCGATGGCGTTTTTCGATCATGTGCGTGAGCTGCGCCGTCGCCTGATCGTCTCGATGCTCTGTCTGGGTGTCGGTTTTGTCGTTGCCTATTTATTGCACGACAGATACATCCACTGGCTGCTCAAGCCCATCGGTGAACAGGTCTACATCACCAGCATCGAGGAAGGGTTCATGATGAAGCTGCGGGTGTCGGCGTACGTCGGCCTGATCTTGTCGTTCCCTGTACACGTTTACAATGTCGTTGCTTTCGTCACGCCGGCCCTGACCGGACGCGAGCGCAGTTTCCTGCGGGCCATGCTGGCAGGCAGCATGGCACTGCTGCTGATCGGTGGGTATTTGGCATACTTTCAGATCCTGCCGCTGTCGTTCCAGTTTCTGAAGAACCCGGCGTTCGTGCCTGAGGGTGCCGGGACGCTGCTCGGCTATCAGAAAAACTTGCTGTTTGCCCTGCGGCTGCTGTTCGCCTTCATTATTTTGTTCCAGCTACCCCTGGTGATGATCCTGTTGATGGCGATGAACCTGGTGGACCGGCGGCAAATGTTGAAGTGCTCGCGCTACGTCATCGTGCTGATTTTCGTGCTGAGTGCCCTGCTCACGCCGCCCGATCCCGTGTCACAGATCGGTCTGGCCCTGCCCTTGATCATTTTGTTTTATTTAAGTATATTAGCAGCAAGGATTTTTAGATTTGGAGAACCTGACTGATAAACCGGAGCAAGAGCCATGGCCTTCATCGGCGGGCAAGAAACCCTGATCATCGCAGGCATCGTCTTTCTGTTGTTCGGCGCCAGTCAGATTCCACGGCTGGCGCGGTCGATCGGCCGCGCCCGCAAGGAATTCGAGACTGGGCTCAAGGAAGGCGAAACTTCCGCGACCGAGGACGACGCCAAGTCCGAGACGTGATGCGCCAATGGGTCTCGTAAGAGTTGGCGTCATCGGAGTGGGCGTGCTCGGACAGCATCACGCTCGGCTGTATCGTGAGTGCCCCGACAGCGAGTTGGTCGGCATCCACGACAGCAATCCCGTGTCCGCGCAAACCGCGGCAGCGGAGTTCGAGACCACCGCCTTCGCCACGATCGACGAGCTCGTCGACGCTGTCGATGCCGTCAGCATTGCGGTCCCTACCACCCTGCACCATGCCATTGCCACGGACTTGTTGCAGCGTGGCTGCCACGTACTGGTCGAGAAGCCGCTGGCGGCAACGGTCGAGGAAGGCCGGGAGCTGGTCGCACTGGCGCAGCGGAACAAGCTCACCCTGCATGTCGGTCACGTTGAACGCTACAACCCGGTGATTACGTACCTGGAGCAGTGTGTCGACAATCCGCGCTTCATTGAATCCCACCGCTTGGCGCCTTACCCACCGCTACGCCCCGGCATGCTGCCGCGCGGGACGGAGGTAGGCGTTGTGCTCGATCTGATGATCCACGACATCGACATCATCCTGCACCTGGTGAACAGCGACATCGAACGCGTCGATGCCGTCGGCATTCCGGTGCTGAGCCCGACGGAGGACATTGCCAACGCGCGGCTCAAGTTCGCCAACGGCTGTGTCGCCAATATCACCGCCAGCCGAGTCAGCATGGAGTGCATGCGCAAGATCCGGGTCTTCCAGTCGAATGCCTATCTGTCGCTCGACTACCAGGAGCGCACGGGTGAGATCATGCTGCTCGATGGTATGTCGATCAATCGGGAGCCGGTACCGATCGATGACCACAACGCGCTCGAGAAAGAGCTGCATGCCTTCGTCAGCTGCACTCGGACTGCCCTGGACACTGGCGAAGTGCTGGGGACAGCAAACTCAGCAGAGAACGGCCTGAGGGCCCTCGAAATAGCCGATCAAATAACACGGCAGATGTGAATCAAACAGTATTCAGTGTTCAGATCCCGCATCCCGAGTATTCCCGAATCCCGCAGGCATCAGGCAAAACTACGCCATCAGTATGGCTTCCGCGGA
>CAJWLW010000318.1 GCA_913042885.1 uncultured Lentisphaeria bacterium | reverse complement strand
CTTCATGCCGACGCATTCCATCAGCACAATGTCACGCAGTGCACTTTCCGCACACGTCGCATCTTCCATGGCGCTGCCGCCGAATTTGACAACAACCAAAGCGCCGCGGAATTGCTGGATGTAAGGCAGCGCCTCGATCAGAACCGCCGCCTTGGAGATATACTTCTGGTAGGTTTGCACCTCCCCTCCTGGCCAAATAACCAAATATAGAAAACCCTAGCCGAATTGCAATATCCCGTGATCCTCTTCGCTCAACTACTCAATGTCCTGCATCTGTCTTGCGTACATCTTCCCAACATTCTTTCTGTCAACTTTACGGGTATAAATTATTGATGGAATCGAGGCTTTACTTTTTCACTGGGGCGATCACATTCGGACAGATATGGCGACGGACAGAAAACTGCGATTCTCCGAGCTGCGAGCGGCGCATCTGCGTCTGGGTGAGCGCGGCGAGCGCCTGGCGGCGCGACTGCTGCGCGAATTGGGCATGGAGATCCTGACGTTCAACTACGCAGGACCACATGGCGAAATTGATATCGTCGGGCGTGATGGGCTGATGCTGTGCTTTGTCGAGGTCAAGACGCGGCAGCCGTCGTCGCGATCACGACCGCTCGATGCAGTGACCGCCAAGAAAAAATGGCACATTGTGCGCACCGCAGAACGCTATCTGCGCCAGATAGGACACCCGGATATTGCGTATCGCTTCGACGTCATCGAAGTAGTGATCCGGGGCTGGCGGCTGCAGGAAATCCGGCATCTCCCGGCAGCGTACGGCAGCGGCGACGCACACCGGAACCCGCAACGTCCGTTTACCTGACGGCTCAGCGGAAGAAAGGCACCTCGATGAAGCGCCGCTGAAACGAGCGTTGCCCGGAGCCGTAGGGACCGTTCTGCCCGGGACGGTCGACAACCAGTGTCACGACGTCGCCATAGTGCACCCTCTGGAAAGCACGCGCCAGAGAGACGAAATCCGCGATCGGTTCCTCTCCGATGAAGCGTATGATGTCGCCACGCTTCAGGTCGCGGCGCCGCAGGACACTGTCGGGCTTGACTTCGCTGACGACCAGGCCGCGGTAATCGAGGAAACCCCAAACTTTCGCCAAGCGTTCGGTCATCTGCTGCAGCTCGAGCCCAAGCCGTTTGACACCGAGCTCCTTGCCGCTCAATTCGCTGACATCCGGCATGCCTGCGACGGTGAAGTTGATGACCTCGCCGCTGCCGAGCACCACCTCGACTTCGTCGGCTTCCTTCAATTGCCACAAGCGGCGGCTGACATCGATGGCCTGTCTCACCGGCACACCGTTGAAACGATCAATCACCTGGCCTGCCTGGAGACCCGCCGCGGCGGCGGGCATGCCCTCGAGCACTTTGCGCACAACCGCGACGCTTTTGCCGTCGACAACCCGGGTGCCCGGCACGAAACCGCAGCTGTTCATGCCGAAGCGCGACGGAATGAGCCAGACACCGAGCACATTCTCGAGCTGCTGCACGGGGATAGCGAAGCTGATTCCTTCCGCCTCTTCCTCGGTGAATGTGCTCATGCCGATCAGGTCGCCGTCGGCATTGCTCATGGGACCGCCGCTGTTTCCGGGGTTGATCGAAATAGTGGTCTGCACGACGTCGTGGTAATAGACGCCGTTCAGTTCTTTGTTGCGTCCGACAGCGCTGACGATGCCCTCGGCGACGCTGTGGCCAAGTCCGAACGGATTACCGGCAGCAATCACAACTTCACCCAGCAAGACATCGCCGGGTACGGCGAACCGGATATCCGTGACGCCGGCGCGCGGCAGGAAATCATCGATCATGAGCAGGGCCAGATCGCTGGCGGCGCTGGTAGCGATCGGGGTGGCGGCGTGGTTGGTGCCATCGGCCAGGGTGACGATGATCCTATGGGCCTGCTTGACAACGTGGTCATTGGTCAGCACGAGACCGCGCTGCTGGTCGATGACGATGCCGCTGCCGAGCGACTGGCGGTGATCGGCTTGCGGCCGCGAACGGTAGGTGACCGCACCGATCTGATACTTGTACTGTACGATGACCTGGCGGTCGGTGCTGATATTGACAACCGAAGGCAGCACCTGATTGACCGCGTGCACAGTTGGCGTCATACGGTTCGACGTAGCCGGAATCAGCACGGCCTGGCCTGGCGCAACGGGCGACAACCCGAACGAAGTTGCTAAGCAGAGCCAAAGGATACGGTAGGTCATGATATTCACCTGTTTTTCAACGGCATTGGAACCGTTCTACTCTGGTAGTGGTCGAAGAGAACAAGTCGAACGATTGATATTTCACGGTGCTGTGATGCCTCCCGATATAGAACCTCATCCCAACAAAACGCTCAGCACCTTTTACAATGACCTCTTTGACAACGGTTTCTTCGTCTTCAATGACGAGGAACCGTATTTCCAGGAAAAGCTGGTCCAGGTCATCTGGAACGAACAACTAGTCAACACACCTTTGACTACGGTCTCAGGTGATTTGTTGCAGATTTTCCATGCCGGCGTCTGGAACGTCGAGTCCGGTCCGGATTTCCATGATGCCGCCATCGCAGTGAACGGCCGGCTGCAGCACGGTGCGGTCGAGATTCACCTGCAGCCGGAGGACTGGTTCCGGCATCACCACGACGGCAATCCCGATTACAGCCGAACCATCCTCCACGTCGTCTGGAGCAATCCCAACCATCACCTCACATTCCCCCAGAACATACCGCTGTGCGTGCTGCAGCATCAGCTCAGCGTGCCGCTGCCCGAGTTGCTGGCACGCATCGACCTATCACTTTATCCTTATGCGAGTAAGATTCACCCCGGTAACTGCGCCGGTCACTTTGCGAAACTCAGCGACGAGCATATCGCGGATCTGCTCCAGTCGTACGGCATCGCCCGGATTTTGGAGAAATCGCGCGAGATTTCCGAAGAAATCCTCCGGAACGGTCTGGAGCAGACTGTTTACTACCGGTTCCTCGACATCCTCGGATACAAGAACAACCGTCTGGCGTTCCAGCGCCTGGCGGAGAATATGCCGGTGCGCCGGTTGAGCGCTTTGACCGGCGAGCATGAGGCGATGGCCATTCTTTTCGGAGCGGCAGGGCTGCTGCCGGATCCGACGCGCACGGCGGTGCTGCCGCAGCATCGGGCGCTGGTTCGGAAATTGTGGGACGCCTGGTGGCCGCATCGCCGGGGCTGCCCGGATATTCACTGGAATCGCCATCGCCTGCGGCCGTACAACTGGCCGGAGCGCCGCCTCCTCGCGGCCCACCTGATTCTGCGTGACAACAGCTACAGGCTGGGTCGCAACATCATTCAGACGATGCGCCGCAAAACGACGCCACAGGAGTCCATGCGGCAATTGCACGACCTGTTCGGTGCTGCCGCCGATGCGTCCTGGCACAGCTTCTACGATTTCACGCGAGCCCTGAAAAAGCCCGCCAGCCTCCTTGGCGAGCGCCGCTTCCAGGACCTTCTGGTGAACCTGGCTATTCCGCTTTTTTTTGCGGACTGCATGATGGAGCAGAGCGCCGCCCAATGTGAGCAAGGCAAGCAGGCGCTGCTGCAGATCCCGAAGCTGCAGGACAACCGGCTGTTGAAGGAAGCGATGCACCATTTTTTCATGCCGCCCAGCCGCGCCCGGGATGTCGTCAGCAACGCATGCGCCCAGCAGGGGTTGCTGCGGCTCTATCGCGACTTTCATCCTGGCAGCTGAATTATGAAATTGGAGTATGCAGACAGGGCTGACACAGGGTAACTTGACGGGAGCCGACCTATTGAGGTATCTGGTGCCTGAACGAAATCCCCCGCGGTCGTCTTTCGGCGCACGTGGGTTTCCGTTCGGGCATTGACTATGAAAATTTTGAGCATAAAGAAGCGATGGTTGCTGTGTCTGCTTTGCACCGGTTTCATGCTGCATGCGGGTGACCACACGGAGCTGCAGGATTCGGTGAGCATTCCGCTCGAAGAGGGCCGCCTCGACGTAGGCAGAATGCTCGGCTGGCTGGCAGAGGAAATGGGTCTCGACAACAAGCAAATTTGTGAGAACATCGACTTGTCGCTCGACCTGACTGATGCCACAGACCGCAAATACTATAAACGCCTGGCCGAATTGACCGAGGGCATCGTTACCTTCGAATTGGACGACGACCGCCTGACAATCAACATCGATCGTGCCGCTATGCGCCGCCAAAGCCAACATATCCGTAGCGAGTTTCGCGGGCAGGTCGAGGAATGGTTTCCGGACGCTGCCTCGGCAGCAGCAGCGCGGTATGGCATTTTCGCGTGCACATCTGACGATTATTATATCGCGCCGGCGGACGCTGCGCTCGGTGAGCGCGTGATCGTTCTGGTGCACGGGATCGACGACACCGGCCGTATCTGGAACAACGTGATACCCGAGCTGCTCGACCACGGTCACGATGTCTGCCGCTATGAATATCCGAACGACCAGCCGATTGTGAAATCTGCGGATTCGCTGGCAAAGCACCTGGCGATCCTAAAGGATTGTGGCGTACGCCGTGTCAGCCTCGTCGCGCATAGCATGGGCGGCCTGGTTTCGCGTGAAATACTGACCCGCCCCGACTTGCTCAACGGCAGCGGCAGCGGCCACATGAACTATCCGAAGGTGGAACACCTGATCATGGTCGGCACGCCGAATCACGGGGCACCAATCGCGCGCTTCCGCGGCTTTGCCGAGGTGCGCGACCAGATGGTCCGTGTTTTCAGCGGCGACGGTCTGCTGTTCGGCGGCGTTTTCGACGGCGCCGGCGAGGCCAAGCTGGACTTGCTGCCGGAGAGCGATTTTCTCGCCGAACTGAACGGCCGGCCGCACCCGCAGGACATCGACATGCTGGTCATTGCAGGCCGCGCCAGTCCATTCGGCCGTGAGGACGTGACCAAGTTTATGAAGCGCATGCGGGCGACGCTTCCAGGCGACTGTAAAGGCTGCACACAGTTTGAGACGTCGATGCACAATCTGGTCACGGGCATCGGTGACGGCGTGGTGCCACTGAAATCGACGCGCCTGGAGGGTATCGACCTAGTTGTCCTGCCGGCCAACCACATGACCCTGATCCGCAAGGCACTGCCCAAGGCACAGCAACCGCCCGCCATTCCGATCATCCTCAAGCGTCTGAACTGACGAGTACTGCGCGGAGTACCAAGCCGATCGATACGACCTGTTCTGTCGGTGTAGAAATAGCTGCAAGGTCCGCCACATTACCGGCAGGTGCAGGAGCCACACTGATGAAACCGAGAGCCGAAGTACACGTCGAAATACTCGGGGGGCCGAATATCTACGCCCCAAACCTGTGCGGAGACCTGATGCAGTTCGGTTACAGCCGGGCACGTCCGTTGACCGTGCCGCAGGACTGGGACGAACTCGTCGTCAACCGTTGCCTGGCCAAAGACCCCGAGAACCGGCCGGCGTCGATGGCTGAAGTCCTCCACCTGCTCGGCAGTATGGCCGACGCCCGCTTCTGACCGGCCGCTGAAGACGCACGAAAGCGTTGACTCCAACAGCAGCTCTATTCACACGACGTCTTGATTATAGCAGGATCGCCAGTCTCTTCCACGCTTTTCGCTGCCCGCATCCGCCGCCGCCACA
>CAJWLW010000317.1 GCA_913042885.1 uncultured Lentisphaeria bacterium | reverse complement strand
ACCCCGGACAAGGATGACCTCGACTATGAGGACGTTGCTTTCGCCAGTGCCGACGGCACGATGCTCACCGGCTGGTTCATCCCGGCAACGTACGAACCGCGCGGCACGGTCATCCACTTTCACGGCAACGCCCAGAACATGACGTCTCACTACCGCTACGTCGGGTGGATCGCCGACGAGGGGTTCAACGTGTTCGTGTTCGACTATCGCGGTTACGGCCGGTCGGCCGGCACACCGGACCGCAAAGGCGTCTACGAGGACTGTGTTGCAGCGGTCCGTTACGTCCAGCAACGCGACGATGTCAATCCTGAAAAGATCATCGTGATCGGCCAGAGCCTCGGTGCGGCAAACGCCATCGCCGTCGTCGGCCGCGAGAAATTCGACGGGATCCTCGGCATTGTTGCAGAGGCGCCCTTCGCATCGTACGGGGAAATAGCGACGGACCACCTGGCCGCCTCATCCGGTTCGATCGGCAAGGCCGCTGTCAGCGACGCCTACAGTCCGGATGCCGTCGTTGGCAAGCTCGGGGTGCCGCTCATCGTGATACATGGTACCGCCGACCGTGTCGTGCCGTACAAGCACGGCAAGCAGCTTTTCGACAAGGCAAAGGAGCCAAAGCAGATCTGGACGATCAAAGGTGGCCGCCACTGCGACGGCATGACTGTCTACCATGAAAAGGTGCGGCCTCGCCTGCTGCGCATCTTCCGCGACTGGGCGACGGCAGACGAGAAGAAGAGCTTCCGCTGATCAGCCGCAGACGGCAATGCAGGAGATCTCTACCAGGGCGTCCTTGGGCAGGCGCGACGCTTCGATCGCCTGACGCGCTGGCAGGGGGTCGCTGGAAAAGCGCTCGGCGTAAACCTCGTTGAGGACGGCAAAGTCGTTTATGTCCGTGAGGAATACTTCCGCCTTGACGGCACGGTCGAGGCTGCTGCCGGCGGCGGCGAGCACAGCCGCCAGGTTGTCGAACACACGCTCGGCCTGCGGGCGAATACTGTCACCGACGATCTCGCCAGTGGCGGGGTCGAGCGGAATCTGGCCAGAGGCAAAAACAAAACCTCCGGCTATCACGGCCTGGGAATACGGTCCGATAGCCGCCGGCGCCTGGTCGGTGGTAACACTTCGTGCAATTGGCATAGGTTATCCTCTCGGTTGGCAGTCGATCATGTTACGACAAAAGACGGGGTTATAGTACGCGCCGATGCCGGCAGTTCAACCAGCTATAACGGACGCAGAGTTCCGGCTACCCAATTCGCGGATGGACTACGCACAACGCAAACTGATCGTGATTCATGGCTGGGGCGGCACCTTCGTCGATGCGGTCGAACAGTTTTCCAGCTTGACTTCATTCCCCGTCGAATGGCGTGACGGCGTCTTTCGGGTTCCACGCCGTGAAGGGCTGGTCCTGCGTCGCCTCCTCCAACACGCCGAGCCCGATGCCTGTATCGAGGCGCTGCAGATGTTTATCATCAGCCGCTTCATGAAAAGTTGCTTCGAGGACAACCCGGTCAACGACGAGGACACCGCAACTTTTAGCGAGGCACGGATCTTTGACGATTATTCGAGGTTCGGTATTCCGTTCACCGCCCACGCGCGGCTGCGCCGGGCAACCCAGCTCGAGGTCACCGCCGGCGAGAAACTGGGCCCAGTGTTCGCGGTCATCAACGACCTGCGCCAACGGCTGATGCCGGGCGACCGTGAATGGCCCTCGGAACAGGAGGCACGGGAGATCATTCGCCAGCTGTCGCCCGATGGTTTCAGCCTGCTGCCGCTGCTCGAGACAATCCGCGACATGCACGAGACCGGCGGCGACCTGGACACTGTCGGCAGCGCAGTGATGTACACCCACTGGCTGCGTGGCCGTGCCAAAGCCAATGACGAGTCCTTCCTCTACGGCCTGGACTACCAGTACGTCTTCAACAACTACCACGAAGGTATCGTGCACCTGGCGAAGTACGGGCCGTCGGACGTCCTGCTCGCCGACCTGCCGATCGGGGCGCTGCCGGACTTCGAACACGACGTTCGCTATCTACATGCCCGGGGTATCCTCATCGAGCGTTTCGAAGACCACCATCCGTATACCCGTGAGCAGTTGACAATGCTCCAGGCCCTGGTCAACGAGGGACTGCTCGGCGACCTCCACCTGAGCGGTCCGCTGGAGGGCGACGAGCTCGAATCAGACGACCTGAAATGCGGCACCGACATGGTCTACGAAAATACCATCGCCGGGCAACCCTGGGACACCGAAGGCGTGCGACAACTCCGCCGCGCCGCACACAGTGAGGACTTCGTCACCGACCGCAACGAGCTCGGCCGGATGTTGACCGACCTGATCAAGGGCGGTGTCTGCAAGGTACAACTGGCGCAGGTGATGTGGCAGTCCCTGCCGGAAAACGATTTGGTCGAACAGTTGCAGAATGCCGGCTGGACCGAGTTGATTGCCGAGTTGACAGCGTATTATCAGGCCCACGAGGCGACCATGCAACAGCACGTCTATCTGGTCGAAGCGGCTCGGCCCGACGACAGCACCGCCCTGGTCGGTGGCCGGGCGCTGGGCCCCGGCAGCGACGCGCTGGCCCCGACCGACGGCGACCGGATTGGCGCCAGCGGCAACCTCAAAATCCTCATGGCTATGGCGGCTCGCACAGAACCCGGGCAACCGCGGATCCCGGTCGGTAAAGCCGTAGATTTCTTCGCCCGCAAATACCCCGAGGCCGACTATATCTTCTACTGCTTCGGCTCCAGTCTGATGGTAGGACGCCGACTCAATCAGGCGGACTTGTCACTGAATCTCGGGGCGCTCATGCCGCAGATCGGCCGCCCGGGCGACGGCGGACACGCGGGTGCCGCCGTTTGCCGGCCGGAAGACAACGAGCATTATCCCCACGCCATTCTCGGTCGAGTCAATGGAACGACATTCAAGGGGTTCGTCTCCTACCTGAGTTGCCGCCTCACCGCAGTCGGCTTCCGGACGGGACGCCCGCGGGACCTGTCGGGAAACAGACCGTCACCGCTCCATCGCGGCGGTCGCCGAATCCTGCTTCTCACTGCCGCAGCGATCCTTGTGGGGCTGCTGCTGATTATGCTCAACCCGGCCTATCGTCCGGAGGCAATCCTAAAGGGCAACGAGAACTTCTTTCCGCATATCCGGGTAGAGAAGCTGGACCAGGCCGAGGACGACACCCTATGATGGCGACACGGTTCATCACGCTCAGCCTGGCGTTCATCGCCGGCATTGTCGCGGCGGTCTGCCTGCGCTGGGAGATTCCCGCGGGCATACTGCTGCTGCCGGCCGTGGCCGGATTTGGTTTAACCGTCTACTACATCTGCCGCGAGCGCCGCTGGCAGCCGGGACACCGGTCCGTGACAATGCTGGCAGTTGCGATGTTCGCATTGCCATTGGGGTACTGGCGCACAATGATCAACGTCGGGCCGCCGGCAACCGGCAGCCTGGCGCAGACGCTGCGGACACTCGACGATTGGACGGATTTGACGGTGCGCGGCCGCGTCGTCGCGGAACCGGACTTCCGCTCTGCAACGCAGGGATACCTGAGGCTGCGGGTCGATGAAATTCAGGTCGGCGACGGCGAATGGACATCCGTGGCTCCCGGCAACGTCCAGTTGCGCGTCGCGCTCAGGTCGGATGCAGACGATACGGAGATCGCACATTTCGAAGCACTGATGGACCCCGCGGCCTACGGCTACACAATTACCGCAGACACCCGCTTTGTTGCCGCCCGCCGCCTGCGTAATCCCGGGGAATTCAACTTTCAGTCGTTCCTGCTGCAAAGCGATGTCCTGACTCAGATGCGCTGCCGCCCAAATGCCGTTGTCATCGATGAGCGTACGGCCGGCAATCCGCTCACCGAGCTGGCGTTGCGGACCAAAGAAGCATTCCTGATCACCTGCAAGCGCACCATCCGCGAACCATGCAGCCGGCTGGTAGCGGTGACGACTTTGGGCGCCAGGCGAGCGATGTATAATATCGAGTTTCGCGGCAACGACGTCCGCGATGCCTTTCGACATGCCGGCGTCGGGCACGTCCTGGCGGTTTCCGGGCTGCACGTCAGCATCATCTCGCTGCTGCTGTATTCGCTGCTGCGGGTCACCGGGCTGCGGCCGGCTGCATTCGTGCCGGTGCTCATTCTATTTCTGATCCTGTTCGCGCTGCTCACCGGGGCCCGGCCCTCAACGGTACGCGCGGTGATCATGAACTCCGTCGTACTGATCGCTTTTGCATATCTGCACATGAATCTGCGGCGCGCTACGTATGCCGGCCTGGCACTGTCGTCGTTCATAATTCTTATCGACAACCCGATCGTTCTGTTCGCACCGAGCTTTCTCTTGTCGTTCGGGGCAGTGCTGTCGCTGGTACTGATCACGCCGGTGCTGGAGCGCTGGATCTGCCTGCTGCGCGGCATGTCACTGATCGTCGCAATCCTCTGGTTCATCGGCATTTTCATGTTGTGTTGTCTGCGGCTCGACATTCTCGTCGACGGCCGCGTGTTTACCGCCCTGCTCGCGGCGCTGTGGCTGGGTCTTCGCGCCGGAGTGTCGCTCAACGAGAAATTCCCCTGGCTCTGGCGGATCGATCTCAATCGCGTGCCACGATTGCTGCGGCTCTTCATCCTGGCGCAACTGGCGATTCAGCTTGGCATGATGATTCCGCTGTCCGCCTGGTTCTTCGGGCAATTCCCTGTGGCCGGAATCCTCGTCAATCTCATCGCCATTCCGGCAGTCGGCGTGCTGGTGCAGCTCGGCATGCTGACAGGGCTCGCCGGCCTGGTGCCGATCATCGGTTTATGGCTGGCGGCGCCCCTGGGCGCAGCCGCGACAACCGTCGGGTACCTGTTTTTC
Organism: uncultured Lentisphaeria bacterium; assembly: GCA_913042885.1. The sequence continues at coordinate 755 of CAJWLW010000317.1, read as the reverse complement.
TGGATGACCCATTTTTCCGTCTCCTTCTTCCCGTTTCCGGCAACACCGAAACCGTCGCTCGGCTGGATGCTGGGGTACTACCTGGCACTGCTCGCAATTCTGCTGGCAAACGTCTGGGCGGTCGCCCTGCAAAAGCACCTGTACGCGTTTTGGCGGCGCTTTGGCACGATGCCTATTCTCCGGGTTCTTGCCTATGTCCTGCCCCTGGCGATCTGCGTCGGCGCGTTGGCCGCGTGGCACAACCGCAAAGACACCCTCAAGGGCGTGACCGTTTTCCATGCCGGCGATTTTCCCGTCGTCGCCGCAGTATCGACGCAGGGCCGGGCGCTGCTGATCAATGGCGGCAGCAGTTTTGTCGGACGCAACATCGTGTTCGAAGGCCTGCGCGCCCAGGGCGTCACGCGCCTCGATGACGTGGTGATCGCCGGCGTCGCACCCAAGGTCGGTAATCAGGGCGTTTCCGCGCTCAGCAGCAAATTACCGGTTGCCTCCCTGATGGTACCCGTCAAAACAACTGCCGATGAGACCTATCTCGATGCGGTCGGCGACGATTACCTGATTCGCAAGGCAGCGGACGATGCACCGTGGGCAACCGCATACAACCAGGCCTATGAGGCGCTGCGGAACGCCGCCCACGAGCACAACTTTCCAGTGACGCTGATAGCGCCGGGACTGCTGGTCGAGTGGCAGGGGTTGCGGCTGGCGGCACTGCCGACGCTCGAGAAACCACCGCGCCGCTTTACCGCGGCCGCACG
>CAJWLW010000316.1 GCA_913042885.1 uncultured Lentisphaeria bacterium | reverse complement strand
CGCTTCGAGCAGTTCGATCGGATCGTCGCCCGCGATAATGGCATTTGACGGGTCGTAATTGACGCCGAACCACGGTGTCTCGTCGATACGGTCAAGGAGTGCCAGGAACATGTCGATCTTCTGCGCAAATTCCGGGTAGTCCCAAAAGTTGTCCTTGTAATGGTTCTCCAGGATCAAGGTCACCCCGGCAGCCTCGGCGGCCGGTAACAGCGCCTCAATACAATCTACCACCCAGCCCAGGCCCTCGTCGCGGTCGACTTCCGGCCTGCGCTGGCCCGACAGCACCCGGCAGTATTTGCCGCCAAGCGTTGCAGTGGCGTGTATCGCCGTGCGCATCCTCTCGATTTCGCGCTGCCGATCGGCGGCCTCCGGGAACGTGAAATCAGACGACGCACACATCATCACGACCGGCTTGCCCGTATCCTCCGCAAGCTGGCGGATGCGGGTCAGCTCGATGTCGTCCTCGAGCGGCAGAAACCCGGTGTAAAGCTCGTGGCCGTCGACGTCGAGATCGGCAGTCATACCGATCCAGTCGTCCACGGTCATGGTTCGGTCCACGCACATGGCATCGAGGAAGCATTTGGGAAAGGCGGAGAGTGGCATAGCTGACGCAGCCCCGGTTTCGTTCGGTTTAATTCTGTGGTCCGACGTCGCCATAGGCATGCACGTGCTCGCAGATCATGCGCAGCTGGCCTTCGAGGTCGTCGGATTTGGAGGTCGTGAATGCATCGGCTTCAATTGTCAGTGGCGCCCCAAGAACGACCAGCGGCGCACCATATTCCGGTGAACGCATAGCCTGTTCCGTTGTCAGCCCACCAACTGCCTGGACCGGGATCGACACGGCATCGACGACCGCCTGCAGCTCATCCAGGGGTGACGGCTGGCGCTGCCCCGCTGCCGCGATACCGCGGCGCTCGTCGTAGCCAATGTGGTGGATGACATAGCCGCAGCCATAGTCCTCGAGGCGCCGGGCGGAGTCAACCATGCTTTCGGCCCCAAGGTTGTCACCCATCACTTCAATACCGAAGTCTTTACCGGCTTGTACCACGCACTTGATTGTTTCCGGGTGGGCCCGCTCCATGACGACCACGTGGGTGGCGCCGGCCTTGGCCATGATCTCCGCCTCCAGCCAGCCGCCGTCCATTGTCTTGAGGTCCGCAACCAGCGGGATCCCTGGAAACTGCTCGCACAAGGCGCGCACCCCGTTCATGCCTTCGGCGATGATCAAGGGTGTGCCCGCTTCCAGCCAGTCGACACCAGCACGACGAGCCATCGCCGCCGTCTCCAGCGCTTCGGGAATGTTGGTGAGGTCAAGAGAAATCTGTACGATAGTTTGCATGAACCGTTACGCTTAGCAGATGGTTAATAGAGAAATGCGCCGTCACGCCTGCAATCGAACGAGAATTGTAAACGCCAAGAAAAGACGCCGGGTGAGGATCGACACGGAATCCCGCAGTATAGCTGGACCGTATGAAAAATCAAAAATTTGGATGATTATTATCTGCCCCATTCGGTTCCTGCCGAAATTGCCGGTCGACACCGAATAGTGTAAATTCTTGCGGCCGTGACTCGCCTATATCACAAGAAAGCCTATTATATCACCCCATCAACCTCAACGTGCGGGACTCTTGCACCTGCGACCCTGTGTCACTCCCGAAGGCGTTCATGAAACTGCTTTATGCCATTTGTCTGTGTGTCGTCACAACTCCGGCCTATAGCGCCGACTGGCCACAGTTCCGCGGCCCCAAATACAACGGCGTCTCGAAGGAAGCCAATCTCGATTTCGTCAATATGAAGGAGAAGTGGCGGGCCGATGTGCATACCGGATTTTCTGCCGTCACCGTTGTCGACGGCCGCGTCTACACCATGGGCAACAAGAAGGGAACCGACCACATTGTCTGCCTGGACGAAGAGACCGGTGAAGCCGTCTGGACCCACACCTACGCCTGCAAGCTCGACCCAAGGATGTACGAGGGCGGCCCCAACGCCACGCCGACTATCAAGCGCGGCAAGGTTTACACGCTCAGCCGCGAAGGCCACATGATCTGTCTCGACGCCGCCACCGGCGACCTCTTGTGGGAGCGGCATGCCCGCGAATTCAACGCCGCCCCGCCTAGTTGGGGTTTTTCCGGCTCCACCACCGTGGTCGGCAAAATCGCCGTGTACAACGTCGGCAGTGGCGGTGTCGCCCTCGATGCCGACAGCGGTAAGACGCTCTGGGGCACCGGCAGCAGGGATGCCGGATACGCCACGCCCGTACCAGTGAAGCTGGACGGCAAACCGCAGATTGCCATTTTCACGGGCAAGCGGGTTGTCGGGCTCGATCCGCACTCCGGCAAGGAACTCTGGGAGTTCGTCTGGAAGACCTCCTACGACGTCAATGCTGCCGACCCGATTTTCATGGGCAATCGTTTTTTCATCTCCTCCGGCTACGGTACAGGTGCCGCTGTAGCACAGGTACGCAATGGCAGCGTCAAGAGATTGTGGCGCAACAAGGTCATGCGCAGCCATTTCAACAACTGTGTATTCTGGCAGGGCTACCTCTACGGACTCAGCGGCGAATCGGGCACCCGTGCCAAACTGGTGTGTGTCGACCCTGCCACCGGTGACGTAAAATGGCAGCACCGCGGCATCGGTTTCGGCTCGATACTGATTGCCGACGACAAGCTCATAATCCTCAACGAATCGGGAAATCTTTTTATCGCAGATCCTAATCCCGAGGAATATAAAGAACTGCACCAAGACCGACCGGTGAGCGGGAAATGCTGGACGACTCCGACAGTTGCCAACAGCTGCCTGTATATCCGCAACGCAAAAGGCAAGCTCACGTGCTTTGACTTGAATCCGTAAGGATTTTTAATGGGGAATGGCTTGAAACTGAAGGGGGAAGAAAGTGAATTCGAAAAAAGATCGACAATGTTTTAGCGGCATATCCGCAGCGTTCGCAGCAATCGCAATCTGCAGCGCCGAACCGATACAGGAATTGCCACCAGTCCACGTGGTCGCCGAAAAAAGGCAAAGCGTGCTGCAGCATGTGCCGATGAGTATCAGCGTCATCGACCATGAACAACTGCAGGACCATGGCATCCGTTCCCTGCGCGACGTTTCCCTGTACGTCCCCAACCTTTATCTCTCCTCGCTAACCGCCCGGCGCACCGCCTTCCCTTTTATGCGCGGCCTCGGCTCCGGCCAGGGTGAACCGGTGGTCACTACGTACATCGACGGCGTCCCGCAACTGACGCCGAACAGCATCGACATCGAGTTCCTCGATCTGCAGCGCATCGAAGTGCTGCGCGGGCCTCAGGGTACGCTGTATGGACGCAACACGCTGGGCGGCGTCATTCACCTGATTACGCGGCAACCGACTGACAACCGGACCAGCGGCGGTCTGACGATCGGCGAGTTCGGTCTGCAACGCTACGACCTCTCAGTCGCCAGGGTTGTCGATGACCAGACCGCCTTCGGCCTCGGCGGTGTCTACAGCGTCCGCGACGGCTTCACTAAGAACATCGACGGCACCGATATCGACGAGCGCGAAACGACGTTCGGCCGCGCCCAACTGTTGCTGACGCCCAGCGACGACCTGGAAATCACCCTCTCGGTGTACGCCCAGGCCGACCGCGACGGTGACTATGTCCTGGCCGATCTCGACGGACTGCGCCAGGATCCGCACCGTATCGCCCACGACTTCATCGGGTATACCGACCGCGATGTTGTGTCGCCATCAGTCACGATCAACAGTATCGGCACCAACGTCGATTTCACCTCGATCAGCAGTTTCACACGTTGGTCGGCCGAGGAAGCCACCGACATTGATTTCGCTAATAACCCCGTCAACACCATGACACGCCACGTTGAGGAGGATCAATCACAACTCTTCCAGGAGCTACGCTTGAGTTCGTCGCAGGACGTGCCGGTCGACCTCGGCTTTGCAACCATGCACTGGCTTGCCGGGGTGTCCGCGTTCTCGTCCGAACTGAACCACGAATCGGAAACCTTCTCCAACACCGTCTTTACTGGCGGCGTCTCCGCTACCGACCGTGCGGACTTCGAGCTCGACGACTATGGCTTCGGCGTGTTCGGCCATCTGACCTTCACCCTGAGTGAACGGCTTGAGCTCGGCACCGGTCTGCGTTACTCTCACGAAAATAAAAGCACCGACATCAGCCTCAGCTCCGAAGCGACGGCGTTTGTGCCTGCTCTTGCGCAGCTCGATTCGTTCAGCGATTCATTCGAGGACCTGTTGCCGCGTGTGACTCTCTCATACCAGTCCGCTGACAACATCCGTACCTACGTTGCCGCCGCCAAGGGCTTTCGACCGGGTGGCTACAACCGCAGTCTATCACCTCTCGGACCGCTCGAATTCGACGAGGAGGAAAGCTGGACGTATGAGGCCGGCGTTAAATCCACGTGGCTGGATAATCACCTGCGCGTGAATGTCGCCGTCTTTTATGTCGACTGGGACGATATGCAGCTCGACGTACCCAACCCGGACATGCCGGGCCGCTTCATGCTCGACAACATCGGTGAGGCCCGCAGCCAGGGATTCGAATGCGACATCGCGGCACGCCTCAACGAGCATTGGGAGGCCAGTGCCGGTGTCGGCGTGACCGATGCGATCTTTACCGAATACACTGACCTCGACGGCGTCGACGTTTCAGGGAACAACCTGCCGAACGTGCCGGCTTTCACCTGGAACGCTGCGCTGCGCCGCGAACAGGACCACGCGAACGGCCTGCGCAGTTGGCTCGGAACCGAGCTCACCGGTGTCGGCGAGTTGCCGTTCGACTCGCTCAATGCCCGACAGCAGAACGATTATGCCCTGATCAACCTGCGCGCCGGCGTCGGCCGGGATATCTGGCGTCTCGAGACCTGGGTTCGCAACCTCTTCGACGAAGAGTACATCGTCGCGGCGATTTCGCCGCCATCCGCGCCGTTCACCCCCTCCGGGTACGCCGGACGCAGCGGCGAGCCACGCATGGCCGGTGTCTCGCTGAGCTTCGAGATGTAAACGGGCGCTGGCTCGGAAAGCTTCGCGCTACGTGTGGTACTCGGCGTTAATCTTCACGTAGTCGTAGGACAGGTCGCAGCTCCACATCTGCGCCTTGCCGTCACCGACGCCCAGGTCCAGAGTCAGCGTGATTTCCTTGCCCGCCACTGCTGCTGCCAGCACTGACTCCTCCAGTGGCTGCGGTGCGCCACCATCGACCACGACCAGGTCACCGAATCGCAACTGCACCGCCTCCGGTTCCAGCTCGACGCCGGCACGCCCGGCCGCCGCAACGATGCGGCCCCAGTTCGGGTCGCCGCCGAACCAGGCAGTCTTGCAAAGTGCCGAGTTCGCAATGACCCCGGCACACCGGCGCGCCTCGTCGTCGTTCATGGCACCGGTGACCGCGATCTCGATCAGTCGCGTGGCGCCTTCGCCGTCGCGGACGATGGCTTTGGCCAACTCAATGCAGATCTCTGTCACGGCAGCCTCGAAGGCGGCGGCGGCATCTGTACCCTCGACAATCGGGGCGCCTCCAGCGGCACCGTTTGCGAGGATCGCAACGGTGTCGTTCGTGCTGGTGTCACCGTCGACGGTGATCGCGTTGAAAGAAACGCGGACAGCTCGATCCAGGCAAGCCCGCA
>CAJWLW010000315.1 GCA_913042885.1 uncultured Lentisphaeria bacterium | reverse complement strand
GTGTGCGGAAAGTGCACTGCGTGACATTGTGCTGATGGAATGCGTCGGCATGAAGCCGGTCGTTGTTCACGGCGGCGGCAAAGCGATCAGTGCTCGGCTGAAAGAACTGAACATCGAGACCCGATTCGTCAACGGGCTGCGCTACACATGTGAAGAATCCATAAAAGTCGTCGATGATGTGCTGCACAACCAGATCAACCGCCAGTTGGTGCAGTCGATCGAGAAATTTGGTGGTCAGGCTGTGGGATTATCCGGCAAGGACGTGATCGGCGCGATCCCGATGAATGCCACGGATGAGGCGGGTGAGCCGGCCGACCTGGGGTTCGTCGGCGAAGTTGATACGGTCAACGTCGATCCCATCCTGGCTGTCACCGATCGCAACGAGGTTCCGGTAATCACACCGCTGGGCACCGGAGCGGACGGGGCTATCTTCAACATCAACGCCGATCTCTCTGCCTGTCGCATTGCGGAGGCGTTGGCGGCGCGGAAGCTCGTGTTCCTCAGTGATGTTCCGGGTATTTTGGCCGATTCGCAAGATGAGTCGTCGTTGATCAAGACCGTTTGTCTGTCTGACGTCGATCGCTTGATCGAAGACAGGACGATCACCGGCGGCATGGTTCCGAAGATCAGAAGTGCTGTCGATGCGTTGCAGGCCGGCACCAACAAAGTTCACCTCGTGGACGGTCGCATTCAGCATTCACTGTTGCTGGAAATATTCACCGACGAAGGGGTCGGCACGCAAATAGTAAAAACCTGAGCTGCTGCCGGGCATCCCGAGAGAGCACAACACGGATCAACATCCAATGAATAAGGACCAAATTCTCAACCTTCAAAACCAGTACGTACTCGAAACCTACACCCGGGACATGCTCCTGGTGAGGGGCGCTGGCAGCAGAGTCTGGGATGCCGACGACCGCGAGTACCTCGACTTCACTTCCGGCATCAGTGTCTGCAACCTCGGGCACTGCCATCCGGATGTCACCGAGGCGATCCAGCGCCAGGCCGCGCGGCTGGTGCATGTCTCCAACCTGTTTTACAACGAATACCAGCCGCAACTCGCCGCGGCGATTTCCGAGAACAGTTTCGGCGGCCGTGTCTTTTTCGGCAATAGCGGTGCCGAAGCCAATGAGGGACTGATCAAATTCGCCCGGAAATGGGGGAATGAACATGGTCGTTACGAGATCATCTGTATGAACGAGTCATTCCACGGTCGTACCTTGGCGACCCTGGCTGCTACCGGGCAGCCGAAGTACCGGGAAGGGTTCGAGCCTGCGGCTTCCGGCTTTCGGTTCGTCGACTTCAACGACCTCGAAGCTTTGGACAAGGCGATTGACGAGAAGACGGCAGCCGTCCTCGTCGAACCGGTTCAGGGCGAGGGCGGTGTGGTGCCGGCGACCCAGGAGTTTCTCAGTGGTGCACGGGAGTTGTGTGACAAACATGCAATTCTTCTGCTGTTCGATGAAGTACAGTCGGGCATGGGCCGCACAGGCACGATGTTTGCACACCAGGCGTATGGCGTCCAACCGGACGGCATGAGCCTGGCCAAGGCACTGGGCAACGGCTATCCCATCGGTGCCTTCATCGTGCAGTGGAAATGGGAGAATGTGCTGGTACCGGGAACGCATGCCAGCACGTTCGGCGGTACGCCGTTGGCGTGTGCTGCTGCACTGGCCGTGTTTGAGGCCATTGAGGAAAGCGACCTGCTGTTCAACTGCCGGAAGATGGGTGAGCACCTGCGCGGCGCCCTGGTAAAACTCACCAACGATCACCAGAAGCTCAAGGAGGTGCGGGGTATGGGGCTGATGCTCGGAATCGTCGCCGATGAAGCTGTCGCACCTGTTCTGGCAGCAGCCCGCAGCAAGGGCCTGCTGATCCTGCCGGCTGGGCCGAATATCATTCGACTGTTACCGCCGCTGAACGTTTCGCAGGAAGACATCGACCAGGCGGTTGCCATCGTCAGCGAATCTCTGGAGGTGCTGTGATGTTGAAAACCAAGCACTTCCTCACATTGCAGGACGTCGACATCGACGAGCTTGCTGCCCTGGTCAATCTGGCGCAGACTCTGAAGCATCAGCGGGGCGCGGCCGACTCGCCGAAACCGCTGGCCGGCAAGAGTATCGGTATGATTTTCTCCAAAGCCTCGACCCGCACGCGGGTGTCGTTTGAGGTGGGGATTCACGAACTCGGCGGCCAATCGATGTTTCTGGGTATCGACCAATTGCAGCTTGGCCGCGGCGAGACGGTTGCGGACACCGCAATGGTTTTGTGCCGCTACCTGCACGGTGTTGTCATTCGCAGCCATGAGCACGAAGGTGTCGAAGCGTTCGCTGCCTGTTCGAGCGTACCGGTGATCAACGGGCTCACGGACCGCTATCACCCTTGCCAGTTGGTGGCGGATTTGCAGACGATTGCGGAGTCTGCAGGAAGAGTCGCGGGCGTCTCCGTGGCGTATCTTGGCGATGGCGCCAGCAACATGGCAAATTCCTGGGTGATCGCAGCGTCATTGGCTGGTATCGACTTGCGCGTCGGTGCACCGGTTGGTTATCAGCCCGATGCTGCACTGCTCGAAAAACTGGAAGGCCCGGGGCGTGTCACCGTGACCGACGACCCTGTCGCCGCTGTGGCCGATGCCGATTTCGTCTATACGGACGTTTGGGTCAGCATGGGATTCGAAGAAGAGGCGAAGGATCGTCTGGCGGTGATGGCATCCTACCAGGTGAACGAAACGTTGCTCGAGCAGGCAACGCCGGATGTCAAAGTACTGCATTGTTTGCCGGCGTATCGCGGCAAAGAAATCACTGCCGAAGTCCTCGACGGTCCACGTTCGCTGGTCTGGGATCAGGCAGAGAACCGGTTGCACGCGCAAAAGGCGGTGTTGACTGCATTGATCCGATGAGCACAGGGCCAACCAATCCGGACGAGTTGCAGGGGCAGATCGCTCAGATCGACGACCAGGTGCTGGCGTTGACGCGGCAGCGTTCTGAGTTGACGCGGGCGTTGGCGGCAACGCAGGCAGCGGCAACCGGTGCCGGTGCGGCGGATGACGGTGTTGCCTCGGTGGCTTTTCTGGGGCCGGCCGCGTCGTTCGCACACCAGGCGGCACTGGTGCGGTTCGGCGATGCGGCGGATGTGTTACCACAGAACTCGATCGCTGCAATTTTCACAGCGGTCGAGGGGGGCGTGGCGAGTTGCGGCGTGGTGCCCGTTGAGAATTCCACCTACGGCACGGTCAGCGATACGTTCGACATGTTCTACCAGACGTCGGCTAACATCTGCGGTGAGATCAGCCTGCGGATCCATCATCATCTGCTGAGCCACGGCGGGTTCGAAGACCTCGAGGAAATCTGCAGCCACCCCCAGGCGCTGGGCCAGTGCCGGCGGTGGTTGCAACGACATTTGCCCCACTGCCAGCTCACCGAGACGAGCAGCACGGCGGAGGCCGCGCGCCGGGCGGCGGAGGCGAAGAAAACCGGGGCGCTGGCAAGCAAACTCGCCGCTGACCGGTATGGCGTGCCCGTGATACAGGAGAATGTGGAGGATTCATCAGACAACTTCACGCGCTTCGTGGTACTCGGACGCGACATTCCGGAACCAACCGGTGATGACAAGACGTCCCTGCTACTGGTGATTGAGGATCGTGTCGGTGCGTTGTTCGATGCCCTCGAGGCGTTCAAGAAAAACGGCATCAATCTGAGCCTGATTGAGAGCCGCCCGTCGCGGCTGAAATCCTGGACCTACTATTTTTTCATTGACATCGCCGGACACGCTTCAGAAGCGTGCTGTCGAAAAGCGCTGGACGAAGTCGGCACACATTGCGAAACCATCAAGTGCCTCGGCAGCTACCCTCGTGCGCAGGACCCTGCGTAAGATATATTGGCGATTGGCGAAAGGAGACTGGATGAACACTGACTATATCAGGTTGATTGCCTGTGCCGCATTGCTTCTGCTGGCCGACCCTGCGGGTGCCGGCGACGCGGTGGAAGCGGGCGATCTGGTTGTGCAGGGCACGACGCTGCGGTCGATCGCGTTGCGCTGGGATATTGCGGGTGACGACAATCGCAATTCTGAAGTGACTGTGTCGTACCGTCGCCAGGGCGAGATCAATTGGCAGCCGGGTCTGGCCATGTTGCGGATCGGCGGCGAAGACACCGGCACGGAGACGTACATGAACGATTACGAGATGCCATCGCAATTTGCCGGATCAATTCTCGGTCTCTCCCGTGGCGCCACCTACGAAATACGCGTTGTTCTCGAAGACGAGGACGGCGGCAATCGCAACATGGTGATGGAGGCCACCACCAGGGATGTGCCGGTGGCAGCGGCCAATTCGAGTGTCCTGCATCTCTATCCGAAGGACGAATTCGGTGTCAAGAATGAACCAAATTTTGACACGCTCGGCTCGGCCATCTCCGCGGCGTTTCCCGGAGATACGGTGCTGGTATACGGCGGTACCTACCAGGGCTCCTACGTCGTGCAGAACCGCGGCGAACCCGGCAAACCGATCAAGATCCAGGGGGTGGGGGACAAGGAAGCGGTTTTCGTCGGCGACAGGTGGAACTCGCTCATCGACATTCACAATGCCGCGTATTTGTGGTTCGAAGGGTTGACTTTTCGGGACCCGGGAACCCATGACGGGCATCACACTGGCAACGGTGTCGTCATCCAGGCGGGCAACCGAAAGCGCAGCATCGAGTCGACATGCGTCGGACTGACTGTGCGCTATTGCAAGTTCGAGGACTTCGGCACGGCGATCATGGCATCTGATGCGAACTGCCGCGACTTCACGATAACGGACAATTCATTCTACGGCCGTCAGAACTGGCTGGCGCCACTGGAAAACAAGGCGTTCAACTACCTGCGATACTCCGGCAGTGCGGTGACCATATCCGGCAGCAGCCACGACATCGGCTACAACTACATCGAGAATGTGCGCACCGGCATCCGTGTCACCAACGGCCGCGACGGCCGTGGTTTTCGCAAGGGTCAGGAGAATATGGCGATCGACATCTACGGCAATGAAATCACCCAGGTAGGTCGGGATTTTGTCGACGTCAGCGAGGGTGATCAGAACATCATTATTCGCGACAATCGCTGTGTTAATTCCGGGCGTGCGGGCTTCACTATCGGCCCGGTGTACGGCGGCCCGATCTACGTGATCAGCAATGTCCTGTACAATGTCATGCGATTGCTGCCAATGCACCTGACGCGCAATGCGACGGGCATTGAAGCGTATCACAATACCTTTGTCACTGGCGGCTGGGCCAACGGCGAGCCATTCAGCAACAGCCACTTCCGCAACAACATCTTCGTGGGCCGTCCGAATCTGGCAACGCACACCAGCTATACAAGCTTCGACTACAATGCCTGGAAAGAAGGCACCGTCACGTACGGCGAGCCCTCGAACGAAGGCGTAACGGAGTTCGCATCGCTGGCGGAGTTCACGGCCAGTACGGGTATGGAAGCCAATGGCAGAATGATTGAATACTCGGACTTCGAAAAGCTCAAGCGCCCGCTCTTGAAGCTGCGCACCTACGATCCGTCAGAAATCAACTTCCACCTGCAGATCGAGTCGGCCGTCGAGGACGCGGCAGTCGTCATTACCGGTCTGCCTCGTCAATTACCTATCGGCAATGGCCCGGACATGGGTGCCTGGGAATTGGGCCAGGACCGCCCGCATTACGGCCCGCGTCCGCCCGAGTA
>CAJWLW010000314.1 GCA_913042885.1 uncultured Lentisphaeria bacterium | reverse complement strand
GGTGTTCGGCACGACGCCCGACTGCAGCACGATCAGCGTCGATCTCGAAGCCAGCGTCTGCATCGACGAGTTGGTCAGCCTCATCGAAGACGCCGTCGGCAACTAATCGCGCCCGAGGACTTTTCAGCGTTTGCCGCAACGATTCACCGGTACCAGCATCTCCGGAAGCGGGTAGGATGCCTCCGCTTCCTGAGCCCCTAATAGAAGTCGAGGTAGCGCTCCACTTCCCAGTCCGAGACGTGCCGCTGGTATTCGACCCACTCCATGCGCTTGAGCGTGACGAACTCGTTGATGAAGTCGACTCCGAGGGTTTCCGCGAAGAGCGGATCTGCTTCGAGCGCATCGAGGGCTCTGTTGAGGTCCTGCGGCAGTACACCGATGCCCTTCTCCTGCAGCTCGTCGATCGTATAGTTGTAGTGATTGAAGTTGCTCGGCGCACCGGGATCGGAACCCTGCTCGATACCGTCGAGACCGGCGGCAATCACTGCAGCTGTGGCCAGATAGGGATTGGCACTCGAGTCGCACAGGCGCAACTCGAGACGGCCGTACGGGATACGCACCATCGACGTGCGGTTGTTGTCGCCGTACGAGATGTAGGCCGGTGCCCAGGTGGCGCCCGACAGTGCGCGGCCGACCACGAGGCGCTTGTAAGAATTGACCGACGGCGCACACAACGCCGCCAATGCCGGCGCATGGCCCAGCAGACCGCCGAGGAACTGGTAGCCGGTCGGTGACAGGCCGAGGTTGTTGCTGTCGGAATCGTCCGAGAACACCATCCCGCCGTCAGCATCGCCGATCGACATGTGCATGTGCATGCCGCTGCCCGTCCGGTTCGACATCGGCTTCGGCATGAACGAGCACACGGCGCCGAATTCATGGGCGATCTGTCCGGCAGCCATGCGGAAGAAAATATTTCGGTCGGCGGACGTCATCGCGTCGGTATAGGTGTAATTGATTTCGAACTGTCCGTTCGAATCTTCGTGATCGATCTGGTAGACATCGAACCCGACTTCAATCAGCGACTCGACAAGCTCCTCGAGGAACGCGGCGGCGCGGGACAGGCCCTTGTAGTCGTAACACGGCTTCTCCAGCAGGTCGAGGCTGTCGGACGGGTTGATCTTGCCGTTTTCGTCCTTGGTCAGCAGCATGAACTCCGGCTCTAACCCGGTGTAGAACGTCCAGCCGCGCTCGTCCATGCGCTTGATCTGCTGCTGCAGGATGTAACGCGTGTCGTACGGATACTGTTCGTCGTTGACGTGACCGTCGCAGACGATGCGCGCGTACCCCGGCTGCCAAGGCACCAGGGACAGGGTCGAGAGATCGCCCTTGGCCATGAAGTCGGGATCGTGCGGCTCCTGACCCAGGCCCCAGACGGCAAAGCCGGCGAACCCAGCACCGTCAGTCAGGATGTCTTCGAAATGCGCCACCGGCACGGACTTGGTCTTGGCGGCGCCATGAATGTCAACGAACTGGGCCAGGACGAATCTGACATCGTTCTTGGCGAGGAATTCTTTGGCTTCTTCGATAGTCATGGGGGTGCTCCATTGGTCTATGTTTAGCCCCGATCCCGTCCAGTGGATGATCGGAACGCAGCTCTCCTGCAGATGAAAATTTTGAACAGTTCGGACGTTACTGCGATTCAGGAAAAAGGCAAGAAAAGCCAACAGCGCCGCCATCATGCTCCGCGATAATTTTCAGCAGTTCGCGCCACATATAGATGCCATAGCTCGGATCAAAAACGAGACGTACGCAGTTGCAGCCGTTGAGCTCCTGCTGGAACACGGCAGCGGAAACGCCCGCCACGCGCGTGTACACCAGCGCCTGCTGCAACAGATCACGAACCAGGACGGAACAGGTCTGCGCCAGTACGTCGGCAGCGGCCGGTCCGGCAAGTGCCAACGAGGCTTCGTTACGGGTGACATTGAAAACGTCTTTTACATCCGTCGCCAGGGCCGCGGTCAAGTTGTCGATCGTCCCGGCACCAGGCACGCCCTCGATGATGACTTCGTTGGTGCCGATGCGGACGACACTGCTGCCGTCGCTCAATGTCGCCAGTTCGTACATCGCCGCCGGCACTTCGATATCCTGGGTCTGCAGCCAACCGGTCACGCCCGGGCCGTTGAGCCCGAGCCGCGGCAGGAACGACAGGTCGCACAAAGCCACAGTCTCCAGGAGGTGCATTTCGTTGTCGCCCAGGCAGGACGCGGCCTGCATGCCGGCAACCGTCGTCCAGGTTGGCGACAACTGCTCGAGCTCGCGGTGCAGGGGACTCGTGCGAAACGCTGCGGTGCTCATGATTTCTGCCTCTCGTTGGACGGGTCATAAAACGGCAATTTCGCCACTTCCGCCTGTACCAGCCGGCCCTCGACACGAATGTTGATCACCGTGCCCGGGGTCGTCTGGTCCGGCCGCATATAGGCCATGCCGATGACCTGCCCGAGCGTCGGGCTCCTGGCAATACTGGTGACGCGCCCGCAGATCTCATCACCGTCGACGACCAGGTGACACTCCGACGGCATCACTGTGCTGTCGTGCATGACGAAACCGGCCAGTGCCCGGACATTCGGCCGCGGCGCGACGATCTTCAGGCTGCGCTGGCCGATGAAAAACGGCTTGGTCATCTTCACAGCCCAGGCCAGGCCGGCTTCCAGCGGCGTTGTCAGGCCGTCGGTATCCTGGCCAATGATCTGATGGCCCTTCTCCATGCGCAACAGGCGCTGGGCCTCGACGCCGAACGGTATGATCCCCTCCGGCTGTCCGGCCTCGATGACGGCGTCCCACAACGCCGCGGCATGCTGTGCGGGTACGTGCAGCTCGTAACCGAGCTCGCCGACAAACCCCACACGCATGAGCCGGCAGTTCACGCCGGCAACAACTGCCTCTCGGAATCCAAGGTATTCGAAGCCGCCCGCACTGATGTCCAGATCGGTCAGGCGCCCAAGGATATTGCGCGACTCCGGGCCGGCCAGATTGAGCGCACCGAACTGTCCGGTGTGGTCAATGATCGTGACCTCGAGCCCCCAGATAATCGCCCAGCGCTTCATCTCGCGCACGATCGCTGCAGAGCCGCTACTCGTCGTGGTGACATAGAAACGGTCGTCGCCGAACCGGGCCGACATGCCGTCGTCGATGACGACGCCGGACTCGTCGCACATGAGCGCATAGCGGCATCTGCCGAGCTTCAGGTCACTGAACCGCCCGGTGTACATGCGTTCGAGAAATTCCGCGGCATCGGCGCCGCAGACGTCGATCTTGCCGAGCGTCCCGACATCGATGATGCCGGCGCTGCTGCGCACCGCCTGCACTTCGCGGACAATCGCCTGGTGACGCACACGCGGACCATAATACTCGGGCCGCAACCAGGCGCCGGCGTGCATGAACACCGCCCCGGCCGCCTGATGCCGGCTGTGGATCGGCGTGCGACGGTCGGGATGAAATCGGCGGCCCGCAAGTTCACCAATCGTCGTCGGCTGCGTGAACGGGCGAAAAGTCGTATAGCCAACAGCCCCCATCGTCTGGCCGGTCGCCTTGGCCAGTACCCGGGAGGAATTGAGGTTCGAAATTTTGCCCTGCGATGGGCCCATGCCGACAGTGGTGTAGCGCTTGACAAGCTCGACGCTGTCGTAACCTTCCTTGGCAGCGTTGACGATGTCCTTGACCTGCACGTCCTCGTCCAAATCGACAAATGCCTTGCCCTTCGGATGCTTGACGATCGGGTACGGATATGACGGCGCGGTGATCTCGTCGTTCGGTCGCCGCCGTGCCGGCAGTTCTTTGCCCGCAGCAAAGGCGGCCGCCTGGCCGCCCGCGTGCCCGCCGTCCTCGACCCGCGCATCGACACCGAAGACACCATTGACGCGACCGGCAGCAAACATGCCCGGCGGTAATTCATCCGGGCGGAATTGCGCCGCATCCTGTACATAATTGAGGCGGCCGCCAGCCTGGCCGATGAGGTCGCCTGCAGGCGCCCAGCCGGTCGCCATGACGATGCCGTCGCAGTTCACATTGGTGCCGGTCTTGGAAATGCAGGTGCCGTCGGAATTGACCGGGCAGACGCGGGCGCCTTTGATGCCGCGCAGACCGCCGGCAGGGCGGGCTTCGTAGACACCCTGGCCGGCCAGAATCTCGATGCCCGCCGTCTTGACATCGTGTACCAGCTCGCCTTTGCCGATCGTCTCGCGGAAATCAGCGACTGCAGCGATCTCGACGCCGGCAGCTTTAAGGTCGAGCGCAACGCCGTAGCCGTAATCGCTGCCCACCAGGACCAGTGCCCGCTGCATCGGCTTGACGCGATACAAGTGGACCAGCCGCTGGGCAGCGGTTCCGAGCATGACACCGGGAAGATCATTGTGCCGGAAGACGGCCGGCTGCTCATAGGCGCCGGTGGCGACGACGACAGCTGTCGCCCGCATCTTGGTCATGCCGCCGGGACCGATGATCGCCAGCCAGTTTTCACTGTAGCAGCCGCGCACCGAGGTGTTCAGGCGAACCTCGACGTTTTGGAGCTTCTCGAGCTCGTCGCGCATGGAATTGATCGTCGCCACAGACTCGGGCGCCGTGGCACCGGCGTAGCACAGGCTGCCGCCCAGGCACCGGGTATCCTCAGCCATCACGACGCGGCTGCCGGCGCGACCGGCTGCCAGGGCTGCCGCCATGCCGGAGGGGCCGCCACCGACGATCAATACGTCGCACGCATCGTAACCCTTCGGTGACGGTTTCCATTCGGCCGCCGGATTCACTTTGCCGAGGCCGGCGATGTCGCGGATCATGCGCTCCCAGTTCGGGAACATCCAGTTCGGCGTGTGGAACGCCTTGTAGTAGAAGCCGACCGGTAGAAACCCCGACATGCGGTCGGTCAAGCCGGCCAGGTCCCAGCGCAAACTGCCGACGGTGTTGACCGCGGTCAAGTCCATGCCGTCTTCGACCAGCGTCGTGTCGCCACGGATATTCAGGGTCTCGCCGTTTTCGAGCATCACGTTGGCGTCGTGGGCGCACATGCTGTAGACACCGCGCGGCCGGTGATACTTGAAGCTGCGACCGAGCAGTCGCACGCCATTGCCCCACAGCGCGCTGCTGATTGTGTCGCCGGCGTAGGCGCCATAGCGACGGCCTTCGAAGGAAAAACACAACCGCTGATCGCGGTCGATCCACTCGTGGCCCGCGGCCGGCAATCGTTCGATGAAAATAGGGTCAGCCATTGTACAGGTAGGTGCTGGAGATCTCGTCTGTCCCGGTATCGCGCTCGGCAATGAACCAAACCCCGCTCGGCGCGTGGTACCACCACTCCTTGTGTGGGCCGGGAGCGCCGTCGCGCTCGAAAACATAGGCGGCCCATTGCTCGTCCGTCGCCTGGTCCGGGCACGGCATCTCGGTGACGTCACCACCGTATACGAACTCCTGTAACGGTCGCGGGCCGTTGACTGGGCATGTCATGATTTTCATCGTTCGGTCCTCGCTGCTAATGTCCGACGGAGGCGGCGCCTTTCTCGCCGACCAGTTCAAACTCCTTGAAGCGTGACAGGCGGAACGGCTCGATCAGCGGGTGCGGCTTGTTTTCAGAGACCGTGTACGACATCGTCTTGCCACATACCGGTGTCGCCTTGAATCCCCAGGTACCCCAGCCGGCGTCGAGGTAGAACCCCTCGACCGGGGTCAGCCCCATGATCGGCGAGAAATCGGGGGTCATGTCCGATAGCCCGGC
>CAJWLW010000313.1 GCA_913042885.1 uncultured Lentisphaeria bacterium | reverse complement strand
TTACCGGAGTTGCAAATGATTTCGATTCAAATGTCTCCGTCAGGATCGCAATCGCGGTTCCTGCCCGCAACTACGCCAATGGTATAAGTTTTTTTCGGCCGAATTCCAAGTAAAAAATAAAAAAACTTTTGAGAGAGAGAGAGAGAGGGGGGATTGATAACAACTTATATCGGCGTGGTTTACGCTATTTTAGTTTCCCCCGAGTTGACGAGGCCCTCCGGGGTGCGATAGTACCGTCCGGCAGTTGGAGAGCGTGGGGTGGCGGAGCCAGATGGTACAATCCAATAGCCAGTGCCCACACCTCCAGCAACGGGTTTTATCCACTTCACTTATGACAGACGAGGAGATCGAAATAATGCACGCAAGGATACTCGAGAGAAACAGAAAACGGACGACGGGCGCGTTCATTGCCGCCGTGCTGACCTGGGCCTTCTGCATGGGTGCGGCCCCAGAGGTGAATGCGGCCGGGGTGGTTTCGCTGGATGACCTGCCCGCGGTGGTGGCGCGGGTCAACGGCACGCCGGTCCCGAAGTCGGCTGTCGTCCCGGAGGAAGGCGAGACGATCGCCGCAGCGGTCCGGCACGCCGTCGATCAGGAACTGGTCGCCCAGAAGTTCGTGGAGGAGGGGCTCGACAAAGACCCCAGTTACCAGAGACAGATCAGCTGGAAACGGGAGACGAAGGCACGGCGGACGCGGCTGGAGACAACGTTTCTCGCCAATTTCTATGAGAAGAGCATCCCCGAACTCGCCCGGCAGCCGGACCCGACAAAGGTGACTGAGGCAGAGATCGATGAATGGCTGACGGGCGACACGACGATTCTTGGCTCGCTCACCGGGCAGCAGGCCCGGGACGCGGTCCGGAACCTCGTGTCCCGGGGGAAGAAGGCCGCGGCGCGTGGTGCGTGGCTGAAGGCGCGCCTGGCGAAGGCCAGGGTGCGGGTCAACGGCAAGCGCGTGCCGCAGTCGGCCGTCGACGCAGGCGTGACAGAGATGATGAACCGGAGAATCGGTTCCAGGGCGAAACCGCAAACCCCGCTCCGGGACAAGATCAGTGAGTTGATCATTGCCCGCGAGGCAGCGCGGCGCCGGGTCGCGCCGGAGACGATCGCGAAGGACACCGCGCTCGTCAACGAGCTTCTCGTCGCGGCGGAGATCGAGGTAGGCGGCGAGAAGGTCGTTTTGGGCCGCGATGTCATGTCTACGAGCGTGCTCATGCCGCTGCCCAGAATCCTGGGGCAATACCTGCTGGCCGCGGAAGCGCGCAAGAAGGGCGTTGACAAGGATCCCGAGTACCGGGAGAAGTTCGCGGAGTCGTTCCCACCGTCGTCTCAAGGAACGGTCATCCACGAAGCGCCGTTACAGGCCGAGATCTTCTACACGCGTCACGGCCTGAGCCTCGCCGATGCCGAGATCACTGACGCCGAGCTCGACGAGTGGTACCTTGCGGTGATGCGCGCGCTCGTGAACAAGAAGTGGGATGGTGAGCAGGACTCTCTGCGCAGTCACCTGCGGGCCGTCAAACTGCGTTGGATGCGGCAGGGCGCGAAGCCGGCAAACGTCGCAGACACCAAAATCACTGATGCCGAGCTCGATCAGTGGTACATAGCAATAATCCGCGGGCTGGCGAACGGGGAAAAGTCCTCTCTCCGCGACGACCTGCATGCCGCCAAGCTGACCTGGATGCGCGACGGTTTCCTCGAACCCCTTCGCCAGGCGGCAAAGATCAAGTATATCGCGGAGTTGGAGTAGCTTTTTGTTGCTCAATGCCTGATGTTGGATGTGGAGTCCCCGTAGTGCTGTGATCTGCGCGGCGATCGCGCTGGCATCCAGCCTCGAGTGTCCAGCATTATTCCACCGGCAGTTTCATAGCGGCAATGAAATCGCCCGCGAAAAGGTACAGTGTGTCACCGTCCCGCCACGGGTTGATCAACCCGGCTTGCCACTCCGCTGCTGGCCCCGGATCCCGGGTGACGGTCCGGAAGTCGGTCGTTCTGCCATAGTGCACGCGTTCGCTGTCGGCCCACACCACGAGGTATTCGTCGTTGCCCAGGTAGCCGATCATTCCGGTCGCCAACCCTTTGCCGTCATCCTCCATAAATGGATTGTCGGGCGAGTAATCCCAGGAAATACCGTCGTCCGACATGGCAAAACCGAGGCCAATAGACGTTATCTGCCATTGCCCATCGATATATTCGCCGCCGGTGCCGTTGAGATAGGCTACGAACCGCCCATCAGGCAGACAGCAGATACTGTGGTAGCTGGATTGGCTGTTCATCCAGGGCTCGGCGGTGACGGGCAGCACAATCTGCCACGTCCCGTCCGGATTTTTCAGAATCTCCCAATCGTGGGTGGCTAGATCCCGGCAGGTTGCCAGGTACGTCTGCTGGTGCCCGCCGCCCGAAGGCCAGAGGTACTGGTAGGTGTGGAAGTACAGGAGCCACAGTTCCGCCTTTGGATTCCACAGAACGCATGGACTGGAGAGATGGTGGAAGTTGCCGATCATCTCATGATCCAGCGGGGTCGAGCCAAAGACGTGTTTCAGCAGCACTGCGTTGTCGGCTGTCACGTCGTCCCGGGGCAGTTCCAGTACCTGGCTGTGGTCCCGGCCGGCATCGAGCCCGGCCAGCTTGACGTAGGGGCCACAGAGCTCGTCGGCGATGGCGCAACCGATCCCCGAAGGGATATCGTGGTGCGCGTAATAGAGGTAATACTTGTCATCGGGGCGCGGTCCGCAGGTATTTCTGACAACTGTGGGATAGCGCAACGAATCTTTATCCGAGCCCTTTGTGAGGCTGTATTCCCACGGTTCCGTCTTGGTGAGAATCGGACTGACCAGTTTCGATATCTCTCTGGGAACGTCTCCGGATAGACCGGTCAGGTCTGCAACGCGTAGATTATTGTCCAACACCATTATAGATACCCCGTTCGATGTGGTCGAGAGAATTGATCATTATTGGCCGGACAGGAACCGCTGATCTGGCTGCCCACGACGAGAACACGGCTGAATGCCTCTCCCAGGCTCATCTCGCTGACGAATTTCATTGAAGAGGTGGAGAGTTGACACGAAGCCGGATCGGCCTAATATAGCTCGTTGCCTGCAATTGGTAGCAATCGACATTCCAAAGGTGTTCTGTAGGGAAGGTGGTATCCTAATCGCCAACCGACAGACCAGTTTCCAAAACTCCAGAACCCAACATTCCAGCACGCCGCCAACATCCCCATGAGCCCACAGATACTCGCCGGCATGGCCAACCTGCGGGGTCGTATTACGGAAGAACTCGGAATCCCGGGCGGCAACGTCACGGTCAGCGCCTCGCACACGCATCCGCTGGGATGCCTCCCGGTCGACGACGACGAACAGCTCGACCACATCGTGGGCGCCATCAACGAGGCGCTGGAGAAGATGGCGCAGAACGAAGAGGACGTCGCGAGACACTGGCCAAGTATCAGGAGATCCAGGCGATCCGGATCAGGCGGCCCTGGACCGATACGAAGCTGAGGGGTTCCTGCTGATTCGGGGTGGGCTCCCGGCGGATGTCGTGGCCGCTGCCGTGACCGAGCTGGAGGCAATGCGGGGCGATGACGACCCGGGTTGCGAAGCTGTTTATTTCGAAGGCATGCTGCGGGAACGCCTTGGCATGGCGGCGCTGCATCTCGACCCGCCCGACACACCGAGCTTCGAACAGCTGGCAATGAGCGATCGAATCGACGCGATAGCCGACCTGCCGCGCGATGTGCGCCGGGAGCTGGTTCGCAAGTTCATGGGATTCGTCGAGAAACATTCCCCACTGCTTGCCGCTGCCGAGTATCCGCCCCTGCTCGAGATAGTTGAACGGATCGCGGATGTACCGATGCGGCTGTTTCAGGACATGGCCATGATCAAGCCGCCTGGCGGCCGGGAGAAACCTTGGCACCAGGACCACGCTTATTTTAACCTGCCGCTCGACACGCGAGTTGTTGCTGTCTGGGCCGCACTCAGCGACGTGACCGTTGCGAACGGTTGTATGCACGTGAGATCCCCCAGGCGGGCACCGCGACGGGCCACGGCCGCACTTCATGTGCCGTGACTGGCAGCTCTGCGACGACCACGTTGTCGCGGACCGACGCCTGGCGCTGCCGATGGGGCCTGGCGATTTGATGTTGTTCGATGGGAAATTGCCGCACGGCACGCCGACCAATCGGACCGACCAGCAGCGCTGGGCCCTGCAGATTCACTACATTCCCCGGACCGCAACCGAGGTCGGTGAGGCGCTTCGCCTCCAGGCCTTTGGCAGCGAGGGCAAAGGCGTCACATGCTGACGGGTGCTCCTTGCATTACTCGGCTGCAATCCTCGACGACCTGTCGACTCACGATCCGTCACACCGGCAGGATAAGACGGTTCCGAAGCCCTGTCAATCCGAGCTTCCTGTATATCTCGGGCCTGAGATTGCCGTAGTCCTTCGCCCTGCCCGGCGTTGACGGCGGCGATACGGAAGCAGCATGGACTATTCATAAAGTCAGTAGCGACTTGCCGACTTATGAATTCTTGCCCTGAAGAGGCAAGGTGGGTTTAATAGCCCCAGTATAACCACTTGTTCCACTCGGAATGGCAACCGTAAATTGACGGTTCGAAGTCCTCTGTGGTGCAATCCCCCCCCCCCTCCCATTCCAGGACTGTATTGCAGTAGTGGCCTTGAAGGTCCGGGTATTCTCAGCTAAACTCACACAGGCTTGAACCCAATCGTGGACAACAGAGCAATGACCGGAAAGCATCGTTTCTCGCTCATCGAATGCTGCGGACGCAGCCTGAAAGAACGCATCTCGCTCAAGATCTTCACTTTGATCGAACTGCTGGTCGTAATCACTATTATCGCCATCCTGGCGAGCATGCTGCTGCCGGTACTGAGCCAGGCGAAGCGCCGGGCCAAGATCATAATCTGCATCGGCAATCTCAAACAGATCGGGCTGGCGGGCTCGTTGTACACGGGCGATTACGACGACCGCTTCCCGATTCAGTTTCATCCGCACGCATGGGTCGGCCAACTGGGAACCGGCAGTAGTTTTGGACTCCTGGATATCACCGACCGCCCCTTGAACTCCTATCTCGGTTACGGCACTGATGGGGAGGAGTGCGAGATCGGGCGGTGCCCGTTTGACATACCCGGCAGCAAGTATAAGGACGGTGTGTCCACCTTTATTGAGAATCACGGCGATTCGTACGCGGCATCCTCCATTCAAAAGATTTACACCGATTTGAGCTTGAGTTACGACGACGAGAAGGCAAACACGGTGACCGGCATCCGCAACCCGTCGACGATGGTCTTCATGGGTGATGCCGCGGGACGCAATTACGCCTTCGAAGCCTGCCTCCATCCGGGCGGGGACGGCGATTGGGATCCGCATGGGAATCGGTCCTACGGCTTCAGTTTCGTGGACGGGCACGTGGCCAGCCATCAGGTGTTCATCGGCATGGGCGTCGCGAATGCCAATGGCGGTGATTCGTCGTGGCTGAGCGAAATAGATTTCACCAACGGCGGCGGACATCAGACCGGCATAGGGGCTTGTGGTACGTCCGCAATATACCGCTATGGCATACCCTCCACCCCGTAGCCGCCCATCAACGGCGAGACGCTCGATGGATGTTCCGCCGAAGCCCCGTAGCGTTGCTGGCGACAACGGTCACTTCCGCCCGGCTTTTTACGGGACGTAATAAGCGTGGC
>CAJWLW010000312.1 GCA_913042885.1 uncultured Lentisphaeria bacterium | reverse complement strand
TCACGTTATGAAGACTGCCAATTTTACCGCAACTGTCATAGTTCTTGCTTCACTTTTTATCTTGCCAAGTTCTTTCGCGGCCGAATTCGTCTTCGCGGAAGGTGAAAAATTCCTGCCGCTCGATGATAAGGGATGGGAGGTGACGCACCAGGACGATAGCTGGGCCAGCCACACCTACGGCGGTGCATGGACAAGTCACGGTGGTTTGCTGGGAGCGCCTGCGGACAGTGTCGGCAGTGTTGCTGTGCAGGCTATTACCATTCCGGTGGCCGGTGACTACCGGGTCTGGAGTCGCTACCAGGCGCCGCCCTATTTCAATTTCTCGCATCGGGTTGAAGTGCATCAGGACGGCGAGGTTTTGTACTCTTACGTGTACGGCCGGAAGGAGAGCATGCGCCAGTGGAGTTTTGGTACCGTTTCCGACCAGTTGTGGTGGTCGTGGGGCGTCGACCACGACGCTGCTGAAGCGCCGGACGACAAGGTGGTGAAGTTGAAGGCAGGCCCTGCCAAGGTCCGGCTTGTTACGGTTGAGATGGGAGAGCCGGCAGGCGATCCGATGGTCGACCTGGTTGTCCTCACCAACGACCTCACCGATGCCGCGATCGGGCCTCCGGGGACGCTTTTTACGACACAGGCAATGGACGCTTCCGAGCTGTATCTGCGATTCCGCAATACCACCGATGCTCCGGCCAGGCTGAAGCTTCGCCGGCCGACGGGACATTATCAGCCACTGCAGTATATCGGCGATAATACCGTAATACCCGAAACTGATGTGCCCGCAGGTGAGTGGAGCGATTGGACGAACATCGGGCCGTTTTGCATGCTCGTCCACGACGACGGTATCCATGTATCGCTTGCCGATGCTGCGGGATTTCCCGTCCAGGTCGCACGGGACCAGGCAGGTAAAGACCTGGCCGGCGACATGGAGATTGCCGGGACTACCGGGGTTATCGTGATCCCCGTCGACATCACCTGGAACCGGGCACGGCACGTGCAGACGAGACGTGAGCACACGGCCAGAGTGATCACTTTGGCGAAGACGAAATGGCGCACCGCGAACGGCGGGCAGAAGCCGCAGGAATTGCTGTATTTCGGATGGGCCGCAGGCCCGGAACTGAAGGACGCGCTGGGCTATAACACGCTGTTGCCCGATCAGTACGATCACAATCCGATCGACGGGTATTTTCAGCACGCCTCCAATGAGGACCAGATTCGCAAGCTGGCAGACCGCCTCAGCGACAAAGACAAGGCCAGCCAACGGGTTGTGAGTTACGGCGATGAAACGTCTATCGGATTCGAAAAAGCACAAGCACTGACAAGGCTGACCCGGGAATTGATCGGGCCGCAGGTGGAGACCGGAGTCAACTACAGCCCGCATTACCCGTTACCGCAATATTACGGCGCCCAGAAACACTGGGTGGATATTTTTAAGGCGGCACCGGATGCGCTGTCGATGTTCTGGACCGAGGACTATCTCTTCAGCGTGCCGCAATTGCCGCAGACGTTCTCATGGACCTACGCTCAAATCCACTGCGGCATCAAGTATCACAACCAGAAAATTCACATGTACGTGATGCCCCATGCACCTGGGCAGGTGCCGTCTGTTTTTCGGCGCAACTTGGTGTTGAGCATTGGCGCGGGCGCCAGGCATATCGATTCTTTCTGCGTGGCGCCGGCGGCCGTTAATACCGAGAATTACGTGTCCTGGCGTTGCACCGATACATTCCGCGTGCTCCACGAATCGATTTACGATTCGGCCGAAGCCGAACCTTACCAGATCAACGGCAAACTGCGCCCGGGCCGCGTTGCGATTGTTTTGAGCCGAGCTACGGAGACTAATGAGGCAAAGCTCGTTTTCGATCCCGCCACCGATCCGTTCATGAGCCAGTGTAAAAACGCCGCCGGCGAAAAGACTTACAACCGCCAGACCTTGTGCCGCAAGGATCAGCAGATGCTGTATCTGGCGTTGAGGCATGCTCAGTACAAAGTGGACCTGATCACTGAAGACGACATCTTGGACGGTTACCTGAAGGGCTACGACGTCGTCCACTTTGCCGGTGAATGGATCGACAGCAGAATAGTGCCGAAACTGGCGCAGTGGGTCGAGACGGGCGGGATTCTCTATGCCACCGCCGGTATCGGACACCTCGACCAGGACGGTGCGAAATGCCCCGCGATGTTGAAGTTGCTGGGACTGCAGGACAGTTCGCTGACAAAGAACATCCAGATCATGCGGCCGTTCCTGGAGATGGCCCTGGTTGACCCGATCGATTCGATTTCCCTTGCTGGTGCGGACAATGCGCTCCCGGCAATCGCCATGCGCCAGGTGCTTGTGCCTGCCGACGCAGAAGTGCTCGGAACCTGGGCCGACGGCAGTCCGGCAGTTACTATGCGTACGCTGGGCAAGGGCCGGACAATCGCTGTCGGCACGTTGGCCGGAAGCAGCTACATACGCAGCGGACTCAAGCCGGTGCCGTTTGCCCGTGGCGGCCGCAAGATGCTGTACAATCCCACCGAATTCTCACCGGCAGCCGTGCAGTTGGTTGGCCTGGGTGTGGCACAGGCGGATATCAAACGGCATGCCGAGTGCTCGAACAATTTCGTCGAGACCCTGGTCATGGACAGCGACAAGGGAACACTCGTGACCCTGGTGAACTGGGACAACATGGAACTGCCCGAGCTGCAGGTGAGCGTCCGTCTGCCGGCGGCCCCGACGGCGGTGCGCTCGGTCCAGCAGCAGAAGGACCTTGACGGCTGGGAATTCAACGATGGCATACTCTCCTTCACGACTGATCTTGAGTGGGCCGATTATATCCTTATCGCGAAGTGACGGAGGCGGCTGACCTCGTCATCCAAACCTCCAATCCCACGACCTTAATTCCAGAAAAACCGTAGTCTTTGCTAGCGCAGGGCGGCGCAAGTTGGTTTGGATTTAAGGACGAGAGAGATTAGAGTCGACGGGATTGAGGTCGGACGACAAGAACAGGCAGGACAGGATATGGCAACCGACAAACGGCTGGAAGATAGAGTCGCGGTAGTGACCGGTTCCGGATCGGGAATCGGACGTGGTTCGGCGATTGTGCTGGCGCGCGCCGGTGCCCGGGTCATCGTGAACGATATCGACCCGGAGAGCGGGGCCGAAACGGTGGGCCTCATATGCGAGGCCGGCGGGGAAGCGACATTCATTGCCGCGGATGTCGGCCGCAGCGAAGAAGTCAAGTCGCTGGTCGCTCAATCCGAGGATGCTTACGGTCGACTCGATATCATGTACGCCAATGCCGGCATCACGAATTACGTCGACCTCGAGGATATGACAGAAGCCGACCTCGAGCGGATGCTCGATACGAATTTCAAGGGGTTCCTGTTTTGCGCCAAGCACGCCATCCCGGCAATGAAAAGAGCGGGCGGTGGTTCGATAGTATTCTGTTCGTCGGTCCTGAGTACCATCGGGTTTCCCCAGTGTGTTGTGTACAGTGCTACGAAGGCGGCGATGATCGGTGCCGCCCGTACACTCGCCGTCGAGGTGGGCAAACACAACATTCGCGTGAACGTCGTGAGCCCGGGAACCATCAACACGCCGATGCTGGCGCGGGACATGGCCGACATGAATGTCGAGGAGGCGGAGAACTATCTGCAGAATGTTCGCAACGCCAATGCGCTTGGAAAAATTGGCGAACCCGAGGATATCGGCAATGCGGTCGCCTGGCTGTCCTCTGACGAAGCCGGGTATATCACTGGAATCAACCTTTTCGTGGACGGCGCCTTCACAGCTACAAAGCAAATTTGACAGAGCAATAGGGTGATTGAGTTTCCGTATTCCACCACTATATCACCTCGGAGGAACGACCGTGAATACCGGATACTTTTATGAGGTGAGCGCCCGGTTCGGCACCGAATTCTGGGTCAATAATCCGTCTTTGCCCGAGATCGAGATGGCCTTGGCCGGCGGCGCCGCCGGGGTTGCTTCCAACCCCAACTACATTGTCACGCTGCTGAAGGCCGAACCCGAATTCGTCCATGCAACAATTGACGAATTGTTGGCGTCGGCAGGCGCAGTTGTCGATGAGGAAAAGTTGGCCATGCAGGTGATTCAGCAGGCTGTTTCACGAGCGCTCGGCATATTTCACACGTTGTATGAGAAAACGGATGGCCGCTATGGCCAGGTGGCAATTCAGGGAAGCCCGCGCAACAATGACAATCTGAGCGCGATGCTCGATGAGGCCGAAACGTTCCACGAGCTTGGCGAGAACGTCATCATCAAAATGCCGGCCACCATCGAGGGTGCTCAAGCGCTCGAGGAATTGACGGCACGGGGTTGGTCGACGATCGGCACCATGTGTTTCTCGGTTACCCAATACATCTACATGGCAGAGGCCTATCAGCGGGGTCTGGAGCGTACCGACAAAAAGCCGCGATGCCTGATCACGATGCTCCCCGGCATGTTCGACGAGTACCTGGGCGAGGACGCTGCCCGGCGTGGCGTCGAGGTGTCCCCCGAGCTCATCAGCCAGGCCGGGATAAACACGGCGCGAGCTGCTCACAAGATCTTTCGCGAGCGGAACTACAGCGCAATCGTGATCGCCGGCGGCGCTCGGTCGACAAGTCACTGGACCGAGCTGGTAGGGCAGGGCATGGCGATAACCCTGTCGGGTGCTCTGGCTGGTACCCTGATCGAGGAAAACCCCGATGTCGTTGATCGTATCGAGGCGGAGGTGGCTCCCGAGATTCTCGCGGAGTTACGGCAAACGTTCCCGGACTTCGTCCGTGCCTGTGATCAGGGCGCCCTTGTTCCGGAAGAGTTTCGTTCATATGGGCCCGTCGTAAGGTTCCAGAACAGCCTGCTCAAAGGCTTCGCAACAGTTATCGGGGAAATTCAGGCCAGGCAGGGTAAGTGAAGTGGCCAGTGGCGACCGAGTCGACCGATTCAAAAGCAATTCCATCAAATCTTGACCGGAGGCATGTAAAGCCATGAAGGCTCTTGTAAAAACTGCGGCGGGTATCGGGAATTTAGAGGTGCTGGATGTGCCGGAGCCGGTACCGCTGCCCGATCAATTGAAAATCGAAGTCAAGGCCGGCGCAATCTGCGGTACGGATCTGCACATTCACGACGATGAATACGTGAATTGTCCGCCGATGGTTCTGGGCCATGAGATGGCAGGCGTCGTCGTCGAAGTTGGAGACGCGGTCACTCGCTTCAGCGTCGGCGATCGGGTCACGTCCGAGACCTTCAAGCTCACTTGCGGTCATTGTCGTTTCTGCCAGACCGGACTTATCGGACTTTGCGTCGACCGCAACAGCATGGGGGTGCATGTGGATGGGGCGTTTGCGAAGTATGTCTGCCAGCGTGAGGAAAGCCTGCACAAGCTGCCCGATAATATCGACTTCGAAGCTGGTTCGATGTCGGAACCATCTGCTGTGGCTGTTCGGGCCGTGTATGAACGCGCCAACATCTCGCCGGGAGATGTCGTTCTGGTATCAGGTCCGGGGCCGGTCGGCTTGCTGTGCCTGCAGGCCGCAAAGTCGATTGGCGCGACCGTCGTCCTGGTGGGCGCAGCCGGCGACGAGAATCGCCTGGCGCTCGGCAAAGAGTTGGGGGCCGATGTTGTCCTGCATGCCGCAACTGATTCCTTCGATGAGTTGCTGGATATGACCGATGGGCTGGGCGCCGATATCGCGATCGAGTGCGGCGGCTCGAAGGCGTCGCTGGATCAATGT
>CAJWLW010000311.1 GCA_913042885.1 uncultured Lentisphaeria bacterium | reverse complement strand
ATGAGCTGGAACACCGCCTCGACACACCAGAAACAGCCGCCGCCGAATGTTGCAATCCGGGTGTTGCCATCGCTCATCTTTTCTGCTCCGGTAGTGGTTGGTTTCGCTGGTTCATCCGTCTTTTCGGTCCGCCCGCCGGCCAGCAGCAGTACCGCCGAAATGAAAATGACTGTAAACGTACATATGATTTTGCGCATGGATGGATGCCCTCCAGTGCCGACTGTGTTACTATAGCTCTTGAACACGACTGTAGCGCGAAGCTTTCCGAGCATCGAACCGCTACGGCGCTATAACGGCCGGGGACGGTCGTGTCACATGAGTCTGATACTATTGAGAACCCGTCATCGAGTCGAGGTTCGGAATGCCGGAATGATCAATCGCCGCCTCAGGCAGCGAAATAGACCGCGGCGTCATAGCGACTGACGCACCGGCGGTCGGCGATGACGGCGGCATGGTCGGGCGAGCGTCGGTGCACTGTGCAGCAATGAATAACAGCGCTTTATCGTGCGTCATAACCCGGATAGATTAGTTAAGCTGACGATTGTTCATTCCGGAGGCATCCGGCAACTGCGGAGGATTCACAAATAAAGAAGTTTCTCAAAATTACCGGGACCGTGGTTGCTGTCCTGATTCTGCTTGTTGCAGGCGTGCTCGTCTACGTCAACAACGGCGGTTTCATAAAACGGCATGTACTGCCGGCTATTGCTGACACATTAGAAACAACGATTACCGCCGACGACGTGACGTTTTCCATCTTCGGCGAGCTGCAACTCAATGATCTGATTCTCGGTGATGCCACCGAGCCGTTTCTCGAAGTCGAAACGGTGCGGGTGCGCTATCAGCTCATGCCAATGCTCGGTGGCGAGTTCTATGTGGACGAGGTGCTGCTCGAAAACACGACAGTGGCTTTGAAGCAGGCGGCCGACGGCACTTTCATCTTTCCGTTCAAGCTGCCAGAGACGAAGGACGAGCCACCTCTGGAATCCGTACCCGAGTTCGCGGTGAAGGGCTTCAACATCAAGAACCTCAAGGTTACGCTTGACCGGCCGGCGGGCGATGAAACGCCAGCCGTCGCGGCGGTGCTGCAGAATATCAACGTCAGCATCCCGAAGATTGCACTCGGTGAACAGATCGGTGTCACCGTCACCGCCGACGGTAGTTACGCCGCGGGCGAGCAACTGCAGGCGACATTCGGCTCCCTCAAGATCAGCCTCAATGCCAACCTGCCGAAGGATCTGGTGATCAAGGACGTCAACGTCATCGAGCTTGAGGAACTGCTGATCAACGACATGTCCGGCAACGTCGCGGGTGTGACACTGGATGGTCGGCAGTTGAAGGTGTGGTTCACCGACAGCCAGTTTGGCATGCAGGAGGCCATGGGCGGTCATGTTGAAGCAGAGTTCAGCGCCAAGAGCAAACTACAGATCGACGTTGCGCTGCTCGAGTCGCCGATCACGCCGAAAATCGGCGGCGAACTGGCAGTTGCCTTCAATACATTCGCCCAGAACAACCAGACGTCCGTGCTCGACCTTATCGGCGTTCTTGTCGGTGACTACAGGTTCGGTGACACCACGATCAGTTACGACGGTGCCATCACGCTGGCCGACAACGGCAGAACGATCGGCAGCCAGGGGGAGCTCAATGTCCAGGAATTGACCGTGGCATCCACAGAACTGAAGCTGGAGCCACTGGATGATCCTGTGCAGATAACCGTCGGACATGACGTCACCTTTGCGGCCGGAAAAGAGTTGACGGTCGACGCACTCCACGTCAGTGCCAAAGCAAAGGGTCGTGAAATCCTGAAAGTCACGTTGAGTAAGAAGACAACAATCGCTCTGACACCAGGTGCGGCTGGCAATAATTTGCCGCCGTCGCGGCTGCAAATCGTCAGCAAAGACTTCGATCTGTCTCTGCTGTCGCCACTGATCCCGCGCCAGGACAGCTTCGCGTTTCATGGCGGCCAATTAACCGACGACCTCGACGTGCTGATCGAGAATGACGGCAAGAAGATCACCGCCACCGGCACAGTGGACCTCAGTCGCGTGCATATCGCGGCGTCTGAGAAGCACATCAAGAATCTCGGTGTCTCCACCGCCATCGACATCGTCGTCAGCGACTTCGAACGCATTACGGTCAGGCCCGGCTCGCTCAAGGTATCTTCCGATGGCAATGTGATTTTCGAGGCGATTCTCCATGAGGCCGTGACAGTGGATATATCGAAAGATGCGGCGACCGCTGAGCTGCCGCCGGCGAGGTTGACGATCAGCAGTCAGGACTTGGACCTGATGCTCTTCGAGCCGTTCATCCCGCCAATCAAAGACTTTCAGTTCAGGGGCGGTCGCCTGACAGACAATATCAACCTGCATGTCGAGAACGGCGGCAAGAAGATCGCTGCCACGGGCAGTTTCACGCTTGACAAGGCCGCTTTCCGATACGATCAGGACGAATTCGGCGAGCTCAATATCACAACCCAATTCGATGCGGTTATGACCGACTTTGCCAACGTGCAGTTCAAGCCTACGACGCTGCGGCTGACAACTGCCGGCAGGGACGCGCTGGTCGTAACAGCCAATGGTGAGCTGCAGATCAAAACCACATTCGGCGCCGATGGCACCGAATCCAGCAAACTCGCCGGCACCGTCAACGTCACCGAGTTGAAGGTGTCGCCGGGAATCAGCGCGGCCCTGCCCTCTGCTGTCACCGACGCGGTCGCCTTGTCCAATGTCAATCTGGCGGGGACAGCCGTCATCGGCATCGAAGAGACGACGAGCTTCGACTTGGTAACCAACTTGAGGTCAGACGCTATCGAAATCGGCCTTGATGGTTTCAAGATTCCGCCTTTGTCGTATACCGTCGACCTCAGTGCAGAATTCGCAGCCGATCAAATGCTCAAGTTGCGCAAATGCAGTGTGGTGCTCGACGACCCGGCCGGCAACCTGGCATCACTCGATCTCACCGGCAACTTCGACGCATCGATGAAGGGACGCAAATCGGAACTGTCCCTGATTTCGCAGCAGCCATTGGTGGTGGACCGGTTTCTCGACATGATGGTGACAAGTTCTGAAACGACCGGACCGATCACCGCGCCGGATATCTGGGCCGTCGTCAATGTGGCGCTGACAAAGGTGACCTATAAAACCGTCGACATTGAAGATTTCCAGGGGGTCATCGTGCATAAAGACGGCAAAATCAGCATTGACTCCAGGAACTTCAAGATCAACGGTGTGTCGTCGAGCCTGAACGCTTCCTGCGGTTATGCCGCGATCCCGATGACCTACACCTGCGACTTCGATATGGGCGAACAGTCGGTCACCCCGCTGATCACCAGCTTTGCGCCGAAGGCGGCAAGCTACATAGGTGCTGGCAGCATCAAGAGCTTCGCCATCAAGGGCGCCAGTGGTAAAGGCACCAAGTGGCCGGAGCTGATGGACCACCTCAACGCCGACATCAGTTTCGAAGTGACCGGGCTCAGGCTGCTCCAGTTTGCCGACGGCAGCCTGATGAATGTCCTCTCGGGCGCTGCCGGCGTGGCCATCGGCGTGACACCCAACGACCTGTCACTGCAGGCCTGTGGCGGTCGACTGAAGATACACGACGGCAAAGTGCATCTGGAGGAACCCCTGACCATTCCGACCAAGGCCATGATACTGATCATCCAGGGATCGTTCAAGCCCACCGGCGATATGCCCGGCGACCTTTGGGTTGAGGCCGGTTTCGGTGACCGCCTGGGGCACGCCGTCAACCTCTATCGCTCAGTCGAGCCGCGCGACGACGGCTACCTATGGAAACCAGAGGGCTTCTACTTCAACGGCTCGATGAAAAATGTGGCAACCTACAAGGAGCTGACTGATTTCGTTACGCCCGTGCCGGAAATCGCCGGCAAGCTCGGCGACATCCTCAACGACGCGTTGGGCGACGAGGGCCGGATGATTCTGCAAGGCGCCACCGGCATCTTCGGATCCGGCGCCGATGGCGCCGCCGGCGCAATCGGCGGTGTTGTCGGCACCGTCGGCGGTCTCCTTGGCAGCGACCATGGGGACGGCAAGAAGAACGACAACAACGATGATTCCGTCAAGGCGATAGCCGATAAACTCATCTACGGCCTTCTCGGCGGCAGACATAAGGATGAGAAGAAAGACGAAAAGGAGGACGAAGAATCATCGGACGACAAGAAAAAAGATCTCCTCGACAACGCCATCCGCGGACTCTTCGGTAATTGATCCGTTCTACTTTCGGTGCGCCCGTCGAATTCTCCAGACGTCCCGGGCCATCTTGTACGAGTCGCGCAACGCACTGATCCGCGTGGTTTCAAAGTATGTCCAGGTCACCGGTACCGTCCGGATCCGATAACTGCCGAGCATCGCGATATACAGCACCTCGACGTCGAACGCACCAGTGAACGGCACCGAAAATTCCGCCACATCCCCATAGACCTTCAAACGCCCGAAAACATCGTGCGCCACTTCGGTACGGAAGAGCTTGAAGCCGCACTGCGTGTCTTCTATATCGGCCATCGGCAGGATCAGGTGGATGAGCTTGTTGAATATACGTCCCATGATGTGGCGCATCAGCGGTTCATCGACACGGACCGCCTCGGGGCCTTCCCGTGAGGCAATTGCTGCGTCATAATCACCGCTCGTCAGATGCGGCAGCAGCTTTTCGAGCTCGCTGATCGGCGTTGCCAAGTCGGCATCCGCGAAGAGGACACAGGGCTTAATCGCGGCCAAAACACCGGCGGTCACGGTCGGTCCTTTGCCGCGGTGCCGGTTCTGAAGCAGTCGCACACAGTCGTGTTTGGCGATGACGTTGTTGACGAGCGCGCACGTATCGTCGGTCGAGCCGTCGTCCGAAACGATGACTTCGAAATCGTACCCCCGCGCCGACAAGTAGGCCACCACCTCACGCAGGTTTGCTTCGATCACCGGTGCCTCGTTATAGACCGGAATGACGACCGAAATGCCGATCTTCTCGTTCACCATTGACAAAGTGGAACGGGCCTCCGTGCTCGCAATTATCTTTCCCGAACGCCGGTTAACTTTGCACCGGTTCCGCGTCGCGCCAGCCAATTAAACATCTGTCGGCACTGTAATGGCTGTGACGATAGGGAAGACTACAATGTGCCATGGGTTAGACAAGGTCAGCGGACAGGGGAAATTACATGCACAGCGGATGGAAACCACTAATCGGAACCCCATGTTCAGGTCCTCTTTCATCGACGGCGGTGCCGGAAACCGAAATGACGACCAGGAAGGTGGAAATGAATTGGTCGAGGATGATCTTCATCGGATTGGCAAACGCTTCACCCGGTAGGGAAATGCGGCGATCGCCGCACCGAGGAGGTGGTAGACAATGTACTTCAGGGCACGTCGTTATGTCAGATCACTGAGTGCAAGGACTCTATGATCCACTCCGCAGACACGGATCAAGGTCGAAACGATCAAGATTCATTACCTTGCCCCACGCAGTCACAAAGTCACCCACAAACGCCTGCTGCGAGTCGTCACAAGCATAGACTTCCGCGATGGCTCGAAGCTGGGAGTTCGAACCAAAGATGAGGTCGACGGCGGTGCCGGTCCACTTGACCTCGCCCGTCCCGTGATCGCGTCCCTCGAACACGTGCTCGCATTGGGAGGACGCCTGCCACTTCGTGTTATTGTCGAGCAAGTTCACGAAGAAATCACGGGTCAACGTCTCGGGCCGTTTGGTGAAGACGCCGAGTTCGGACTGCCCGACGTTTCCATTCAGTACCCGCATGC
>CAJWLW010000310.1 GCA_913042885.1 uncultured Lentisphaeria bacterium | reverse complement strand
TGGAAGTATTTCACCTGACTTGGGGCGTTGTGGATTTGTTGCGCGGTGCATTCCTGCCTGCGTTTCACCATGGTGTTGTTCGATGGATGACATGACAGAGGATTCGGCGCATATTGCAGCCATGGAACCACGCTGGATTATGAAGGACACCGATCTCCATCGCCGGACTTTTCTCAAAGGGATCATAGCCGGTCTTGCAGCCCTGCCGCTGGTGCCGCGTGTCGACGCAGCCCTGGCCGCCTGGCTCGATGGTCTGGCGAGCGATCTGGCTGCCAACACCGCATCCGAAAATTACTGGAAACGTTTGCGTCAGGAGTTCCTCACACCCTCGCACCTGCTGCATTTCAATACCGGCAGCCTGGGCGCCACGCCGCGCGCGGTGATCGATGCTGTGGCCGAGTACATGCGCGAGCTGGAACGCGACCCTGTCGGTCAGGCCTGGGGGCCGCTGCGGGAACTGACCGAGGCGGTCCGACACGAGGCGGCGGCTCTGATCGGCGCTGACCCGGAGGAACTGGCGATCGTTCGCAACACGACCGAGGCGATGAACGCGATCGCATCGGGCGTCGATCTGGCACCCGGCGACGAAATCCTCACGACCGACCACGAGCATGCCGGCGGCATGATCTGCTGGCAGTATCTGGCGGAGCGGACGCAGGCCAGGATCGTTCAACTGGAAATGCCGGTCCCGGCGACCAGT
The DNA here is from genome assembly GCA_913042885.1 of uncultured Lentisphaeria bacterium. The sequence goes on along the minus strand of CAJWLW010000310.1, from coordinate 5,084 downwards.
GCGGATGAGTTGGTCGCCCGCGTCGCTGAACATCTCAACGAGCGCACGCGAATATGCAGCTTCAGCCATGTCGATACGTTGACCGGCGTGCGCCTGCCCCTGGCGCGGATCGCCGAATTAACGCGGCGGCGCGGCATTCTGCTGGCATGCGATGGTGCCCAGGCGCCCGGCATGCTGCAGGTCGATGTACACGCATTGCAGGTCGACACCTATGCTTCGAGCAGCCACAAGTGGATGCTCGCACCAAAGGGCTCCGGTCTGCTGTACGTGCGTCGTGCCGTGCAGGACCGTGTGCGGCCGCCGCTGCTGCGATCGGGGTTCGGCTGCTATTCAGGCTCGAGCGGTACCCGCAACGTGCCCCACATTCTCGGGCACGGTCTCGCAGTCGACATGCACCGACTGTTGACGCCGCAGAAAATTGAGAACCGCTGTCTGGCGCTACGCGACGGACTGGCGCAGCGGTTGCAGGAGCTGCCTGGTGCCCGTATCCTCAGCCCCACCGCTGTCGAGCTGCGCTCGGCCCTCCTCGCGGTGACTTTCGAGGGTCGAGATGCCGGCGACATTTATCGTGCCTTGCGTGAGCGGGACATTGTTGCCAAGGCCTTGCCGGCCACCATGGTCGTTACTGACGCACTGCAGTCGCGCAGTTACAACGCCCTGCGCTTTTCAACTCACATCTACAACAGCGAAGCCGAGCTCGACCGCCTGACAGAAGCGCTGGCGCAGTTGACGAGGTGACTTGCGACGCTCAGGCCCTCGTCGTGTCGGGGCACGCGTTTGCGGGGTTTTCTGTGTTGCCGTCCATCGCTTCGTTTGAGGGCATCACCGCGGCCCAGTGATGGGCTACCAGCAGCATTGCTACGGGCGCGACATGAAGCGTCAGCCGCGGCTGTGTACGATGCACGGCAATGTCCCAATTGCCGGGACAGATCACGTAGACGTAGAGGTACAATGCGAAATGCGCCAGCACGAAGCTCCACAGCACCAGGATCTGGGCCTTGCCGGATCGGCGGGCTGTGGCTACAGCAAGTACCGGCAGGACGAACCAGAGGCCGTTCCAGCTCCGCCAGTCACCGACGTAACTCCACATCTGCTCGAGGATCAGCGGCAGTCGCGACCACGGAATTTCGGTGATCGTGATTGCCGGCACGTATATCGGGGCTCCCGGCAAAGTCGAGGCAAACAGAAACCAGGGTGTGGCAACACCGATGACGACTGCGAAGAACACTGGAAACCACTTCAGCCGTTTGACGTCCCGCCTTGCCAGTGCGACGACGCAAAGGCCGCCGGCGAACAATCCCATGAGGGCGATACCCTCGCGCTTGCAGAACAGACAGCAGGTCGCGAAGAACATTGCCTGTACCAGATGCCGTGGCTGGTTCGATGCAGCCCAGCGCACAATGAAAAGCACTGCACCGAAGTGGAACATCGACAACGGCACGTCGGCCATGCCGGTGCCGGCCCACCGTACCAGTGCGGGCATCAGTGCAAAGAGCGACACCAGCAAAGCCGCGCGCCAGGCCGGAAGTTTATCGCGCATGCCGGCATAGAGCATCAGTAACAGCGCGATGTAGATCAGCGGAAAGACTGCCTTGACCAGGACATCCTCGACATTGCCCGTAAACCCGTTCACACCTGCTGCAACAAAAGGAACCATCAACGGATAGCGTTGATGCAGCGGGAGGAAATGAGGATTGTGGAAATAGTCGGCCGTCGCCAGTGGATCGGTAGTCACGGCTCGGGTCTTCATCCCCCAGAGCAGGTAGCCGTCCCATTCGTACCAGACATGACCGAGCGCATGCACCGAAACGATTGCCAACCCGAGCAACGCCGGCAGCAGCAGCACAAACACCGTGATCATTTTTCGAGGAGAAGTCGATGATTCCTGTCGTGCCGGGATCAGCTTGCGCCCGCGGACTGCCAGGACAGCAATCAGGGCGATCGCAACGATTGCGATGATCGCACCGCCCAGGCGCGAGGGGGCCAGCCCGATCAGCGACAGCCAGAACCAGCAGAGCCCGACACCCCCGAGACCGAAGGCCAGCACGCGTGCCGCAAGTTCGTGCAGTGGTAATGTCGGCGATTCCGTCAGCGCCAGCGCCAGCGCCATGCCAAGCACGAGAAAGACAAGCAGATACAGGATCAGCCAGATCATTGCGGCACCGTCTCGACGCGGCGGGTCGTCCTGTGGATCTGGCCGTCTTCATAGAAGAAAGTCATGACGTAGTGAATGCCGTGCAGCCGCAGCCAGTCGTCGTTCGGCAAGCTGTTATGCGCGATGATCGACTCGGCGTCGGTCAGGGTGGCCTCGGGCGGTGCCACATAGACCTTGCGCGGATGCAGAACGTAGGCAGCGCGCATGAAGAAGACGTAAATCTGTTTGCCGTCCTTCTCGGGGTCGATGCCGTCGAAGTGGATGAAGAGGTTGCCGTCCGGCGCCAGCCGGCGGAACAGATCGTCGATCGCGGGCAGGTAAACCCGGTCGAACCGATCGCTCTCGAGTTTCTCGTCGACTGCCGGGCTCTCCGTCTTTGCCCCAAGCATGTCTCGATTGAACGCCACCCCTGTGACACTGTGCCAGACGCCTAAAAGCAGCAGTGCGACAAAGACGCCGGTGATTACCCGGTCAATCTGTTTTACTGATTGTTCATCCACAGTTCCAGCACCATCAGTGCGAAGATCGCATAACTGTAATCTGCCTGGTTCGCGCCGTGTTCGTCGATCAGCCATTGCAGCCGTGACCGGTCGAAGAAGCCGTCGTTGACCAACCTGCCCTCAGTCAGCAGTGCCTGTGTCTGGTCGCGCCAGTCGCCGCGCAGCCAGCGCGCTATAGGCACGCCGAATCCCATTTTGCGGCGCGAGAAAATCTCTTCAGGCAGCAGGTCACGAAAGGTATCCATGAGAATGCGTTTGCGCGTCATGCCCTGTTGTTTCCAGTGATCCGGCAGTGCCAGTGCCAGCTCGACGACGTCGGGGTCCAGGAACGGGCTGCGTACCTCGAGCCCGTACGCCATCGATGCCCGATCGACCTTCACCAGGATGTCGTCGCACAGATACGTCTTGAGATCTACTTCCATGATGCGGTCGATCAGTGCTTTCGGCGGCCCGGGATCGTGGTCCTCGAGAAAGGACACGGATGCGGGCCATTCTGTCTCCAGCAACCGTGGGCCGTACAGCGATTGCTTTAGCGGCGACGGACACCGGGAAATAAGGCGCAGGTAGCGATCGATACCGTCCTCCTCGGAAATTTCCAGCAACCGCTGCAGCCGTCCGAAGAACGTACGTTCCTCGGTCTTCGGCGGCAGCATCCGGCGCATTGCCCGGCCGACGCTGCGGCGCATGGCGCGCGGCACAAGCGCCATGCACTGGCACAGCTTCATTACTCGATAGCGATAATAGCCGCCGAACAGCTCGTCCGCCGCATCGCCGCTCAGCGCCACGGTCACATGCTCGCGCGCAAACCGGCTGAGCAGCGACATGGGCAGCATGGAAGCGTCACAGAACGGCTCTTCGAAATCACCGACGATACGCTGCAGATGACTGAAATCGTTGGGCGCCACTTCCAGGAAGTGGTGGTCGGTAGACAGATGGCCGGCAACCATTTCGGCATAGGCGCGTTCATCGTATTTTTTCTCCGGGAACCCGATCGAGAATGTTTGAGTCCGCGTCCCTGCCTGGTCGGCGAGCGCACAGATCAGGCTGGAATCGACACCGCCGGAAAGAAACAGTCCCACCGGCACATCTGCCACCAGTCGCCGTTTTACGGCAGTCTGCAGCCGTTCGCGCACGGCTCCACAGGCGTCGCCGTAGTCCCCTCCGAAATCGCTGGTGACCGATGGTTCCCAGTAGCGGGTCATGGTCAGTGAGGCGCCATCCCAGAGGGCATAGTGCGCCGCCGGCAGTTTGTGGACTCCGCAATAAATCGTGCGCGGTGACGGGATGTACTGATATTCGAGATAGTCATGGACAGCGGCGCAGTCAACGCGGGTATCGACCCAGTCCACGACGCGCAGCGATGCCGGACCGCTGGCGAAGGCGAAGCGGCAGCCTTCCCGTGCATAAAACAGCGGCTTCTGTCCGAGGCGGTCGCGGGCGAGAAAGATGTGGCCGGAATCGACATGCACAATGGCGAACGCGAACATGCCGTTGAGTTCGTCCAGCATCGCCGGGCCGCGGTCCTCGTACAGGTGCAGCAGAACTTCGGAGTCGGTCTCGGTTTTCAGGGCGTGGCCGTTGCGTATGAGCCGCTGTCGCAGTGCTGCGTAGTCGTAAATTTCACCGTTGAAGACCAGTGCCAGGGTCCGATCTTCGTTGTACAACGGCTGCCGGCCGCCGGCAAGGTCGATGACCGACAACCGCCGATGCACCAGGCCGACGGCATCATGAACAGCGGTACCGCCATCGTCCGGCCCGCGCTTGACCAGCGGTACAGCCATTGCCGCGAGCAGCTCGATGTCGGGCGGACGTTCAGGATTGAAAATGCCGGCGATACCGCACATAGAGGATTTGCAGATTTTCGTTTTCGATTTTCGTTTTAAAAACCAGGCAGAACACAGCGCTACACCATAATGCGCCAATACGCTTTGGACTATCGGCGACGGTAACAACGATGTAACAGGAAATCTAAAGGATGCTATAGTTTAACCCATGCAGGGGAACGAATGGAAACGTACAAGCAGCAGTTCATCGAGTTCATGGTGGCTTCCGACGCCCTGACGTTCGGAGAGTTCGTAACCAAGAGCGGCCGGCAAACGCCGTACTTCATCAACAGCGGCAATTTCGCGGACGGCCCGCGCATTTCGCAGCTCGGGGAGTGGTACGCGCGAGCCATCAACGACCGGATTGGCAGCGGCTGCGACAATCTGTACGGCCCGGCTTACAAGGGTATTCCGCTGGCGGTGACGACGGCTGCGGCGTTGTGGAACTTGTTCCAGCATCGCGTCACCTACACGTTCAACCGCAAAGAGGAAAAGACCCACGGCGAAAAAGGCGCACTCGTCGGGCATCGCTATGTTGGCGGCGAGAAGGTCCTGATCATTGAGGATGTCGTTACTGCGGGTACATCGGTACGCGAGTCGCTGACG
>CAJWLW010000309.1 GCA_913042885.1 uncultured Lentisphaeria bacterium | reverse complement strand
TCGCCGAACTGAACGCAGCAACCGAAACAGTCAAGCAGACACTCGGCACCAACAACGACATGTTTTGCGGCAGCGCCGACAGTCGCACGCGCTGATGCGCTGCAAGGGGCGATTCGTTCACCTGTCTTTTCCCGCGCACTGGTCGGAAAGAGGTCGCCAAAACCGGAGAACGCGAACTGCAACAAGACACGGTATATATTACGGGTATTCGAACCACAACCACAAAAAGCCCGGCCTATGCGTCGGCACCGATCAACCATGAACCAACACACGATTGGCCGTGAACTTGGCCGGCAAGCTTCCAGCGAGCTGAAAGCCCCGGAACTGCGGCGAAAAATCCAGGAACAATTCGAATGGGCACAGGTCCTCTACCCGACGTTCGAAGGCGATTTGGCCGTCGTCCTCCGCGACTTCGATCGCGAACGCCTCGCATCCGAGCCTGACTACACGAAATTCCCGGAGATGAGCGGCCTGCTCGACCGCCACATCGGCGAACGCGAGGGGTTCATGGAGACCTCTGGATTCGACGAAATCTGCGCCGCCTTCCACTACTCCTGGAACACTCTGCTGTTCAAGCGGCTTAATGCGCAGCACCCGTCGGACTGGCAAGAGGCCATAAAGCTGACGCAGTGCACCAACGTCTTTTTCCCGAATGGCAGGGACGGGGTCACGATCGGCGACAACCGCGACCTGGGCAAGGGGGAGGCACGCGCCAACAGAAGCTGGCAGCCGACCGTCGTCCCGTGGTGCAAGGCCGATCAGTTCTGTCAAGGCGGTGCATCCAGCGCCATCTGCATGGACGAGGAACCCTCTTGTTACTTCCCGTGCACCCCGGAAGAACTGTGCCCGCCGGAAGCCTGGGACGACCTCAACGTACGTATCGAGTTCATGATCCGCTACCGCGAATTCTGGGGACCGAGCAATCAGATCTGGATCGACCGGCACCGCAATGCCGTGGCTGTCGAAAAAACCAACTGCCGCGTCGGATTCCACTATCCGCAGGTGAACGGCGCAGTTTGCATAACGGCGTGCAGCTATCTCGATCCGGACCTGCACGCATTCAAGGAAGGGTGCCTTCGTAAAATGGCGAAACTGCGTGGTCAAAACGAAGCGACCAGTCCTGACTTGCTCTACAACACCGGTTCCCGTCGCCGCTACAAACGGCTCTGGGACCTGACGAATGCCGCTGCCGCGATCCCCGGCGGACCGACGATCTGGGACGCACTCGACATCGTCGCCGACGAGGCGGTTCCCTACCCTGATCGCATCTGCCTGGCAGGCCAGGACACGGCCACGTGGTCGTTCCTGCAACACGCCGGCGTCACTTCCGGAGATAAACGGCGCTGGGTCTACCGGATAGTAAAGGACGTCGAGAACCCGACATCGGTAACCGAAGTCACGCCTAAACTGCTACTCGGCGAAGGTGTCGAAATGCAACCGGACTGGCAGGCGGATATCGACGCCGGCCGCTGCGAACTTGTGCCGTTGTCCGGTGTGAACTCGTATAATTTACCGTAGCGGGCCCGAGCAGAATAAACGCAACGATTTCCCTCATGATATTTCTCGCCGTGATTTGCGGCTGTTTTTACTCTCATTGTTGAAGCTTTATTGCTCCCGCGATTGTTCCTGCAACTCATACAGCGATGCAGTCGTGCGCCGGTACTTTGGTATCGGGAACTCGCTGTAGGCGATCCTCGCCACCAGCCGCCAAACGCCACGAACAAGTTTCTCGTGGTGATGACCGTCCACCGTCGTGGTACCGCAGAATAACTGATAGGTGTCAGAGGCGCGGTAACTGACAATCAACGTACGCCGCGACGTCTGCGAAGTGTTGGTGATCGAGGCATGCGGCGTCATGGCATGCATGAAAATAACTGATCCGGCTTCACCCTCGAGCGGAACAGCGAGGGACTCGTCCACCGGTTCCGTAATCTTTCCCTGAAAGAACCCGTCCAGCGTATGATCCATCAAAGGCTGCTCATGAACGCCCGGGATAACCTGCAGGCACCCATTCTCAACCGTCGTATCGTCCAGGTACATCAGCGCCGCCAGTGAATCGCCGTTGGTCAGCGGGTAATACCCCATATCCTGATGCCACTCCACAACCGACCCGATCCCTGCCGGTTTCATGTTGATCTTGCTGTAATGCCGCAGGATGTCCGGCCCGATCAGACCTTCAATGCAGTCGAGCAACTTCGGCGACTCGGACAATTTCTCGAACAACGGATAATAGGTGCAGGGTTCATACACCCGCCGGACCACGGTGCCGTCCGGCGCCTGGTTCGGCTCCATCTCCAGTTTATCGGAATGCTCTGCCAGTGTATTGCCGGCACAGATGCCGTCGAGCTCGACGATCAGATCCGTAACCTCCGTCGCACTGAGCAGGTTTGGCGCCACGGTGTACCCGTCCCTGCGGTACTGGTCAACCTGTTCGCTCGTCAACATGTTTGTTCCTCCCACAAAAAGTTGTCACTGCCGGCGGCATTGAAACAGCCGAAGCCACCGTGAATATCAATAATCGTGTCGGCTACGCGATCATCGTATCAATCAAATCGAGGTCTATGGATATGATGCAGTTCGTCGCGGCAAAGGTGTAATAACTCTGCAAAGACTACCCGAACCGGCGGCTGCACGCAAGGTTATACCGACGAAATCGTGTAGTCGTAAAACCAGCAGGTGCAATTATACTGTGAACATGCATAAACGAATCATCATCACAACATTTTCGCTGATGCTGTTTTTTGCTGTAACCGGAACCGCGGCGATCACCATTGACTTCAATGGCTGGCGCCCGACCGACTACGCCCACTGCGGCCGGGTCACCGGCACCGACCTGAAAGGGCCCGACGGCCAAACCATTTTCTATTTTACCGGCAATTGGACCGTCGCAGCGCCGGCCAATCGGCCGAATGACATTCTCACCGTGCCCACCGTCCGGAACGGCACCTACGATATCGACATCTTCGAGGGCGACAGCAAAGACGCCGCGTTCACGACCGATGCGAATGGCAACATCGCCACGCTCACGGGCAATGGCGCCGGCACGACCTTCCGCAAGGTCGGCCCGCAGGCACTCGAGATTCAGACCGTCGAAATCGTCTGGAACACCCATGGTCAGCCACAGAAAAAACTCGTCCTGGAAAACAACCCGCGCACGTGGACCAAGGCCGGCAAGATGGTGGTGCCGGTCGGCGAATGGCAACTGCACTGGTGGGGTATGCGCGATTCCGGCAAGGCACCCGAGGAGAATATCAATGTGTCTTTCACTGCGTATCCGGATCGCGTCGAACCAGCCGAACTGCTGGTCCGCGGCGGCGACCCCGATCCCGCCATTCTCTATATTGCCGCAGGCAAGGGTGCCGAGCCCTTGCGCGGCGCACTCGTGAGTTCGCAGCTGGTCAGCTTCGAGGACGTCACCGCCCCGAGCGGCCTGACCGGTGTCGACCACGGCCAGGCGGCCTGGGTCGATTACGATGGGGACGGCTGGACCGACCTGCAGACACAGACAGCACTGTGGCACAATGAAGCAGGTAAAAAATTTATCCAATCCGGTCCCAGCGGGCTTTACAATGCCTGGGGCGATTTCGATAACGACGGCCATCTCGAATATTTCAATCCCGGGTCAACCTTCGCCTACTTCGCAACAGACGACGGAACCTTCCGCCAGCAGTCTCTGCCACGACGCCCCATGGACGTGTCCGATGGCGGCACTGTCCTGGACATCGACGGCGATGGGTTGCTCGATCTCTATACGGGCGGCTACGAAAACAACTGGGTTTACCAGCCGGACTGCATCTATCGCAACCTGGGCAACCAGAAGTTCGAGATGTCCTGGAAAAGTGAGGGCCGCGCCCAACCTGCCAGGGGCATCACTGCCTGTGACTTCGACAACGATGGTGACACGGATGTTTACGTCACGCATTACCGGCTCGAAGCCAATGTCCTGTGGCTCAACGATGGCAAAGGGGGACTCACCAATGCGGCCGGAAGCCACGGTGCTGCCGGTGGCAACGGGCACGGTATCGGTTCGGCCTGGGGCGACATTGACAATGACGGACTGATCGACCTGTTCGCGGGGAATTTCGCCCACGGCGGCCAGCCTCAGTCACAATTCCTAAGAAACCTCGGCCCGGCTCAGGACCACCACTTCGAGAACAAGGGCACGTGCGGCCTGCACTACCAGGAATCGTATGGCTCACCGGCGCTCGGCGACTATGACAATGATGGAGACCTCGACCTTTTTTTTACGACAGTCTACGGAGGCGACCAGGCCGTACTGTACCGCAACGAAGGAAACTGGCAGTTCCGCAACGTCACGACAGAGTCAGGACTGCAGAATATCCGCAACACTTTCCAGGCCGCCTGGGGTGATTTCGACAACGACGGTGATCTCGACCTGATGGCCGGTGGCCGACTCTGGCGCAACAACTGCACCGAGGGAAACTGGCTGAAAGTCAGACTGGAAGGATCCGGCACCCAATCGACAGCCTCAGGCCAGGCAGTCAACCGCGCTGCCATTGGCGCCCAAGTCCGCATTCGGTTGCCAAACCGGGTCCTGACACGCCAGGTAGAAGGCGGCACAGGTCGGGGGAACATGAACGAACTGACCCTGCATTTCGGTCTCGGTGCCCATGACGGCGACGTCGAACTCGAGATTTCCTGGCCCTACGCAAAAGAAAAGCAGACGGCAAGCGCGCACGCCAACACCACGGTGACTGTCGTGTATAAGGACGACCACGGGTAACCATGACAATGGATCCTGTTGCCGTGATTCTCGGACGCCCTTGGCAACCATAGCGCAGGCGCGGTCAACTGTGACCGCACCCCGCACCATCGCCCCCCGCATTCCATCTTGATTGTTTGCCGGTATATTTGGGAAAACCGGGAACAGTATCAGAATTTCAACTGGACACCCGGCTGTCTGTGACATGAACAATGCAAACGACATTGACGCGATCGAATCTGCGGAGTGGCGGGACTCGCTGGACTATGTACTGAAACACTCCGGGGCCGAACGCGTCCGCGAACTGCTGGACCAACTGCAGAACCATGCGCGTCAGCACGGCGTCAGTGTTCCATTCGCCTCGAACACGCCGTACATCAATACCATACCGGCGGCCAAGCAACCGCCCTACCCCGGCAGCCACGACATCGAGCAGCGTATCACGAATATGATTCGCTGGAACGCGATCATCATGGTCGTACGCGCCAACCTCCGGGACGACACGATCGGCGGGCACATCGCCACGTACGCTTCGGCAGCAACACTGTACGAGGTTGCCTTCAACCATTTCATCCGCGGCCACAGCGACACGTTCGAGGGCGACCACATCCTGTTCCAGCCGCACACGTCGCCGGGCATCTATGCCCGCGCTTTTCTTGAGGGGCGACTGACGGAGCAGGATCTGATTAATTTCCGTCGCGAACTGCAGCCAGGTGGCGGCCTGCCCTCATATCCGCATCCACGGCTGATGCCGGAATTCTGGCAGTTTCCCACCGCATCCATGGGCTTGAGCCCGATCATGGCAATCTATCAGGCCCGGTTCAATCGCTACCTCGAGGACCGTGGGCTCAAGGAACCAACAGATGCAAAGGTATACGCCTACATCGGTGACGGCGAAATGGACGAGCCCGAATCGCTCGGCGCCATTTCACTCGCGGCCCGTGAGCAGCTCGACAATCTGATCTTCGTGATCAACTGCAATCTGCAGCGGCTCGACGGACCGGTGCGCGGTAACGGCAAAATCATCCAGGAGCTGGAAACCGTCTTCCGCGGCGCCGGCTGGAATG
>CAJWLW010000308.1 GCA_913042885.1 uncultured Lentisphaeria bacterium | reverse complement strand
GAATCCCACTCCCTCCGCCAAACTTCGCCTTTGCTGCGCTCCCGGCTTCGTTTCGCTGCGCCGCGGGAATCATATTTCCCGCCTCTGACGATGGCTCTATGCGCATCATTCGTCGGCGTTTACGCTTGCGGCTCAGCCTTGCGGGGGACCAATCACACCGGCATCGATCAACGCCAGCAGATCACCGAGTCGATGAATGTCACTCGCCGCGCAGTGTGCATCGTCCTTGGGCTCGACGTCGGCGTGCTTGCCTTTGCGCATGCGAATGCTCAGCATCCCTACCCGGTTCGCCCCGAAAATGTCCGTATGCGGATCGTTTCCGACATACACGCTGGCTGCCGGCTCAACCTGCAACTGCTCACAGCAGACCGTGAAAATCTGCGGGTCTGGCTTTTCCATGCCCGCCGTCTCTGAGACTATCGCCGCATGGAAAAAATGCTGGATGCCCAGGCGGATCAGCTTCTCCCATTGCTTCACGGCCATGCCGTTGGTAATCACCCCCAGACGGTACCCGAGATCGCGCAGGCGCAGCAGCGTCGGGATAGTCTCTTCAAAAGGCCGCAGGTACACCGGCTTGGTGTTGTGATAGGCAACGATCCCGGCCGCGATAAGGCGCGCACTCGGGGGTACGCCGACGGCCTCGACGAGCTCGTCGAAGTGCCGGTTCGAATTCGCCCCGAGCCGCTGGATCACACCGGCCAGCAGTTCGGTCCCGGTCTCCCGGTCGACCGGCAGTCCCGCATCGATCATCGCCTCGATCGCGTTCGCCCGCGCCGTGATACTCAGCCGCGTGCTGTTGTACAGCGTGTCGTCGATATCAAAGATGATCGCGTCGTGATTCATCAGTCTTCGAACGACTCGTCCAGCTTCTCTTCGAAGGCGTGGTAGTCGAGGAAGTCGTAGAGCTCTTCACGTGTCTGCATCTGATCGACGACCGCTTTCTGGTCACCGGCGGCGAGCACGTGGCGATAGACATTCAGCGCCGCTTGATTCATCGCACGAAAGGCCGACAACGGGTAGAGAATCATACCACAGCCGGCCGCTGTCAGTTCGTCTTTCGTGAACAACGGCGTCTTGCCGAACTCCGTCATGTTGGCCAGGATCGGCACCTCAAGCGCCTGCGCGAAACTCTGGTAATCATCCAGCGTCTGCACCGCTTCGGCGAAAATGCCGTCAGCCCCCGCGTCCACATACGCCCGGGCGCGGTCGATCGCTTTTTCCAGACCTTCCTGCGCCAACGCGTCTGTCCGCGCGATAACGAAAAAATCCGCGTCCGTTTTCGTGTCCACCGCCGCCTTGATACGGTCCACCATTTCATCGCAGGAGACGATCTGCTTGTTCGGACGGTGGCCGCAACGTTTTTGCGCGATCTGGTCTTCGAGATGCACCGCAGCCGCGCCGGCGGCTATCATCTCCCGGACGGTCAGTCCCATGTCATCCCAGCCCGTGTCGATATCGACCAGCAGCGGCACCTCGGTGACGGCCGTGATGCGACGGACATCCTCCAGCACGTTGTCCAGGCTGGTCATGCCCAGATCCGGCAAGCTGTACGACGCGTTGGCGACGCCCGCACCCGACAGGTACAGTGCCTGATGCCCCGCCCGCGACGCCATGGTCGCGCAGTAAGCGTTCACCGCTCCAACCACCTGCAAAGGCGTGTTCGCTGCCAGCGCATCCCGGAATCTCTTGCCTGCACTCATTCGTCAATGCTCTTAATCTTTATGCCAGATATCGCCTTCGCCGGGCTGGAACCAGCGGCTGGTTATGACTTTCGCGCGCGTGTAGAAATAGATCGCCTCCTTGCCCTGCACATGCAGGTCGCCGAAGAAGGAATAGTTCCAGCCGCTGAACGGAAAATACGCCAGTGGCGCCGGCACCCCGACATTGATGCCGACCATACCGCACTGGATGCGATGGCTGAACTCCCGTGCCGCCTTGCCCGAGGTTGTGTAGATGCACGCACCGTTGCCGAAGGCTTGGTGGTTGGCAATGTCGATGGCAGCGTCGAGGTCTTCGAAGCGCATGACATTGAGCACCGGCCCGAAAATCTCTTCGTGACAGATGCTCATGTTGTCTTCGACCCGGTCGATGATCGTCGGTCCCAGATAGAATCCATCCGGTGCTGCATCGACCTTTACACCACGGCCGTCGACCAGAAGTTCGGCACCCTCCTCGACGCCGGTCGCGATCAGTCCGGTGACACGATCGAGATGCTCACCGGTAATCAGCGCGCCCATGCCTGCACTGCTGTCGCGATCGGCCGGCCCTACTTTTATCGCTCGAGTCGCCTCCGCCAGCGCCGGTAAAAAGTCGTCCGCTGCTTGGCCAACAACTACCGCCGTCGATGCCGCCATGCACCGCTGCCCCGCGCATCCGAAGGCGCCGTCGATCATGCCGTCCACCGCCTTGCCCACTTCTGCATCCGGCATGACGAAGACGAAATTCTTGGCACCGCCCGCGGCCTGTACGCGCTTGCCGTTGCGGCTCGCCGTCTCGTGGATGTACTTGGCAACCGGCGACGACCCGACGAACGACACGCCACTGACCAGCGGGTGCTCGAGCAATGCATCGACACACACCTTGCCGCCATGTACAACATTCATCACGCCGGGCGGCAACCCTGCCTCGATCAGCAACTCGATCAATCGCTGCCCGGTCAGCGGGACCTTTTCGCTGGGCTTGAAAATGAAGGTGTTGCCGCAGGCAATCGCCATCGGGTACATCCACAGCGGCACCAACGCGGGAAAGTTGTACGGACAGATACCAACGCATACACCGATCGGCTGACGGATCATGTGACAGTCGATACCGCGCGCAATATTCTCGAGACACTCGCCTTTCATCAACTCGGTGATACCGCAGGCGTACTCCACCACTTCTACGCCACGGCGCACATCGCCACGCGCTTCGGTAATCGTTTTGCCGTGCTCGCGCACAATCATTGTGGCCAGTTCCTCGAAATGGTCTTCGAGCAGCATCTTGTAGCGAAACAGCACCCGGGCGCGCTCGATCGGCGGCGTCTCCATCCAATCTTCAAAGGCTGCGTAAGAATTACGCACAACACTGTCGACAATATCGGCATCGCACATTGGCACCGCCGCAATCTGCTCGCCGGTTGAAGGGTTGCAGACCGGTGATGTTTCCGCCGTGTCCGGCACCGACCATTCATTACCGATCAGGATCGGGCAGCAGGTAATAGTTTCAGTCATTGGTACGTCGTCTCCATTTGTTGTTTCGCAAACTTCGCGATCTCTCTTTCTTCAAAGCCCCGCGAACGCATCGTCCAGCACCGCCAGCAGGAAATCGACATCTGCGCGGGTGATGCACATCGGCGGCTTGACCCGCAGGGTGTTGCCGCATAGTCCGCCTTTGCTGATCAACAGGCCCCCCTGGCGAGCAGCTTCAAACACTTGTATGCATTCTTCGGTCGCCGGCTCTTTCGTGTCGCGGTCCTTGACCAGCTCGACACCGAGCATCAGCCCGCGGCCCCGGACATCACCGATGATGTTGTGCTTCGCCTGCAGCCCGCACAACCCGTCTTTCAGGTAGGCGCCGGTCTCCAGTGCGTTCTGCTGAGTCTGATCCCGGTCGATGACTTCGAGCACTGCCTTGCCCATCGCCATCGACACCGGGTTGCCGCCGAACGTATTGAAGTGAAACTTGCCGGTCATCGACGCGGCAATTGCCGGCGTCGTCACGACAGCCCCCAGCGGTGCACCGTTGCCGATACCCTTGGCCAGTGTTACAATGTCAGGCGTCACGCCCTCGCCTTCGAAGCCCCAATAGTCCGTGCCGGTACGGCCGAACCCGGTCTGGACCTCGTCGGCAATGCAGACGCCGCCCGCCGCGCGCACAATATCATAAACCTGTTTCAGATACCCCGGCGGGTACACGACCGCGCCGCCTACTCCCTGGATCGATTCCGAGAACCAGCCCGCGATGCAGCCGGGCGTCGCGCAGCGGATGGTGTCCGCCACCTCGGCGGCATACTTCCCTGCGGCATCCGGATCGTCGTAGCCCCAGGGGCCGCGGTAGGGATTGGCGTTCTGCACGTGGTGGATGCCGAAATTGTGCGGGTAATTGAACTTCCACGTGCTCTGCGAAGTCAACCCCATCGTCGCACTGCTGCCACCGTGGTAACCGTTGCGCAAAGCCAGCACATCGTAGTTGCCGGTGTGCAGCCGCGCCATCATCATCGCCAGGTCATTGGCTTCCGAGCCCGAGTTGACGAAGTAACAGATGCTCAGGTCTCCCGGCATCCGTGCCGCCAGCATCTCTGCGTACTCCGCAACCACCGGGTTCAGGTAAATCGTTGTCGCGTGCTGTAGTGTCTGCAGCTGCTGTACTGCCGCCTGCGTCACATGCGGATGACAATGCCCGACGCTGACCGTCACGATCCCGCCGATGCCATCCAGGTAACG
Organism: uncultured Lentisphaeria bacterium; assembly: GCA_913042885.1. Next base: position 1,438 of record CAJWLW010000308.1, on the reverse strand, counting down.
CCGGCCGGTCTCGTCGTAGACATACTGCATATGCCCTTCGACGATCATCAGCGGTTCTTTGTAATAGTGAAATATGGCGGGATGCAGGTACTGCTCACGCAGTTTCAGCACCTCGTCTTTCGGCAGCCCGCTATACGGCTGAGGCGTATGATCCGTCGGCGGCAAATTTTCCATGGTTCGCTGGTGCATACTATCGTCCTGGGCCATTCGAGACATCGACGGTACCATAGTCCGTCACCAATGGTTTGACCAAAGCCGACGGATGTTTCGTGCAGTCCAAATGATCACGAGTCACCGGCGGCGTTTGCCCAATGTGTTGCGATAAACGCATCCACTATGATCTGGCCGAGATGAAAAACAATGCAGGAAATCGTTGCCAAGGCTTTGACTTCGGCGGCCACCGGTAGAAACGCCAACACGGCGAGCGCCACCGGCAGAGTCTTCTGGCTCGCCATCAAGATGACGGCCTTGCGCGTGGCAGTATCGATCGGTATCAGCCTTGACACGCCGGCATTGAGCAGCAGGTAGATGCCGTGGATCGCTTGCGACGCGACAACAAGCAGCAGCAGATCGGTCGCATCCAGCCCCATCAGTCGTTTGCCGGAACGGCTGAACTCCATCCACGGGATCAAGATCAACGCCAGGTTGCTGATCATCAACAACGTGCCGCGCCTGCTGTCGACCCAGCCGCTGCATCTGCTGCGCAGCGCCTTGCCGACCACCAGCGGCACCAGCACGACCAGGCACAGCTTAAACAGCAGGGTCGTTGCGGAAAGCTCGAGCTGGCTGTTGCCGGTCATATTGCCGATGGCGATAACAATGACAAACGGCACAACGAACACCCCGCCGATATTGGTCATCACCGTCAACAGCAACGCCATCGCTACGTTGCCGCGCGCCTGTGTCGTCAGGACCACACCGGACGAGAGCGTTGTCGGCATGCAGCAGAACAGCGCCAGCCCGAGCTTGAGTGCCCCGTCGATCGGGAGCCACATCGTGAGGCACACCCCGATGGCGGGGGTTACCAGCAGAATCGAGCTGCAACCCCACAGCGTTGCCGTCCACGCGCCCAACGCCACCTTGATGTCGTCGGTCTTCAGCACCAGCCCGCTGATCAGGAAGATGATCGTCACCGCTATCAGCCCCGTTGGCATCTGCGACATCCAGATACCCGGCGCTGGGAGGGTGATCCCGATAATCGCAGCAACGATCAGGCCGATCGGCAGGAATTGCTTCTTGATAAACGTCATGGAGCGGCTCCGAAAACAAACAATATACGTTCATCCGGCGATCTTGTGATGACCGGCGACAGCGACTATCTTAAACCGAGTTCATTGTGATGGCGTTGTATCTCGATTTGTGCCCGGGTAGCTCAGCGGATAGAGCAGTAGTTTCCTAAACTATTGGTCGGAGGTTCGATTCCTCTCCCGGGTACCAT
>CAJWLW010000307.1 GCA_913042885.1 uncultured Lentisphaeria bacterium | reverse complement strand
CCGACATCTACCGCTCAGAAATGCAGCGCCCGGTCGTCCGTTGCCATCAACGCGGCTTCCTTGAAGGCTTCCGTAAAGGTCGGATGCGGATGGATGATGCGGCCGATGTCTTCCGCCGAGGCACGATACTCCATTGCCACGACAGCTTCGGCAATGAGGTCGGCACAGCGCGGACCAATCATATGGACCCCGAGAATTTCGTCGGTCTCGGCGTCGGCGAGGACCTTTATGAAACCGTCGGTCTCGTCGGCGGCGCGGGCCCGGCCGCTGGCCTTGAACGGGAAGTTGCCAACCTTGTACTCCCGGCCGGCTTCCTTCAGTTCCTCCTCGGTCTTGCCGACCGCCGCAACTTCCGGCCACGTGTAGACAACGCCCGGGATCGTGTTGTGATTGAGTTGCGGCTGCTCTCCGGCGATCCATTCGACCACGGCAACGCCCTCTTCCTCGGCCTTGTGTGCCAGCATCGGTCCGGCAACGACATCGCCGATCGCGTAAATGTGCGGCACTGCCGTCTGCAGTTTCTCGTTTACCGGGATGCAACCGCGGTCATCCACTTCAATGCCCGCCGTTGCCAGTTCGAGCCCGTCTGTATAAGGCTGGCGCCCGACGGCGACCAGAACGTAATCACTCTCGACAGTGAGTTCCTCGCCTTGCTTGTCGGTTGCTGTGACCGTGACTTTGTCGCCGCTGACTTTGGTGCCGGTCACGCCGGTCTGCAGATGGAACTTGAAGTTCAGGGGGCGCAGCGCCTTCTGCAGGGCCTTGCCGAGATCGCTGTCCATGCCCGGAATGATGTTGTCCATGAATTCGATGACGGTGATCTGCGAGCCCAGGCGACCGAATACCGATCCGAGTTCCAGACCAATAGCGCCGCCGCCGATGACGACCATGTGCCCCGGCACCTCCCTCAGGTTCAACGCTTCAGTCGACGTGATCACCCGCTTACCGTCAACCGGTGCAACCGCCAGCGGCGTACTCTCCGAACCGGTCGCGATAATGACGTTGTCCGCGGTCAGGTCCTCGGTTTTCTCGCCACTGACCCGGACCGTGTTGGCATCGACAAAACTGCCAGTACCAACAAACCGATCGATCTTGTTCTTCTTGAACAGATAATCGATGCCGGCGACGGTCGCCGAAACCACTTCGTCCTTGCGTCCGAGCATTTGTGACAGGTCCAGCTGCAGGTCACCGACACTGATGCCGTGGTTGGCAAACTTCTCCTTCGCCTGGTGGTAAAGCTCCGTAGAATCGAGCAGGGCTTTCGAAGGGATGCATCCGACGTTCAGGCAGGTGCCGCCGAGCGTCGAGCCTTTCTCGATCACGGCGACTTGTATGCCGAGCTGGGCAGCGCGGATGCCGGCGACATAGCCGCCCGGGCCGCCGCCGATCACGATCAGTTGATATTGGTTTGACAAAGCGCGCCTCAGATCTGGATCAGCAGGCGTGACGGGTTTTCGATGAACTGCTTCACTGTCACCAGGAACTTCACGGCCTCGGCACCATCGATGATGCGGTGATCGTACGACAGCGCCACATACATGATCGGACGAATCACGACTTCACCGTCAACCACAGTCGGGCGCTGGACAATGTTGTGCATCCCGAGAATAGCGCTCTGCGGGGGATTGACGATCGGCGTCGAGAGCATTGAACCGAACACACCGCCGTTGGTGATCGTAAACGTGCCGCCCGTCAGATCATTGATCGACAGTTCGCCGTTGCGGCCGCGGCTCGCCAGATCGTAAACCGTCTTCTCCACGTCGGCAAACGACAACGTCTGCGTGTCGCGCAACACTGGCGCCACCAGGCCCTTGGCTGTCGCGACAGCGATGCAGATGTCGCAGTAATCGTGATAAACGATATCGTCTTCCTCGACATAGGCGTTGATCGCCGGAAAATCCATCAGCGCCTGCGTCGCCGATTTGATAAAGAACGACATGAACCCGAGGTTGACGTCGTACTTTTTCTTGAACGCTTCTTTGTAGTTCGTGCGCATCTCCATGACTTTGGACATGTCGACTTCGTTGAACGTCGTCAGCAGGGCCATCGACTGATTGGCCGATACCATGCGCTCGGCGATAGTTCGGCGCAGGCGGCTCATGTGCTCCCGACGTGTCGGCCGGGATCCGGGCGGTGCTGGCGCCGCTGGTGCCGCCGGCGCACCTGGTGGCGGCGCAGGCGCAGGAGCTCCTTTCATCGGCGCCGTTTCATCCCTCCCCGCCGGTCTCGCCGGTTCGCTATCGGCGGGCTGCGGTGGTGGCGCCTTGCTTTCGAACCGGTCGATGTCGGCCGTCGCTTCCATGTCATCGCGCTCTTTGATATATCGCAGCACATCGGCCTTGGTTATGCGCCCGCCCTTGCCGGTACCGGGCACGTCCTGTGCTGAAACCTGATTCTCGACCATCAGCTTGCGGGCGGCAGGCGACGGCATTTCGACGTTCTTCGTGGTAGAAGCCTTGATCGTGTCTTCTTCGGCGCTCTCGACCTCCGCCGTCTCCGTCTGCCCGGTGACGGACGGATCCGCTTCGTCTGCCTGTGGCGGACGTTCGGCTTGTTCGAGCTGGGCGGTGTCGACGTGTCCAACCACTTCCCCGACCAGAACTGTCGTGCCCTCGGGCACCGTGATACTCAGGCAGCCGCTACCGGGACTGGGAATCTCTAAGGAGGCCTTATCCGTTTCCAATTCGAGCAACGGCTCGTCGAGTTCGACAATGTCGCCGTCTTCCTTGAACCATCGGGCAATGTCGCCTTCGCTAACGGACTCGCCGGCAGCCGGCACGGTAATTTCCAGTTTGCTCATAAGGTAATGTATCAGGTGTCAAGTGTCGGGTGTCAAGCTGTGGTACTTGGTTGCCCAATGGGGTTGGTGTCGGGAAGTCGGTGGCCCGCCGAGCGTAACAGCCGTCACTGGCCAGCGAAAGCATCGGCAACGAGAGATTGCTGGACTACCTTGTGTCGCGCTGCGAGACCGGTCGCCGGACTCGCCGATTCCTTCCGGGAGACGAGCCGGAATACGATGCCTTCGAAACGGTCGCGCACAGCAATCCATGCCCCCATATTGGCAGCTTCCTCCTGAACCCAAATCCATTCGGCGGCGCCATACTTCTCACGCAGCGCAGCGTCCTGTTTTCTGGGGTATGGATAGAGTTGCTCGAGCCGCACAATCGCCACTGAATCAATATCCGCGGCCTGCTTGTACTCGAGGAGCTCGTAATAAATCTTGCCGGAGCATAGCAGCACACGCTTGACCGTCTTCGGGTCGGCGGCATCGTCGTCAATGATTTCGCGAAACCGACCGACTGTCAGTTCGGTCACGTCGGAACGCGTCAGGCGATGGCGCAGCAGACTTTTCGGCGTCATCACGATCAGCGGCTTGCGGAATTCCGTATGCATCTGGCGGCGCAGCAGGTGGAACATGTTTGCAGCGGTTGTCGGATAGCAGACGATCATGTTGAGTTCGGCGCACAGCTCCAGATAGCGGCCGATGCGCGCACTGGAATGCTCCGGCCCCTGGCCTTCGTAACCATGCGGCAAGAACAGCACGAGACCGCACATGCGCTGCCACTTTGATTCCGCCGAACTGATGAACTGATCGATGATGATCTGGGCGCCATTGGCGAAGTCTCCGAACTGGGCCTCCCAGATAACCAGACCATTGGGCATCGCCACGGCATAGCCGTACTCGAAACCCATGACGCCGTACTCCGACAAATGCGAATTGTAAATCTGCAGACGCTCCTGGCGTTTCTGAATATGGTTCAGCGGCAGGTACTCGGTCTCGTCATTGGCATCGAACAACACCGAATGGCGATGAGCAAATGTGCCGCGCTTACAGTCCTGTCCGGAGATACGAACCGGCACTTGCTCAGTCAGCAGCGAACCGTAAGCAAGCAACTCCGCCAGGCCCCAGTCCACCTGGCCCTCTTCGAAAATAAGTTGCTTGCGGCCGTCAATGATGCGCTGCATTTTCGGATAGATCGTAAACCCGTCCGGCACGGCAACGAGAGTGTCTGCAATCTTCATCAGCTTCTTGCGAGGCACGCCGGTGTCTACCGATTGATCGAAATCTTCCGATTGTGCCGGCCGATAGCCGCTCCATTGCCGCCCCAGAAAATCCACTTCGATCGACGGCTTGTGCTCGCGGGCGTCGTCGAGGCTGTCCTGCAGCTCGGCATGGAAATCGGTCCCGATCTTCTGTGCCTCGTCCCCGTCCATCACCTTGTCCTTGATCAGGGTCTTGGTGTAAATGTCGAGGACCGTGGGGTGGCGGGAGATCGCTTTGTACAGCAACGGCTGTGTGAAATTCGGATCGTCACCTTCGTTGTGACCGTGGCGGCGATAGCCGAGAATGTCGATGTACACATCGATGCCGAATTCCTGCCGCAGCTTGACCGCCATCTGGGCGCAATGAATCACGGATTCGGTGTCGTCGGCATTGACATGGAACACCGGACACTCGGTCACCTTGGCAATGTCGGTACAGTACAGGCTTGAGCGCATCTCACGATAGTTCGCAGTGAAACCGACCTGATTGTTGATGACGATATGAATCGTGCCGCCGGTCGAATAGCCATCGAGCGCGCTCAGATTCGCGCACTCGTAAACAACGCCCTGTCCTGAAATTGAAGCATCGCCATGCACCACGACCGGGACGATCTTGGAAAAATCGCCCTTGAACATGCGCTCGCCTTTGGCACGCACGCTGCCGAGCACGACAGGGCAGACGGCTTCCAGATGCGACGGGTTAAAAGCCAGGCTAAGGTGCAACGGCGCGCCGCTGTCGGTGATAATGTCCGCTGAATGCCCCTGGTGATATTTGACATCGCCGTCGCCATACACGTCTTCCGGCAATGCGCCACCTTCGAATTGTGAAAACATCTGCTCGTAAGATTTGCCGAAGAGATTCACCAGCACGTTCAGCCGCCCGCGATGGGCCATGCCCAGGACGAACTCTCGCACACCCAGCTCGGAACCTTGCTGAAACACCGCGTCAAGCGCCGGAATGAACGCCTCGCAGCCTTCCAAAGAAAAGCGCTTCTGACCGACGTACTTGACGTGTAAAAATTTCTCGAAACCAACCGCCTTGGCCAGTTTCTTCAGGAACCGACCGCGCTCTTCATCGGTGAATGCCGGATCGTTGCCGTTCGATTCCATATGGCGGTTGAGCCAGCGCCGGATCCGCGAATCGGGTATGTACCGGTACTCGACACCGATCGAACGGCAATAGGTCTTCTTCAGATGCCGCACGATGGCGCGCAACGTGGTGCGTTCGAGCTTGACCTGGCTGCTGACGTCGAGCTCGAGATCGAGATCCATCTCGGTGAGCCCGAAAAAATCAAGGTTCAGATCCGACATGTGATAGCGGCGCGGCCGTACCGGGTTGGTCTTGGCCAAAAGATGGCCGCGTTCCCGGTAAGCATTAATCAGCTTCATCGCCGCGACTTCTTTGTCGCTGGTGCTGACCTCTTCGTCGGCTTCTTTGCGCTGGGTCGTGTATTCGACACCCTCGAAAAAGCGCTGCCAGGAAGGCTCGATCGACTGCGGATCATCGATGTACCGTCGGTACAGATCGTCGATGAACGCACCGTTGGCGTTGTTGAGATATGACAGCTTATCCATGTTTCACCCTGCAATGGATGGCTTGGGGAACAACTTTCCACACATTGGCACGCACGAATCGTGACAACGTGATAAGTATAATGATCTTACAGCACAAATCCAAGTCAGCGGCTGCCATCTTGCCGCGGCGCCGAACCGACGTCCGGAAGCGTTTTTGAAGCGCCGGCGCGATTCTAAATCTCCCAGTGCTTATGAGCCGCCGCGTAGATGATTTCCAGTTTGTTGTGCTGGCCGGTATCCAGATGCG
>CAJWLW010000306.1 GCA_913042885.1 uncultured Lentisphaeria bacterium | reverse complement strand
CAGCGGTGCGGACGGCGTCTCTTCTCCGCGCCACTGGTCGTACAGTGTGGTCAGCACCGATCGGACCGGCGCCGTGGTCTGGGTGCCCGGACAGGCCTCATCCAGTCGCAATGGCGGATCGACCGCAAGCGTCACGGTCACCGGCTGCTCGCCGTCAATGACGGCATAGACATTGACAGTGGCGCCGGGCGGCGGACTTTCGACGGCGGGCGCGACCCGCGCCGGCAGCCACAGAAAGAGCAGCACCAGTGGGCCGAGCAGCAGCGCCAGCGGCAGCAGTGCAGCGAGCGCCAGGCGTACCTGGATGGCGTTCAGCACGGCACCGATGCAGCGCCGACGCGTTGAACCGCGCGGCACCGCAGCGGCTTCACCCCGCAGGTGCCCGGCAACGCTTGCCGCTTGCCGCAGTCGCGCAGAATCCGTGAGCCACGCCTGCAGGCCAATGATCAGCACAGCCAGTCCGGCACCGAGCAGCGCCACCGTGCCCGGCTTGCCAACGGCGCCCACAACAGGCCACAGCAGGCCGTCCAGGAACCGGGACACGGGCAGCCGCAGCCAGGTTGCAGGCAGCAGCCAGGCGGCGGCGAGGAAGAGGCCCCAAGCGGTGAATCCCATCAGGACCAGCCGGCGGCCGCGGCGCTCGCACCGACCAGCGGGCGGCGGTATCAGGCTGGCTGGAAGTACGATGTCTGTGGCCCGTGGCTCCACGACGGCCTCCGTGTCCGCCTCCGACACCCACCCCTCGCACCCGTCGAGTATAACCGTGGCGCCCGGGCGCAAGGTGCGGACTGCGTCGGGCATGACAACAACCGGCAACCCCAGTTCGCGCGCCACGATGGCGCTGTGGGACAACGCCCCGCCGCGCTCGACGACGACCCCTGCGACGCTGGGGAACAGTACCGTCCACGCGGGATCCAGATTGCTGCACACCAGGATACAGCCCGGTTCGACGTCGGCCGTTGCGGCAGTGGCCGCCAGGCAGACTGGACCGCAAGCGGTGCCGGGCGCAATCGGCATCGCTCGCCGGCGCTGCTCAGGCGGGGTCGCAGCCGGCTCCCCGAGATGCGGGACATCTGCCGCCTCGATCACATCCGGCAGCGGGATGGACGCTTCGGATTTCCGCCGGCATTGGCGCTCGGCGACGACGGCGGCGGGTGCCGCACCGGCGGTGACGGCAGCAGCCAGCTCGGACTCCTCAAGCAGGAAGACATCGTCGCCGAGCAGCAGGCGGTTCCTGGCTTCGAGCGCCAGGTCCCGCAGCAGATCGAGCCCGAGCACCAGGCAGTGCCTGCCGTCTTCACGCAGGTTCACATACCGCCGTACCAGCGACCAGCACCGATCGAATTCGGCCTGGCCCCGCGCCGGCAATGTCGCCCTGGTCCGGGCCGCGGCTGCATCGGCTTCCTCGCAGCGGCGCTGGTGCCGTGCAAGCGGGCCTTCAGTCACGGCCGCCTGGCGTGCTGCCGCCGCGATCTGCTCGGGAATCTCGCGCCATCGCGGCGCCGCCAGCTCGAGTTCATTCGGGCCGCGGTGCCCGAACTCCGTGAGCCACTGCTCGATCGAGAGTCGGCCGCATCCGACTTTGTGCAGCTCGATACCGGCGCGAACGGTCAGGCTCGGGGCGGCGCTGGTCGCCAACGTCTGCAACAGCGCCTGGGTGTCCTCCTGCCAGCAGTATTCGCCGAGAATCTCGGCAAGATCGTCCATGGCCAGCTTCAGCAGCAGCGTCGCAAGCATTGACTGCGGGGTCAGGTCATTGAGAATCCGATCGCTGCGCTGCTGCCACAACTCGCACCATTCCGCAGCGGACAGACGAGAGAGATCGCGCGCCTTCCCGGCGCCGCACCAGGCGGAAAACTCAGGAAAGACCGTGTCCGCGAGGTCGCTGTCGTGGACGTCGAGGCGGGCGCGAAGGTTTGCGTTCACTCGTGCGAACCGGCGCGCCGTGCAGAACCTGGCAACAAAGGAGCCGGCCGGCAGCGCCGGTGGTGCGTTGACCATCTCCGGTTCAATCCGGGCGCGGGCGACGTCATAGCGAAACGGCAGCTCAGCAAAGAACATCTCGGGCAGTCGGGCCAGGTCGGCGTAGGGCCTGCCGGCAATGAGGTCGATAAACCCGTGGCGGCAGCTCGCCGCCGGGGCGAAGCCGATGCTGCGATACATCAGCCCGAATCCTTCGTCGCCGCTCAGCAGCCGCCGGAATACACTCCACGTCAGCGGCGTCGGATGCGGCAGGGTTTCGGCCAGATTGTGCAGCACCCACGGGCCATGCCCGGCGGCCATCCGTTGCTGCAGGGATTGCCGAATCACATCCAGGTCGGCGGGGTCGCCGGCAGCCGTGGTAACGGGGCGGGACTGCAGAAGGAAGAATCGTCCTTCGGCAAATCCCCACTCGATGTCCTGGTCGCAGCCGAAGCATTCGATCGTTCGCCGGCCCAACTCCCACAGCGCCCGCAGTGCATCTTCGTCGAGACAGGCGGTACAGCGCCGGTCCTCGGGCAGTGGCACGGACTCCGAAGCATCCGGCGGTTGCCAGATTTCCTGGTCAGCGATGCGTGTCCGGCGCACGGAACCGCTGGCGCGGTCGAGCTGCCACTGATCCGGCTGTACGGCGCCGGAAACCAGCGGATTGCCGAGTCCCCACACTGCCTCCACGAGCATTTCGTCCGCCGCGCCGGATTGCGGATTGCGCGTAAACAGCACGCCGGAAACCTCCGTCGGAACGAGTTCCTGCACAATGACCGCCATCTCGATTGCGCCGGCGTCGAGGTGCTGCGCCGCGGCGTAGGCGGCGGTTCGTTCCGAGTGTAGGCTGGCCCGGCATTTCGCGACTGCGTCAAGAAGCCCCCCCTCCCCGCGGACGCCGATCTGCGAGGCGAACTGTCCGGCCAGTGAAGCGGTCGGCTGGTCTTCCAGTGTCGCCGACGAGCGCACGGCCACCGTGGGGCGACCGATGGCAGCGTAAGCATCGCCGATGCCGGCGGCCAACTCGCTGCCAATGCCGGCGTCGGCATGGCGGAGAGCAGCGGTCGTCACGACAAAACCATCCGGCACCGGCAGTCCGGCCGCGATCATGCGCGCCAGGTTTACTGCCTTGCCGCCTGTGAGCGTGATATCGTCGCACTCGGACAGCGGCTGAATGGGGAGGGGTGTCGGATTCATCGACGGGTGCCGAAAAAGGCGCGCAGACCGCCGGTCTCGCTGCCGACATAAAGCCAGCCGTCGGCGATGATCGGGGTGCTCAGCGACAGCCTCCTGAAGCCGGGATTGTGGTTGTCATTGATGAAATGGGTCTCCAGGATGCGGCCGTCGGCGGCATCGAGCCGGGCCAGCCAGCCGCTGCTCGTCACTGTGTACGCAACCCAGTCGGCTATTGGCGAGCCTTCGACCCGACCGGCCAGCGCGACACCGGCGAGGATCGGGTCGTTCTCGCGAACTCTGCGCCGCCACCGAATGGCACCGTCGTTCAGGGCCAGGGCGAGGACCTCACCGCGGCGCGACGTACAGATAATCTTGTCCCCGGCGATCACGGGGGCACCAAGGACAGTGTCGCCAATAGCCTCCTGTCGCCAGCGAATCGCGCCGGTGCGGCGGTCGAAAGCGAGAACTATGCCGGCAGGGCTTTCGGCCGAAATGACATAGTCGCCGTTGCCGCCGGCGGCGACGACGAGATCCTCGGCAACGGCGACAGCGCTGACTATCGGGAAACGGGTGTCGACAGACCACAGCAGACGCGGCTGCCCGGCGGCCTGCAACGCTGCGTCGGATTCGATTCGCAGTGCCGCGACGGCGTTGCCGTTGACGCCGCTGCCGATGTAGACGATGCCGTCGGCAATTGTCGGCGAACTTTCGGGATCAGCCAGGGGGTAGCGCCAAAGCTCAGTGCCATCGGACACCCGCACGGCCAGGACGAAGCCCGGGTTGCCTGCGGGCTTGCCGTCGCTCCGCTCGATGGCGCCGCAGCCGACAACCACGATATCGCCGGCGACGGCCGGGGAGCTCTCGATGTGCAGCTCCGTAGGCACGCGCCAATGCAGTCGACCGCTGTCAGCCTCGAAACAGAGCAGGCTGCAATTGTTGTCTTCGTGGAGGCCCTGCCCAACAATTACATATCGGCCGTCAGCGCTCAGGGCAGGCGAGCTGAAAAAGCCCTTGAACCGGGAGTCAGGCTCGTTCGCAGCCGACCGGCCCGTGCCCCGTTCGTCCTGCGGCTCCGACCCGTCGGCCCGCCACAGTTCCTCTCCTGTCTTGGCATCGAGGCAGAACAACGTGCCGGTTGTACCCATAAAACTCGGCCGGGCAGTACCGCCGTAGACCCGGCCGGCGGCGGCCAGAGGGCTGGTCAGCACCATACCGCCGGCTGGGTAGCGCCATGCGGCGGCGAACGCCACGGGAATCGGACCGCTGCCGTCGTCGGCACTCGGGTGCTCTCGGGCTTCGATCAGTGCCAGGGCAACGCGCGGCCAATCGATTACGGCTGTATCGTCAACAGTTGACGCCCTGGAGTGAACCGCAAGCCAACAGCCAAACACCGACAGGACGATGATGGCGGCGCCAATCGCGCTGACGGCACCGGGCCGCTGCCGGGCACGAACGACAAGCATGCGGGGGTTGACCAGCACTGTCAGGGCACTGAGCACGGCGGCGAGGAACGAGGGCAGCAGCGTGACGCCGATGTTGGTGAACACCGGAATCACTGCTGGCCCCGGCAGTGAAATCGACAGTTGGATGATCATGGGAATGGCGGAATCGTTCAGGGAGGAAAGATTACACGTCTGCCAAAGGTGTTTCAAGCGTGATGTGATGTCTGACTGCCGAATTCGCCAATTGATTCTTCAACGCCCTTATTCTCAACCATCTGAAATCAGTCTGCCTCCATGACTGCCGAAACAACGAAATCAGTTCTGCCCTGGCCCGTGATGACGCTCTGGCAACAGATCGACGGGGACGTGCTCTTTACTCACGAACCCACGGTGCTGCGCTCCGAGGAGATGCGGCAGCCGACGCCGGAGTCGCGGCTCGGGGAGTTCATCGAGCGCCGGTGTCGGTATCAAGGCTCTCGATCTGCGCTACTACTCCGAGGCACAACGTCCGCTGCTAACACCGTTCGCAGCTTGTCCGAGGAGATTCGCCTCGACCTGCACCAGCCCTGGATTGAAGAGTATTTCAAAGCCAATCCCCTCGTCAGCGGCATCCTGCCCGAACCGGTTGACGGTTGAAGTGAGCGCTGGCAGACGGTGTGGTCGGACCACGGCAACCTGGGCCACAGAAATGGGTTGCATGTAATTCCGTGACGACCGGTAAAGCGGCCATTCGGCGGAAAAACACTGCTTTTTCGCTGTCCGAACTTGCTGGCAGAAGCCCGACGGCATAAATCTGGCGTGCAAAAAAAAACGTAATGCCTTGCCAATAAATAGTTTCCGGAATTTCTGGAAAGTTAGAGCCTGCCGACGCCTCATTTTTTACTTGGATTGGCGCGCGTAATGACATATAACACGAGCATTAACTGATAAGTGGAGCAGAGGCGGAATAGTCACCGCGAAACTTCATTGTACTTCAAGCTTCTGAGGAAAGATGATGAAACAAACAGGAAAAGTATTTGCAGCATTGGGCGTGGCCCTCATGTTTGTCCTCCATGTCAATGCCAACGATGTGTGCCCGGACACTTTGTCACAGGGCGGCACCAACACTACGAGCGCCAGCTATATGCTGCACGACAGCGTCGGCGGTATCGGTGGTGTCTCGCAAACCAGCACCAGCTTCCAGTCGGACGTTGGCTATATCCCACAGATTCTGAGCGGCTGCAATTGCATACCCTGTGACGACTTCGTTTCCCAGGCATGCGATGCACTGCAGCTCAACCAGCA
>CAJWLW010000305.1 GCA_913042885.1 uncultured Lentisphaeria bacterium | reverse complement strand
CGGCAAAACCTGCAGCACGCAGCTCATCGCCATCCTGCGGCGCTGGCTGACCGAAGACACAGCGAATCTGTGACCTCGCCGCAGGGTGCGATCCCCGGGTCCTGCCGATGGATCGCGAGTGGACGGGTTGAAAAGTTGAGTGAAGGAAAAACGGTTTGCCTCATCAACCGTTTTTCGACTTCCCGATCTGCAAAACCAGCAATTCCGGCAACCGGAACAGAGCCTACTCAATTGGAATCACCCGATACGGTCGAAATACCGGACTTCGGCACCGCCATGTCGAACGAATGCCGTCGCCATCGGGTAGTCATCCAGGAAGGCACGCAGACCGTGCAATTCAAACAGCCGATGTACTTCGTCAAGTAGCGTCGGAACCTTTTGTACGCCATCGATACTGCGGCGTGTAAAATCCCTCAGCACCGCACTTTTTTTCAGAATATTTTCCCCATCTCCTCCTCATCCGGGTCAAAAATATATTCATAAATACCTTAATATTAAATATTTAAGATAATATAAGACCCTCTGAAATAAATTCGAAAAAAATTCAACAGTCATTTGTATTTACCTTTTTCTACGGTTATTTAGGGGTATGTAGGGGCACTTAGGGGAATTAAGTTGCACAACGGTTCGACTCGGACGAGACAATGGCAGATCAGGTTTACATTGGGTTTCACCCACACAGCATCGACGCACAGCGGCGCGTCGCCATCCCTAAGGAATGGCGCAAAGACGCCGGCGATGACGCTGTGTTCTACCTCCTGCCCGGACGCAACCAAACCATCCAGGTGTTACCGAAAGAACTCTTCGAGCAGGAGATCCTAGACAAAGTGCGCAAAGTCTCTTTCGCCAATGCCGAGAAAAGCCAGGCCCTCGCCATGATTGGCGCCAAAGCCAGCCGCTCCTCCTGTGACAAACAGGGACGCATCACCATGACCCAGGAGCTGATGGAACATGCCGGCCTCAAAGGCGAGGCAATCATGGTGGGCAGCTTCACAACCATTCAAATCATGACCCCCGAACGTTGGAACCAGAGCAGCATGCGCACCGAGGACGTCCTTGACCAGATCGAACGCATTCAGGAAAGCGGAGAGCTGTGATGTCCAATGACAAATCAACCCGCTCATCATCGGCCCGTCCTGGTCCTCGAAACACTGAAACATCTCCGAGCGCGGCCCAATGGGCGATATATCGATGCGACCTTGGGCGCTGGTGGGCATGCAGCGGCCCTGCTGGCAGCGGACACTACCGCCAGGCTGCTGGGGATCGATCGCGACGAGAACGCACTGGCGATTGCCCGCAAACGCCTGGCACCGTTTCAGGACCGCTGCACGCTGGTCCATGGCAACTACGGCAACATGGAAGGCCTGGCAGCAGAACATGGCTGGCCCTCGGTCGATGGCATCTTGATGGATCTCGGCACCAGTTCGATGCAGATCGATCAGCCGGACCGTGGCTTCAGTTACACGCAAAATGGACCGCTGGACATGCGGATGGACCGAACCTCACCGATCACCGCCGCCAGGATTCTCAATACCGCGGACGAAAACGAACTGACGGAAGTGCTGAGGACATTCGGCGAGATGCCGGGAGCCCGCAAGATCGCCCGTGCAATCGTCGCCCGGCGCGAGGCCAGATTGTGGTCGCATACCGGGGAACTCGCAGAACTGGTGAAAGCCAACATGCCGCGACAAAAAGGACGCAGCACACCGACAGCGGCGAGATGCTTCCAGGCACTGCGGATTGTCGTCAACAACGAGTTCGAGCATCTCGAGGAGGGCCTCGAGATGGCTCTGGAGTTGCTGGCGCCGGGCGGCCGACTGGTAGCCATCAGCTTTCATTCCGGCGAGGATCGCATCGTCAAGGAAACTCTGCGCTACGCAGCGAAGGACTGCATCTGCCCACAGGAACTGCCGGTGTGCACCTGCGACAAAGTCCCGACAGTTCGACTGGTGACGCGGAAACCGCTGAGGCCAAGCGCGGCAGAGTCCGCAGAAAATTCTCGGGCAACACCAGCCAAATTACGATCAGCCGAAAAGATATAACCATTATGGAGACGCGGTGCTTCATCACCGCCTCTTCGGAGGTCACACGATGCGACTGACAAACAGAGACCTGTACACCCGCAGCAATGCACCGCAGAAATCCGGCAGCCTGATCGCTCGCGGTACAGCCGTCAAGTTTCTCTGTGTCGTGAGTGTCATCATGCTCGTGGCACTGACGAAGATTTATCTGGAACGGTCGTCGACGAACATGGGTCTGATCTGGACCGAGCGACATCAGGCACTGTCGCAGCTGATCGACGAGGACAACAACCTGCGCATGCTGCGTGAGAAGTTTCTGGTCCCCGAGTACGTCGAGGGCCAGGCGCTGCAGCTCGGGCTGCGCTCTTCGGATCCGGAACAGGTGCGACAGATCGATCTGGTGGCCTACCATCGTCAGATCGAAGGCGAACAGAATGTCACCCATGTCACCCGTGTCGCAAGAAACATCACCAGCGCAGAAACTCTGGCAAAGCAGGAATAACTGAAGCTGACAGCTCTCACCGGACAACGTGATCGTATGGCCACCGAACAGGTGGAGGCAGTGCGCGCCGTCACCATGTATCGGGAGGCCTACGCCTTTCGCATCACGATTGTCGGGATCCTGCTCGCCGTCGTGTTCGGTATATTCTCGAGTTGGTTTTTCCATCTGCAGATCACCCGCCACGAAGAACTGCACGCCAAGGCACGGCAGATGTACACCACCCGCGAGAAGCGCGTCGGCAACCGCGGCGCGATCTGCGACCGCCGTGGACACGTCCTGGTCGGTAACAAGTTCTGCAAAGATGTGCGAGCCGACCTCACCCGGATGCCAGACGAGCAGCTCCCGTACATCATCAGTTGTATTGCCGGCGAGCTAGCCGTCGATCGCGCCCTGCTCGAGCGCCGCTTCTACTCGCGTGCCCTTGATGGGACTCGTACCTATAAGGAAGTCGTCGTCAAGAACGGCGTCGACATCGCTGATGCCGCACGTCTGTCCGCGTTGAAGCTGCCGGGCATCCGCTTTCTCGACAGCCAGCGTCGCGTCTATCCCAAGGATGAGATGCTGGCGAACGTGCTCGGCTTCGTCAACATCGATTATCAGGGCGTCTACGGGATCGAGTCGCTCTGCAACGAGTCACTGTCGCCGAACCATGGTGAGATCACCTACGAACACGACCGCCAGGGGCGGCCCCTGCATCGCGGTACGCTGCCGCAGCAGCAGGTGCTCGACGGTAAATCCGTTTACCTGACCATCGAGGAACCGATCCAGTACATTGTCGAGAAGGAACTGCGTGCCATGGTCGAGGAATTTGTACCGGAACGAGCCTGCGCAATCATGGCAAATCCGCGGACCGGCGCGATCATGGCAATGGCCCAGTGGCCCACCTACAACCCCAATGACCGCACCGAAATGGCCCCCAGTCGGTGGCGCAATCACATGGTCTCGGACGTCTACGACCCGGGCTCGACGATGAAATGCATCGTCGTCGCCGGCGCTATCGACTACGGCGTCGTCGATCTGGAGACTGAATTCGATTGTGAACACGGGCTCTGGTACTACTGCCGCACGCCCCTGCGCGACAGCCACGGCTACGGCATCCTCAACGTCAGCGATATCATCTGCAAGTCGAGCAACATCGGCACCGCCAAAATCGGTGTGACCATGGGCAAGAATCGACTCTTTCAGACCCTGCGCCGGTTCGGTTTCGGCAAACCCACCGGGATCGGCTTCGACGACGAGTCCGCCGGCCTGTTGAGGCGGCCAGCGAAATGGGACTGCCTCAGCGTCACCCGCTTTCCGATTGGCCAGGGCGTCTCCGTGACACCGCTGCAAATGACTCAGGCCTACTGTGCACTGGCCAATAACGGTGAGATGCCCCAGCTGCATCTAATCGACCGCATAATCAGCAGTGACGCCAAGGTCGAGGCTGTGGTCCCGCCGCCCCACCGTCTCGTACTGCGCGGCAACACGGCGAGTAAAATCGTCTCCGCCATGGTCCGCGTCACCCAACCCGGCGGCACGGCCCGCAAAGCCGCCGTACCCGGGCACAGCGTTGCGGGCAAAACCGGGACTTCACAGAAACTGGTCAACGGCAGCTACAGCGGCCACGGCAAATTCATCGCATCATTCATCGGCTTCGCACCGGCCAGCGACCCCGCCTTTGTCCTGCTGGTGATGGCCGACTCGCCGTCGACCGGTACTTACTACGGCGGCGCAGTCGCAGCACCAACTTTCTCACGTATCGCCAAACAGACACTGCGATACCTGGCGGTGCCGCCGGATCTGGCGGATCAGATGTCGGTCAACGCGACGACAAGTTGGCCACACCCATGACGAAAACACTGCAACACTATCATGATGCCTGCGGCCGCCTGGCGATCGATCGTTCGGTCGGCCTCGACGTACCGGTAGCTGGGCTGACCAACGACTCGCGACTGGTCAAGCCCGGCGATTTGTTCGTCGCCATCGTCGGCGCCAGCGACGACGGCCGCAAGTACATTGCCGACGCTGTGGCGCAAGGCGCCTGCGGCGTTGTTCACAAGGCCGACGCCGCTCTCGACTTGCCGGTGCCGTCCTGGCGCGTCAGTGATGACTATATGGCGCTCGGGCGTCTGGCTGAGTGTCACTATGACCAGCCGGCGCTGAAGCTGCGCTTCGCCGGCATCACCGGTACCAACGGCAAGACGACGACCGCTTTCCTGCTGCGCGACATCCTGCGCAACGCCGGACAGCGCACCGGCCTCATCGGCACCGTCCACTATGAGATCGGCGAACGTGAAATCACCGCCGACCGCACCACGCCAACGCCGCTCGAACTACAGGCACTGCTGGCCGAGATGGTCGCAGCAGGTGTCGGCACCGTCGTCATGGAAGTGTCGAGCCACGCGCTGTGGCAACGGCGCATGGGCACGTTGCTGTTCGACGCCGGCGTGTTCACAAATCTGAGCCTGGATCACCTGGACTATCACCCGACAATGGACGATTATTTCGAGACCAAGAAACGCCTGTTCACCGAGTACATGACCGACTCCGGCACGCCCGTAATCAACATCGACGATGCCTGGGGCCGCCGCTTGGCCGACGACCTCTCGGGAGCCGTCACCTTCGGGACAGCGGACGCCGCAGACTGCCGCGTCATCGAACACACATCGACACTGCGCGGCAGCGAAGTGACATACACCTGGCAAGGCGTAACACAGACGATGCACTCGCCGCTGGTCGGACATTTCAACGTGTCGAATGTCATGGCTGCAACCGCGACGGCACTGGCGCTCGAGATTCCTGCCGACCGCGTGACTGCCGCTGTCGAGGCGTTTGGCGGCGTGCCCGGACGGATGCAGTCGCTGGGCGGTGCGGACGAAGTGAATATCATCATCGACTATGCGCACACCGACGACGCACTCGAGAACGTCCTGTCGGCCGTGAAACCGCTGTGTGAAGGACGTCTGATCGTGGTATTCGGCTGTGGCGGCGATCGAGATCGCAGCAAACGCCCACGCATGGCAGAGGCGGCGTCGCGCTGGAGTGATCTGGTCGTTGTGACCAGCGACAACCCGCGCAGCGAGGACCCGCAGGCGGTCATCGGCGACATCCTGCCCGGTCTGAGCCCTGACGTGGCATTTGAATCAATCATCGACAGACGCGCGGCAATTGCCGGAGCAGTCAGCGAGGCCGGGCCGAACGACACGATAGTGATCGCCGGCAAAGGGCATGAGGCCTATCAGGAAATTGGCGGAGAGAAACACCCGTTCAGTGATGTTGAAGAGGCACAAAACGCATTGGCTGCGTGGCGCACCTCGAAACGGTAGGAGAGAGAGAACAATGTCAGTCGACGGTCGGTCGAAGTGGCTGGCGACCGGCCTG
>CAJWLW010000304.1 GCA_913042885.1 uncultured Lentisphaeria bacterium | reverse complement strand
GTGACATGTTCGTTGTTGATCAACGGCAATCTGGTCAGGACGTTGCAGGTGAGTTCACCGACGGCGATGTGGCCGTCGTTGCTCTTGAACATCGCCAGTTGCTGATCGCGCAGCCAGAGTTCGCGCGGGTCATGGGCTTCGGTGCGTTTGCCGGTCGTCCGGCTACGGTAACCGTGGGTCGTCGGCATCGGCAGCGGACTATTGACAAAGCCTGTTAACGGTCTCATTTTGAGTCCGGCAGCTTCGAGCGTAACGGACCGCCCCAGCTTCAGCCGTTCCGCCGCCAGCGGCAGGCTCATGGCCAGGAAGAACGCGAGTTGAAGCGTCCAGGATCTGGAAGTCGCGATCATAACCAAGAGTCGACCACCCTGTTGAAAGTTGACCAAACAGTACCGGCAAAACCGGGTAAACCCAAGCAGCGGCTGGTGACGTTTTTGTGCGCCTGGGTGCTGCTCTGCCCGTGTGGCGCCTATGCGTTCCTCGGTGACGCGCCCTTGATCGCGGTAATTGCCGCCGGTGTGCTACTGCTTTCGACGATCATTCGCCGCCCGATGGCACTGACCGTCCGTACCGTCGTCTATTCCCTGACCATTGCCTCCGTCGGGACGGTGCTTCTCGACCTGTTGTATCCCGTGGACGGTGATCGATTCTTCATGCCGCTGCCGACGGAGGTTGTTTTTCCGTTCCTGATCACTGTCGGTGTGTGCGCGACGTTCCTGCCGCAGACACCCCGGGTGCTCGGCACTATCCTGACGTGCTCGGTGTGCGGACTGATGATCCAGGGCAGTTGTCTGAACGACCCGGTCAATGTCCGTATGGTTGTTGAGACACCGCCGTGGACCAGCCGGTTCTTTGTCTTTGGCATCTTTCTGGCCGTGCAAATGGCGGCGTTCCTGCCGCTGCTGAACAATGCCATGCCGTTGGCCCGGCGCCCATCTTCGAAGCGCCCGCGCTGGGCCTGGCGCCTGGCGGTGTGGAGTTTGTCGACCGCGCTCCTGGCGGCTCTGGTTGCCGCCAACTGCATGTTGATCGTCAGATATTACCGGCTGGTAGAAGCGGCGGCCGATCCATTTGTCCAGATGCTCATCGGGCAGCGTTCGCGCACCGTCGTGTTCACCGGCAACGTCGATCTGAACCGGACGATCAGCAGTTTCGTCACAGAGCACGAGAAGCGGATTGTGTTGCGGGCCCGTTCCGAACAGGCACCGGGCTACCTGCGCGGTTTCTGCTACCATGCGTACGCCGAAGGGCGCTGGGCACTGACAGACTCGGCATTGCCGCTGTCATCGAACATCAGCGCCGGCCGGGCGAGCCGGACGTTCCGCTACCCGGGTGTCGACGTCGACGACAGTAGTGCGAGGATCGACATCTTTCCGTCGGGCGACTTCCGTAGCGACGCGCTGCTGGCCACGGGCAACACGGCCACTGTTGAACTGATCGCGGAGGCGCTGCTGGCCAACCGCGAAGGCGTCCTGCAGCCCCGTGAATGGGAGGAAAAGGGCGGTTACTCGCTCAACGTCCCGGCAATCGTGCAGCGTGCTGCCTTCAATAGTGCGTCGCGACCCGTGTCAGAGCGTGACCTGCAACCCTACCTGCGCGTTCCCGAACTGCTCCGCCAACCGCTGCAGCAGAAAGCTGAGCGAATCTTTGCAGGGGCGGAGACAGAACTGGACCAGGTGCGTCGGATCGAGTCGTACATGACCAACAACTTCGATTACCAGCTCGGGGTGCAATTGCCGGCAGACCAGGACCCGGTCATCGGTTTCCTCGACACGGCGAAAGCCGGTCACTGCGAACTGTTTGCCACTGCGGCGGTTCTCCTGCTGCGCAGTCATGGTGTACCGAGCCGATACGTGACCGGCTTCGTATGTCTGGAGGCGCATCCGCTCGACGGGCACTGGATCGCCCGGACCGGCGACTGTCACGCCTGGGCGGAAGCCTATCTGCGCGAGCAGGGGCGCTGGGTCCTCGTCGAGCCGACGCCGGCGAGCGGCATACCGCTGGGCACTGATCGGACCGGTGCGTGGGATGCTGTCTCCGAGAGCGTCCGGACGTTGTGGACGGCTGTATTTACCAATATCAAACGTGGCTATTTCGCAACAGCGATCGTTGTGAGCCTGGGCAGTATCGGCAGGGGCATTTCCTGGATTTTCTGGTACGGTCCATGGTATATTGCCTGGCCGTTGCTGGTTGTCGCTGTCATCCTGCTGATGCGCTGGCACCGACTGCAGCGGCCGCAGGATGCGTGGGTCCGCGAGCTGCAGCGGGTGCGGTCACGCCTCGAACATTTCATGGCCCGCCATCACGTCCATCGGCAACACTGGATGACTATCGGCGACTTCATTCGCAGGATTGATGATGCCAAGGTACCTTATGGCAGCGAGTTGGCGGCGCTGCTCACTGAATACGAGGCGCTGCGCTATGCACCGTCACCGCCCAGCCTGGAAACTATCGACAGCTATGCCAGGCGCGTCGCTGCCTGGATATCGGGACATTGACAGGCCGCCCTCGGCGTCACTCGCCGCTGAGTTCAACCCACGGTTCAGATGAAACTGAGATTTTTAGACGGGCCATTTGCCGGACGCGTTGTTGATCTGCACAGCGACGAGATGTCCATCGGGCGCGAAGCTGACTGCGATATTGTCCTCGACGAGGATGGCGTGTCGCGGCACCATGCCCGCATTCTGCGCGACGGCGACGATTTCGTGCTGGAAGACCTCGACAGCCGCAATGGCGTACGGATCAATGGTCAACGCATCAAAAAAACGCAGACCTTGAAATCGCAGGACCGTATCGGTATTAGCTCGCGTATCCTTCTATTTATTGCCGACGATGCTGTTCAAGCGATGGAAAAAAAGGCGCCGCCGCAGATCGCCAGTCCCAAACCTGCTGGCACCGCGCCGCCGCCAAGGAGCAACGGGCCACTCTACGCGAGTGTCGCTGTTGTCATTGCTGCAATCGTGCTGTTGGTGATCTGGTGGGTCGGACAGCGGTCGCCGGCAGAGCCCACCGAACCGAGGCCCGATGTTACCGACGTGCATCCGATAAACGATACGGACGGCTCCGACATCGGTGAACTGCGGACGCCGCGCGAGGTCGATACGGACACCGGCGGCGATTTCCGCGGTACCGGCCCTACCCACACCCGGCCGCAGCTCGGACACTATCTTCTGAAGACCTTGCCGCCGGGCGCCGACGTCATCCTCAACGAGCGTTCTGAAGGGCTGACACCGCTGCTGCTGCAGCGGCTGCCGGTCGGCAGTCACAAGATCCGCTTGGAGAAGCCCGGGTACCGGTCGATGAAGCGGGTGATTTTCATACCGCAGACTGATCGCAGCTTCGATCAGCCCTTCGAACTGACGCAGGAGAGCGGCACCTGCCTGATCAGCAGCAAACCTGTTGGTGCCGCCGTCATGCTTGGCCGGCAATTGCTCGGCCGCACACCTTATGCGGTATCGGGCTTCGATCCCGGCGAATATGAACTGCGGGTCGTGCAGTTCGGGTACGAGATCCACGCCGAGCGCATAATAATCAGCAACCACCGCGCCACATCGATGCACGCCGACCTGAAGCCGAATCTGGGTTCCGTGCAGGTCGTCACGTTGCCGGCGCCGGCCCGGGTGTTTATCGATGGGCATCTACACGGCCTGAGCGAGCCCACGCAGACCGGCTACCGGCGCTCACGGCCGTTGCGCATCGAAGGACTCAAGGAAGGCGACTACAGCGTGCACATGGAATACGGGGGCAAGAAATCGGCCTCGAAAAAAGTCAGGATCGAATCCGGCGTTATGGGGTTGGTACACGTCACCGTCTGGTCGCCGGATACCGAAGTGACACTTATCGACGGCACGGTCGTGCGCGGCATGCTCAAGCGCCTCATGGTTCACGGCGATCTGCTGGTCGCGACCTCAGCGACGCAGGACGTGACAATCATCGCGACGCGTGTGAAGGACATCCGCGAGATCGTTGCCGAGGAGGAACAGGCGGAAGACGAACGCCGGGACAATTTCTAATTGGACTTCTCAGCATTTAACAGCTTTTTGTTCGATCTCGACGGTACACTCGTTGACAGTGTTCCCGACCTGGCGGCCAATGTTGACCGTACGCTGCTGGCCATGGGCCGACCGCCAGCGGGCGTTGGGCACGTGCGCCAATGGATTGGCAACGGTCTTGAACGTTTGCTGAACCGCGCATTGACCGGTGACATGGACGGCGTTGCGAGCCCGGACACCTTGGCACGGGCGCATCAACTGTTTGAAGACTATTACGGTCGTTTTATCTGCGAAGAAAGCCGCCTGTACGACGGCGCGCCCGAGTTGCTGCAGGCGCTGCAGTCGCGGCATGCGAAGATGGCGATTGTCACCAACAAGCCTACGGCACTGACTATCCGGCTGCTGGAGTTGCTGGGGATCCGCGACTATTTCGAAACCGTCGTCGGCGGCGGCGACACGGCGTTGTTGAAACCCGATCCGGCACCGTTGCTGGCAGCGCTGCAACGGCTGGATCGGCCGGCGGCGACGGCGCTGATGGTCGGTGATTCGATCAACGACATCGAAGCTGCGCAGGCGGCGGGGATTTCCTGTGTTGCTGTGAGTTTCGGATATAACCACGGTGGTGACATCCACGCCGCCAATGCCGATTTGGTCATTGATTCGCTGCATGAGCTGACGGCGTTGTTGTAGGGACCGTGAAACGTTCGCGGCGGTTCCGGATTTTTTAGCCCTGCCTCAGTGCCATTTTATTGTGACCGTGTATCTTGCAGTCGATCAATCACAGGAGGGCGACAAATGGTGGAGATCAACATTGCTTACGAAGGCGGTTTGCGCTGCCGCGCGCAGCACGGTCCCTCAGGCACTGAGTTGGTCACCGATGCACCCGTTGACAACCACGGCAAGGGTGAGAGTTTTTCGCCGACCGATCTTGTCGCAACGGCGCTGGGCACGTGTGTGGCAACGATCATGGGTATTCTGGCGGAACGCCATGATATCGATCTCACCGGCATGCAGGTCACGGTGGGGAAGGAGATGGTGGCGGAACCGGTGCGTCGGATTGGTCGGCTGCCGGTGACTGTGCGGGTGCCGGGGCAGGTGTCAGACGAGGATCGCAAGCGTCTCGAAAACGGCGCCCGAACCTGTCCGGTACACAAGAGTATTCATCCGGACATTGACGCGCCGATCACGTTTATCTACGACTGACATCGACGATCGAGACGGGCAAGTGCCCATGGTTTTGCAATGTTCACGGTGCTGACTATCTTTGCCACGTTCAGCGGATAATCTCGGTCGAGAGGCAGCGTACATATCTTTATCTGAGTGTGTTGTTCAATCTTTAGCGCGCAATTCACAATGCAGGGAACTGAATGGAAAAAGTTATAATAATCGGCTCCGGCCCGGCCGGGTTCACAGCGGCGCTGTACGCTGCCCGCGCAGATCTGGCGCCGGTCGTTTTCGAAGGCTTCATGTCCGGCGGCATGCCCGGCGGTCAGCTCATGACAACGACGGAAGTGGAGAACTATCCCGGCTTTCCCGATGGTGGAATTTCCGGACCCGACCTAATGGCGAAGTTTCGGGCACAAGCGCAGGAGTTCGGTGCGACCTGCTACCAGGAAGATGTCGACTCGGTCGACTTTTCACCGACGACGTTCAAAGTGAAAGCAGACAGCCACGAGGTCGAAGCCCACGCCTTGATCATTGCGACCGGCGCCACTGCCCGCCGCATGCACGTGCCCTCCGAAGAGAAATTGTGGAGCCGTGGGATGAGTGCTTGCGCGGTGTGTGACGGGGCCCTGCCCATTTTTCGCGACCAACCGCTGGTCGTCATCGGCGGCGGTGACTCCGCCGTCGAAGAATCGACGTTTCTCACGAAGTTCGCGTCGAAAGTCTATCTGGTACACCG
>CAJWLW010000303.1 GCA_913042885.1 uncultured Lentisphaeria bacterium | reverse complement strand
CCTTGAGACCGCCGAGCGGGGTGTCGGTGCGGCTGAGCGTTTCGACGCGCCATTTCCTGGTCTCCGCGAAGCGGCAGTACATGCGGACGAGGTCGGCGGCGAACAGTGCCGCCTCGTCACCGCCGGCGGCCGGGCGGATCTCGACGATCGTGTTGCGCGACTCATTCGTCGAGGGTGGCAGGATCTGCGTCAGCACTTTGAGATCGAGCGCCTGGATTCGGCTCTCCAGCTCAGCGTTGTCGGCGGTCGCCATATTTATGAGTTCGGGATCCTCGTCTGACTGCAGCAGTTCCTGGTTATCGGCCACCTGCTGGCGGCAGCTTTCTATCTCGTCACAGGCCGAAAGCAGCGTCGCCAGGCGCTGGTGCTCACGCCCGACCGTCTCGCTGCGTTCGCGGTCGGAATAGAAATCCGGATCGGACATCTGCTTCTCGATATCCGCAAACGTCGCCCGCATGCGATCGATGAAGGGAACCAGGTCCATTTGCGCCGTACCTCGAACAAGCGCGCCTTGTGCCGGCTGTTCGGCAATTAATTTTCTGAAGTTCTAAACGAAAAGAGCCCAACCGTGGTTGGACGGATGGGCTCTGTGCCACAAAAGAAAATTTAGAGAACTATTCCTCGCCTTCCTGGGGTTCCAGATTGTAGCGCCGGCGGAAGCGGTCGACCCGACCTTCGGTATCGACAAATTTCTGCTTGCCGGTAAAGAACGGGTGGCATTGCGCGCAGATCGCGACCTTTGATTCCTGGCGTGTCGATCCGACATGATATTCGGCACCACAGGCACAGGAGACTACCGCGTCCGCATAGTAGGTTGGGTGAATTTCAGTTTGCATCTTGGCATCCCGCTTCGAATTTTCGAAAGTCAAAAAGTGAACGCACAATGTATTAGCGGTACCCGGGTGTGTCAAGCGGCCAACAGCGGCCTTTTCCCCTGCAGTTCCCATCACCCGCACGCGTTTTCAACCGAACTCGGCGCCGTATTTATAGTAGAACATGGAAAAGATGCAAAGGCAGATATTTCAACGTGGAGGATTGCCGGCTCGACAAGCTGGACTGTTCGGGCGATATATGTCGGGACAGCGGTGGGACTCGATCAGCGACCGGTGCTCGGTCATCGGCTGGCCGTACGATGCCTGGTGGTTGAATTTCTGTTGCGGATCCACGGTCACACTCAGGACCTGCGGTTCGCCAGCAGCAACCCCGAGCAGCCGACCGTCGGGAGCTGCAATCAACGACCGGCCACCTGTGTCTTCGGTCCCGATAGCGTAGGTACTGCGCAGCAGATAGGTACCGGTGTCGATGGCGCGTCCCCATCGCCATTGGTGATCGATAATAATGCTGACTTTTATTACATCAACTTGAAATTCCACGCCCAGTGAACGGCTGCTGCTCTGGCGCCACCGGGTCGTTTCCCGCAATACTTCCACCGTTCAAAGATCGAGCGCTTTCGCCAAGCCCGGCCAACTGAACATTTCCCTCAATTCACCACATTCTCCGATGCATCGGCCTGAAAGGCGCGGACATTGCCGACTGTTGTCTGCATCAGGCGTGATCGTGCCGCCAGCGTAGCCCACGCAATGTGCGGGGTTATGATACAATTCTTTGCCGTCAACAGGGGATTGTCGGCTGTCATCGGCTCGACCATCACGACATCGAGCGCGGCACCAGCGATGGCGCCGTCGTTCAGCGCCGTCGCCAGGTCGTCCTCGACAACGAGCGGACCGCGGGCAGTGTTGATCAGAAACGCCGAATCCTTCATCTGGGCGAGGCGCTCCTGATTGATCAGTCCTGTGTTCTCCGGCGTCAGCGGGGCGTGCAGTGATATGGCGTCGGACTGCTCGAACACCTCGTCCAGGCTAGCCCACGCGAACGGTGAATAATCGGGCGGGTGGTCAGTGTAGAGGTCGTTCGCAATGACGTTCATACCCATCGCGTGCCCAATCTCACCGGTGCGTCGGCCAATACGGCCAAACCCGACGATCCCCAACGTCTTCCCGGCTAGCTCGATCTGCGGCGTATTCCAGAAACAGAAGTCCGGGCAGCGCGTCCAATCACCGTCTTTGACGGCGGCTTCATGCAGGGCGACGTTGTGGCACATCTGCAGCAGCAGAGCAAATACGAACTGTGCGACGCTGTCGGTGCCGTACACCGGTACGTTCGAGACAGAGATATTGCGAGCGCGTGCCGCTTCGATATCGACCACGTTGAAGCCGGTTGCAGTCACCGCCACGAACTTGAGGTTCGGAAGCTGTTCGAGGACGGCGGCGCTTAGGATGATCTTGTTGATAATCAGGATATCGGCGTCGACAGCGCGTTCGATGACTTGATCGGCGGGTGTGCGTTCATATACTTCCACGTCGCCAAGCGGCAACAGGTCGTTCCAAGGGTTGTCGCCGGGGTTGAGTGTGAAGCCGTCAAGCACTACGATTTTCATGGTGATCCTTTGGGATGCGTTAGTTGTTCAGGCGTTGGTAAGGCAGTATTATACCTGACTCGGGCAATTTTGCATGGTGGTGACCCGATCTCGGCCTGACCGTCAGACGCAACGTTTCCATGAGTGGTTAGATGTCCGACCGCAAAGTCACATGATACGAACACCACCGCGCCATCTGTCTGGCGGTATGCTATGCCACATCTAGCGGTTTGCTCAAAATGCGGTGTGTGCCTGGCTAAGGACAGCCTTGTCTGTACAAAATGCGGACATTGCGTCGGTGCCGGTACACCTACATCTGCACCCGCACCTGCACCTGCACCTGAGGGTGATTCGTCTCCCGAGGCCACGCCGCCACAACCGCAGCCGGCTGAATTGCCCGAAGCCGCCATTGCCGCTACCGGCAAGCGCGGCTTCGCATTGAGGATCGCCATCCCCGTCCTCGTATTCGTGCTTGCCGGCCTCGGCGTTGGCGCCTGGTTCCTGATGCGGTCCGACTATAGGCTCGAGGGCGATGACATCAACCGTGGCAATTGGCCGGTCATTCTCAAACACTCGCAGTTGTGGCAATGCTACTTCGAGCATCGTCGTGACGGCGACGGCCGCCGCCCGTACCTCATCTTCGAGCTTGAGCTGAGGAAACGTCAGGACGGCCGCGACGACGCCACCGAATTCTTCCTGCGCGCCCTCGACGGCAGCACCCGGGACAGACTTTACGAGGTAAAAAAAATCGTCGAAGCGAACGCTATCGACAAGTTCATGGCGGGTTTCGTCGATGACCTGGCTGCCCAGACTTTGCTGGCTGCCTGCAAGGAGGATCCAGCGGTGATCGATCGTCTGGCCGAGTGGCTGCAGAAGGAAAGCATGACGCAGCCTGAACCCTTTATAGACCTGCTCGGCAGCATCGGTCATCCCGCCAAGTCGGCCGTGCCGGCGCTCAGCGCCAGGCAGCAGTCGGGGCAACCGATTGAGGTGCGGCGGGCCGCGATCGAGGCGGTCTCCCACATCCTCGACCCCGTCAAAGATACCGAGCAGTTGATCGAAACTCTCAAGCTGGTCGTCGGCGATACCGACGATGTCATCCTGGATCTGGCCTTTCGCCTGCTTGTGCGCGCCGGCCCGGCAGCCGCGAACATGCTTGCCGAAGTCGGCGAATCAGGCACCGCCAAATCCCGCATACGCGCCCTCGATGCTCTCGTCGAACTGGGACCCCGCAATGCAGATGCCGTTGAAACGCTTAAAAGGTTGACGGCGGCCGCGGATGAAGAGATTCAACGCCTTGCCATCGTGGCGCTGGGCGCTACCGCCAGCAAAGACCAGTCGGTTTTGGACCTGCTCGGCACATTCGCTTCCAACGACGAGGACCGCGAAGCCATCCGCGTGGCTGCCAGACGGGCGTATATCGTGCAGTCGCTCGTGGGGTCCTCGTGGCAGATGACGATGAAACGCCACCTGGAATACGAGACCTACCTGGGCCAGGACGGGGATGGGGACGGCGTCGATTTTGACGTCGATATGAATCCGAAAAGCTATTTCCTGCTCTTCAATAAGGGCGGCACGCTGCGGTGGATGAACGCCGACACGAGACGTGAAGACACCGGCACCTGGTGGTTCGATGGAATCAATGTCAATCTGCGCTTGACCGATGGGGAGCTCTACACTGCTGCGATCACCAGCACCAGCCTCCAGAGACTCAACGGGAAGGGACGGGACATTAAAGCCTATGGCGGTTTTGTGCGGACCACCTTCAGGGCAACGTGCCGGAAATGACTGTGGCGCGTCCGGCGAATCGAGTTTTCCTCGTTATCCTGCTGCTGAGCCTCGGCAGCAGTTGTATCATGCCAACCGGCAGTCGCAGCGGCAGTGCATCGCCCCCGTTGCTGCCGACCGCCCCCGTTTGTTATGCCGTCATTTTCACCAGCTCCGACTGGCGCACCGGCGGCAATGCCGTGCTGGACCCGATCGACCGTAATGCCGGATGGATCCAGACCGTACGTATTTATCGCCATCTGCTGCGGCTCGGGTACGAGGCCCGCAATATTTCAGTATTTTACCTGGACGCGCAGCCGGACTACGAGGATGCCGGGGCCGGTGACATTCCCGAATCGCTGCGCCGTATGCTGGATCGCCGCCTCGCCGCGGCATCGACCAAGGCGAATCTGCATGCCGCACTGCGCCAACTGGCCTTGCGCATGCGGCCCCAGGATCACGTGGTGGTGCACCTCAGCATGCACGGTCGAAAAGGTGCCTGGCTGGAGAGCGATACTGGTGAGACCATCCGCCCGAGGGAACTGCGGCGTATGCTCAAGCCACTGGCGCCGAGGCAGCGGCTGCTGATCGTCGACGCCTGCCACAGCGAGGCGATTATAGAGCGGCTCGACCTGCCTGGCACCAGCATCGCGACTGCCCGGGCGGACGAGCTTGGATGGCTCGAGCGCAACTTTTCATTTGGCGAGTTCTTCTTTGCGGAGTTCGTAGATTGCCTCGATCCGGGCCGGCCGGACCGGGTGGAAGCTGCCTGGTCCGCTGCAGCCGTGCGCTACGGCAAGGCGGCAGATTGGCAGTATCTCAAGACTCGATACGGTGGCGAAGGGCTGCCCGAAGCGACGATCGAGCTGCTGACGTTCGAGCCGGTCCTGCGACAGGAATCCCTGCCTGCGTTTTGAAATTGTCTGGTACAAATGGAAGGTCAACGACCTGGCAAGAGTCACTACGCAGAGCGGCGGTGATTACCCTTGCCGCGGAGGGCGTGCAGATACTGGTGAACACAACTTGTCAGTTTACAGTGCAACCGTTCGACTGTAGTGGCGGTCTTGATCTTGCGTTTCTTCCTGCTCATGTCGCTACTCTTGGCTCTGGTTAAGTTCCGAAATTCACATATCATATGTGAGCGCAATTTCTGTTCCGGGATTGCGACGCCGGTGTGCCCCGCCGCGTTGATACGTATCGTGATTTTTTGCTCGATCCGATCGATGGCAGCATCCAGTGACCCCCGGTGGTGTTTCGGACACCACCCGCCTGCAAGCAAAAAGCCGCGGCACAGAACGTGACGGCAATGAGGAAATGACGGTCGAGCCTGATCATTGGAGGTCCCAAAAAAATGTCAGGGGGAAAACAAATGATTGACGGTCGGGAAATCGCGGCTGTATCCGTCATTTCTTCCGACCTGAACACCCGCACCGGCGCAGGGACAATGAGTTGAGATGTCTATCGGAGAGGACAAACAATCGTATCGTTGATTCCATGAAGAATGGTGGTTCGGCGATATGTCAAATGTTCGTATTTAGGTAGCTGTGTGGAACGGCTGTTCGCGGCTGTTTTCGTGAGCTCCACAGTAAAAAATGCGGATGCTGCAAAGAAAGTCTGTGGTGCCATGGGGGCAACGATCATCGCCCTGGCAAACCGCAAGTTGTCGTCCGGAGTCTTTCAGCAGATCGTCATGGCCAGCCTTAAAACGACCGCCTTCATCACGACGA
>CAJWLW010000302.1 GCA_913042885.1 uncultured Lentisphaeria bacterium | reverse complement strand
TTCGACTCGGTGATCACCACGCCAGGAACGTGATACTGCGGAACGTAGCCCTTACGGACCTCACGGGATAAATTCGGCCCACTCTTGTGCAGCATCAACGAGCTGAAAACGGCAACTTGTCCGGGTTCCATCTCGACCGGAATCGCCCCGTCCTCGTTGTCAAGCACGGCGTTTTTCGACTGGCCCTGTTCGTCAAAGCGGTGTGTGAGCAGGCCGCCTTTCGGTGAGCCGGGGATCACCCAGATGCAGCCGTTGTCTACGAAGGATCTGCTGATCGCGGTCCAGCATGTGATGTACTCCAGTGGCGTCGTGTGCAGGTAGCCCGAATCCTGATGCCAGCCGAATTCCTGCCCGTGCACCGGCAGCTTGATAACCGCTTGATTGAAATATAGATCGACGTCCGGACCGATCAGTTTGAGGCAGGCTTCGAGGTAAATCGGGGACTTTGTGAACTCGCACATCAACTCGCTAGATGTGTGCATCGCCCCGATGAACGGGCGGTTCTTCGCAAGCTCTCGTACTCTGTCATCCGTATCGTCGTACGTATCAACGGATTCGGTGTACTCGTCATAGAGTCGGTCGAACTCATCCGACACGGCCTGAAGTTCGGCCTTTGTCCACATCGGGGCCGTAACGAAGTATCCTTCTTCTTGAAACTGCTGGATTTGCTGTTCGGAGATTAGAGACATGAGCTTTCCTTTACTTGACCGTCGTTAAACTGCCTGACAGGATTTTTGATTTTCGGGTATGTCGGGGGAAAGGATGCTGGAAGAGGTGCCGCACGCATTTGTTACGTCAAGATAGATTATCCTGATCACTATTCAGTTGCAATGGGGATCGATGCGGCCGGTGTACTGGCAGGGAATGGGGTACACCGGGATCAAACCTGCTTTATTAATTAGCTGCCGGAGAGCGAGAGCGGACTTCCCGCGGGCAATGCCGCGCAATTGGAAGAAGGCCTCATTGGGGACAAGGCCATTCCTGGTTCTTATTACTCTCTCTTCAAAACCCAAGGAACTGTTCATTTCTTCTATTGCTTCACCTTAATTAGCACGATTTCAGAAGAATTCTGTGTGGCGTGTACAGATCAATGGAATTGTTTGAGAGCTTGCGCTACTCTTAGCAACCGTCAATCGACTCCGGCGCCATGCCCTGCTGGCACCGACAACCCGTGCGCGTACGCCGTTACTACCACGACCACCGTCATGCACCAGCAACTGATCAAGAGAATCGATGCTCGCGAGGCCGTCGTTGGCATCATCGGCCTCGGCTATGTCGGCTTGCCGCTACTGATTACCTTTGCCCGCGAAGGCTTTGCGGTGCGCGGTTTCGACCTTGACCACGACAAGATCGTTCAACTCGAATCTGGCCAGAGCTACATCCGGCATATTTTGTCGGAGGACATCGTCCAGTTCGTGTCGGGCAACGACCGGGCCTCGGTCACCGATGATTTCGCACGCACGGCAGAATGTGATGCGGTGCTTATCTGCGTACCCACACCGCTTTCGGAGCATCGCGACCCGGACTTGAGCTATATCATTGGTACTGGAGAACGCTTGGGACCGTACCTGAAGCGGGGCCAGTGCATCATACTGGAGTCCACGACATTTCCCGGGACGACGGAGGACGAGCTGATCCCGATCCTGGAGGGAAACTCCGAGCTCATCGCCGGCCAGGATTTCCTTGTCGCCTATTCCCCGGAGCGTGAGGACCCGAACAACACGAACTTCTCCACCTCGACCATCCCGAAGGTGGTCGGCGGCATCACCGGTGAATCTCTGGCGGTGGCGCGCAGCCTGTACGATGCCGTGACCTGCGAAACGGTACCGGTCTCGAACTGCCGGACCGCCGAAGCCACGAAACTCATGGAAAACATCTTCCGCTCGGTCAATATCGCCCTGGTCAACGAACTGAAGCTGGTGTTTTCTGCCATGGACATCGATGTTTGGGAAGTGATCGCTGCGGCCAGCACCAAGCCGTTCGGCTACATGCCGTTCTATCCCGGGCCGGGGCTCGGCGGGCATTGTATCCCGATCGACCCGTTCTATCTCGCGTGGAAGGCCAAAGAATACGGTATCTCGACGCGTTTTATCGAACTTGCGGGCGAGGTCAATACATCTATGCCGCAGTACGTCGTGCAGCGGACGATGATGGCGCTCAATGATCATCGGAAGGCGCTCAACGGCAGCCGCCTGCTGCTCGTCGGGCTGGCCTACAAGAAAAACGTCGACGATTACCGCGAAAGTCCGGCGTTCGCTGTCTGGCAGACCTTCGTTGATCATGGGGCGCAGGTGGACTATTTCGACCCATACTGCGACGTGGTAAAGCCGACGCGCGAATATTCACGCTTTGCCGGTATTCGAGGCCAGGCTTTCGAGGACATTGCGGGCAACGGCTATGATGCTGCAATCATCACTACCGCGCACGACAATGTCGACCATGATGCTCTGGCGCAACAGTTGCCGCTGGTGATTGACACCCGTAACGCCTGCCGCAAAGCCGACAACGTCTATCAGTCCTGACCCGATTGCGCCATGGACACTCCCATCCTCGTCACCGGTACTGCCGGATTCATCGGTTTCAGCGTCGCCTGTCGGCTGCTTGATGAGGGGCACCGTGTTGTCGGCTATGATTCCGTCAACGACTATTACCCGGTAGCTGTCAAACGCGCCCGGCTCGACGAGCTGGCGCGTCGCGGCGATGCCTATATCAACGTCGAAGCCGACCTCTGCGACCTTGCCGCCATGCGCGAGGTGTTCGACAACCAGCAGCCGCGACAGGTCTGCCACCTGGCGGCCCAGGCCGGCGTTCCCTTCAGCATGCGCGATCCGCTTTCTTACCAACGCTCCAACCTGGAAGGCTTTATCAATATCCTCGAGTGCTGCCGTCACGGTGGAGTGGGGCGGCTGGTCTATGCCTCGAGCTCGAGCGTTTACGGTGACAGCACCGAGTTTCCGTTGTCTGAATCGCTGCGGGTGGACAGGCCGATCAGTCTGTACGCCGCGACGAAGAAGGCCAATGAGCTGATGGCGCACAGCTACACCCATCTGTATGGCTTGCAGACGATCGGTCTGCGCTTTTTTACGGTCTACGGGCCATGGGGCCGTCCTGACATGGCGCTGTGGATATTTGCCGAGAAAATCATCAACGGCGAGCCCATTTCGGTATTTAACAATGGTCGGCTGAAGCGTGATTTCACGTACATCGACGACACCGTAGCCGGTGTTGTCAACGCTGTTCTCATCCCTGGCCTTGAGCCCTATGAGATTTTCAATTTGGGCAAGAGCCAGGTTGAGAAAGTGGTGGACATGATCAAGATTATCGAAGCATCACTCGGCTGCGAGGCGACGATTGAGTATCTGCCAGCCCAGCCGGGCGACGTGAAGGAGACCTGGTCTGATATCTCCAGTGCCGCGGCCAGACTCGATTACAAGCCGCAGACCCCGATTGCGGAAGGGATTCCGCGATTCTGCGAGTGGTACAATCAACACCCGGAGCTGGCGGCAATTGTCACCGACTGGCGCCGGCAGCAGTAGGTGCAATGTCCGTTTACCTGATCACCGGCAACGACGACTCGACAATCGCCGAGGCGGCCAAGAAGCTTGTTCACCAAATTGGTGATGACGACCCCTTCGCTTTCGAAATTTATGAGGAGAACGAAGAAAAGACGGCGGCACAAGTGATTGCCGAAGTCATCGCCTCGATCATGACCCCTTCGATGTTCGGCGGTGCCAAGACCGTGTGGCTTCGCAACTTCGAGGCGCTGGCGGAGATCCCCCTGCCCGAAGCGCTGACCGGCAACGTCAAACGCCTGGCGGAGATCATCAGCGACAAATTCCCGCCAGACGTGACCCTGGTGATCGACGGTCCCGGCATCGCCCAGAAGCAGCTGTTGGCGGCGTGCAAGGCAGTCGGTAAGGTGGAGATACACAAGCGCCCTGAGATCACCAGCCGCAACTGGCGCCGCGAGGTTGCGCATCTTATCGGCCAGGCCTGCGGCCAGCGCGGCATGGTGCTGGCGCCCGAGTCCATCGACTACCTGCTCGAAGTCATCGGCGTACAAACGGGACGGGTATCGGGTGAGATCGAGAAAATTTTCTGTTACGCCGGTGCCGGTCCGACGCTGGCACAGGTGCAGGACGTCTGCACCGGTAACCGCGAGGCTGTCTATTATGCGCTTTCCAACGCTTTCGGCGACCGCGACCTGCAGGCTGCCTACGATGCCATCATGCAGCTCATGGCTAACCACAAAAACCCGGAAAGCTGCGCTATCGGCCTGATCCGCCAGGCGGCCAAGTTCTTTCATCAGCTGCTTGAGGCCAAACTGCTTTGCGCCACACTCAAAGTGCGGCGTCCGCAACAACTGGCCGGTGCCATCGAAAAGATGACGCCGGAACACGAAGCATTGTTCAAGCACTATGTTCTGCGCGACAAGAGCGATTGGCTGATCAACAAGACCGCCGCCCAGGCGGCTCGCTACAGCGGCTCGGAACTGGTCGGCGCTGTCGCCATCCTGGCCGAAGCCGACCGCTACAACGTCTCCTCGTCGCTGCCCCGGCGACTGGTTCTCGAAGCTCTGGCGGCCCGCGTCATCAGCCCGGCCCGGTGACGCGGCGCGCGGTCATCACGTTGGTGGCGAGCCTCGGGCTTGCTCTGTGGGCAATTGCCGGTGATGTGCGGATTCACGGCTTTGATGCCGGCGAACACAAGCGCCTGCTTGGTATCTCCGACGCAGCTGCCCGCGAGATCCGCAGCGTCATTGGCGGCGGTGCCGCGCTGCCGGCGATGACGGTGTGTCGGCGTGGCGCCGATTGCGCGCCACGCGGTGGCGGCAGCGTGTTTGTTCTCGATTCAAGCGACGGCCGGCTTGCCGGGCCGCAACTCATTCTTGCTCACCTGCAGCGGTACGCCATCGCCCGCGGCGGTCGCGGCCGGAAGGTATACTGTCCCGAATGGCTGGTTGCCGGACTCTATCATCGTATGCTGGAGCAGCGAATGCCGCCGTTCAGCCGCAATCGCGTCTTTGCCGCCACCAAGATGCTGGTCGAGGCGGGAAAACTGCCGCGGCTGCGCAATCTGCTCGACAATCCGGTTGCGGTGTCCGATCCAATCGTGTACGAACTGTATGCCGAATCCTGTGCGCTGTTGGTCAAGATGCTGCGCCAGCACGACCGCCGGATTCTTGGCGATATGATCGGCCACCGCCGCAAAGGCACCGACAGCGACATGCTTTTTGTCCGGCTCGCCAGCTTCGAGGGTGACGAGGGCGCCATTCAGGACTGGTACGAGCTGCAGGCGGAGAAACTGGTTGTCAACATCATCCAGCCCCTCAGCGTGGCGGCCGCCAAGGCACGGCGGCACGAGCTTGAGACCGTCCCCATCGTCATGCCGGACGCCGACGGTGATTTCGGAGTGACCTGGGTGCCGCTCGATGAAGTGCATTACCACTTCCAGACCTACGATCACAACCCGGACAATGTCAACGAGCTATTGCCTAGATTCGTCGAGTTCCGTCGGCGTTGCCCGTTGTTACTGCGTGCTGCTGTCGACGATTATATCGGCAGCCTGAGAACTTTGCGCAATGGCAAGGAGGCGGAATTCGAGACGCAGATCAAGGCAGCTCGCCGGAAATTCGATGCGGCCTGCACGCGTGCTACGGGGGTCACCGACTTTCTCGACCGCGTCGGTGTTGACCGCCGTTTGTCGCTGCTGCAGCTCGAGCTGCTTGTCGGCGAAAACCGTGCATCGATCGAGTTGCCGTACGACAAGCCGGTGCGTGCGTTTCTTGACTCACTCGGCGAGGTACCGTGAGATCGTGAGATCGATCCCGACAGTACCAGGAAAGGGGCTTGCAATTGAGATGATTTGCCGCTACGTTAGTTCCGTGCAAGGGCGGGAGAGACACTCTGGACCTAT
>CAJWLW010000301.1 GCA_913042885.1 uncultured Lentisphaeria bacterium | reverse complement strand
GCAGTTTCTCATGGATATGGCGACGTTGGGCGATGCGGTGCTGGCGATTACCGATGCGTACCGAATCAATTATTCTATCCCCGGCAATGAAGATCCCGCGTTGCATGCGCATTTGCATCCCCGTTATGAATGGGAGCCGGCGGCCATGAAATCGGAATCCGTCTGGGCATACTCGTCGGAAGATCACGCCAGTCGAGCGTTCGACAAGGAACGGGACGAACCCTTGATGAGCGCCATGCGACAATATCTGACACAGCGTGGTTCGAGCACACCAACACTGATCTGGAATTGACCGGATGAACTGCGCCGCGCCGAGTCTCGCAGTTATGTTTCCGGTGCCCGGCCGCCTGTGTCACCGTTAGAGACGACATCGTACCGTTTCAAGGCAGTTCGTCCAGGTTTGACCGTCCTCGGACATTGCCATGGACTGGCGGAATCAAGGGGAGTGGGAACAGGAGTGTTGCGCTGGACTTTTATCGGCACCGGAGAAAATGCCGCCGTATCGACTCGACAATTACCTGCCCACAAGAGTGTCACTGGGCCCTACGGATAGGAAACTTCCGTATCGAAGTCGAGGCCGATATCGATCGACCCGGCGGAATGCGTAATGGCGCCGACACTGATGTAATCAAGGCCAAGGCCAGCCATTGACAGCACTCGATCCAGCGTGATGCCGCCGCTCGCTTCGAGCAGTGCCTGGAGGTTGATCTCGTTGCGCAGCGCCACGGCTACTGCCATTTCCTCGTTGGTCATGTTGTCGAGCAATATGAAGTCGGCCTTCGCGTTCAGCGCTGCCCGGACTTGATCCAGTGTATCGGCTTCGACTTCAATCTTGAGTCCGGGATAAAGCTCGCGGCAGTTGGCCACGGCCCGCGCAATGCCGCCTGGGGCGCCGAGGTCGGCGACCTGGCTGTGATTGTCCTTGATCATGATCATGTCGAACAAGCCGAACCGGTGATTCTCCCCGCCACCCGCAGTGACAGCGCATTTCTCGAGCGCCCGCAGACCGGGCGTGGTTTTTCGTGTGTCCAGCAGTCGCGTCGGCGAATCACCCAAGGCATCGACAAAGGCCGCGGTGGCGGTAGCAATGCCGCTGAGGCGCTGGATGAAGTTCAGGGCGGTCCGTTCACCAGTGAGCAGGGCCCGGCCCGGGCCGGACAGGACCGCCAGGGTGTCACCGGCATGGCAGTGGGCACCGTCACTGACTACGCTTTCGACCACGACTCGTGGATCGAGCTCCGTAAAAACCGTCTCGGCGACCGGCATGCCGGCCACCACGCAATCTTCGCGTGTCGTGATGTTGCCAGTTGTCTCCAGATCATCGGGAATTAGCGCCAGCGTCGTGGCATCACCGCCACCAACGTCCTCCGCCAGTGCCGATCGGACCAGGCTGCGCAGGACATGTGAAGGGAGACGACGTTTGTCAATCATTTTCCTGTTCCGTTGTCATATTGGTACCGCAGTGATGTAATATCAGTACGAGCAGGAGGATTGCGAGCGATTGCACCAGCACGATGATTGTCGGAGCCGTCGGCAGCCAGATCAGCAGGACGGCGCCGAGCCCCAGTGACAATGCGAGTAAATGGACCAGCAACACCGCCGTCGGCTGGTCGAAGCCCATGCGAATGAAGCGATGGGAAATATGATTGTGGTCGCCATAATAAATCGGTTTCCCGGCACGCAGACGAATAACGATGACGGCAAATGTATCGAAGATCGGCAGCGCCAGGATGAACGCCGGAATCAGCCAGGCCGCCACCGTGCTCGTGCTGTCACTGCGGTGGAAGATCGTCAGCGTCGCCAGGGCCGACAACAGGAAGCCGAGAAAATGGCTGCCCGCGTCACCCATGAAAATACTGGCCGGATACCTGTTGTAAATGTAGAAGCCCAATGCAGTGCCGGCGGTGACAGCGCCGAGACTGGCAACGTAATATTGCTGCTGCAGGGCGGCGGTCAGGCCGAACAGGCAGCTGGCGATCACCGCCAGGCCGGAGGCGAGTCCATCCATGTTGTCGAAGAAGTTGAAGGCGTTGATGATGAAAACGAACCACAGCACTGTCAGCAGCCACGATACCATCGGATACGTCGCAAACATGCTGACCCGTAATTCAGGCGCCAGGGCGACGATGCCACAGACAACGATCTGGCAGCCGAACTTCCGGAAGGGACCGAGTTGGTGTCGATCATCGATGATGCCCATGATACAAAGGAACACTGCGCCGCCGGCAAGGGTCGCGAGGCGGCTGAAGACATTGGGGATGCCCTGCATCTGTTGCGCCAATTCAGGATCGAGGTGTTCGACAGCCAGGTACGCCAGTGCCAGTCCCCCGAAAAGTGTAATCAACCAGCCCAGCATCATCGCCAGGCCGCCGAGCAGCGGAGTTTTTTCCCGGTGCTGCTTGTGATGTTCGCCGAGCGGGCAATCGAGGAAACCCGAGCGAAACGCCCAACGCCGGCACAGCGGCGTCAGTATCATCGTCACGCCGACGGCCGTCAGCAAGATGCCAATATAGATAACCCACCAACTCATAGTTGAACTTCGTTTGCAGTTTGGGATTTAGATGACGCGTTGTGACGGATACGAACGGCAACCCGTGTCTGACAGCGTCCCCGAAAATGCCTGCAGCGTGCGGCAGGCAAGGGTGGAATCTCATTGCAAAGGTGCAAAATACTTCTATTGTAGTGATTTGGCTAACCTGATCCTGCTCACTTTTGTGCTGCCAGAGACTCGGGACCCCTGTTACAGTTGCATGCTGTGCGGCTATGTCTACGACCAGGGTTCGGCGATCTGCCGCAGGATGTCATGCCCGAAACCGCTTTAAAAGCTTGATGACGACTGGTTGTGCCCGGAGTGTCACGTCGGCAAATCCCAGTTCGCGGCATTCGACGGCACCGGCGCTTGTTAATCCACAACACGCAATTCCAAATCCGATAACAGAGTCTGACCAGTGCCGGATCCCGTGAGAATTCGTAAAGTGGGCATGGGCGATAACGACGAGACCGTCGTAGCGTTGGAAACCAGTGAGATTCTTGCCAAACACACCAAGGTCACGGCCAAGGAGTTCGGGAGCACGATTCTCGATCGCCAGGTTGCCAGCGAAAAGTACACGGTCGGTCAGGAGATCGCCCGCGGTGGGATGGGGGCAATTCTGCGGGCCGAGGACTGTGACCTGCAGCGGACGACAGTCCTCAAAGCAATCCTGCCGGACAGCAAAACGGACCCGATCCTGTTCGATAATTTTATCGCCGAAGCCCGCCTGACCGCCGGACTCGAGCATCCCAACATCATCCCGGTTCATGAACTTGGGGTATTGCCCGACGATACCCCGTTCTTCTCGATGAAAATGGTCCGCGGCGATTCTCTGGGGCAGGTGCTGCAACGTCTTGCGGCCGGCGACCAGATCTACCTTGATGCCTACAGTCTGTACACGCTGCTAACTGTTTTTCGCAAGGTCTGCGACGCTATCGCCTTCGCTCATGCCAAGGGCATCATTCACCGTGATATAAAGCCGGACAACATCATGGTGGCGCATTTTGGCGAAGTGCTGGTGATGGACTGGGGCCTGGCACGTGTCACCCGTGCCAGCGGGGCGGACGGTGCCGAGTCGCCCAGTCTGTTCAGCAACGAGGACAGCGACCAGACACAGTTCGGCATCATCAAGGGAACCCCGTCGTATATGCCGCCGGAACTTGCCAAGGGCTTGACCGACGAGGTTGATCACCGCAGTGATATTTTTCTACTCGGCTCGACGCTCTACGCCATCGCCACGCTGGAATCGCCGTACCGCGGTGACGATGTCTACGAGGTTCTATCCAATGCCGAGTCCGGAAATTTTGTCGACCCCGCGATCCAGGCGCCGGAGCGTGAGATCCCGCAGGAACTCTGCAACATCATTTCCAAAGCAATGGCTTACGAGCGTGATGACCGTTACCAAAGCGTCGAGGAATTCGCTGCTGCAATCGACGATCTGCTGGCCGGCCACACCGCCTCTGTGCGTCGGTCATTTGCTGCCGGCGAAATGATCATGCGCGAAGGTGAGCAGGGGACCGAAGCTTACATGATCACGAGCGGTGAAGTGGAAGTGTTCAAAGAAATGCGCGGCCAATCCGTACGGCTCATGCGCCTTGTGGAAGGCGATACCGTCGGGGAGATGGCGGTGATTTCACCAGCACCGAGGTCGGCTTCTGTCCGGGCTATCACGGATACGGAAGTTTTCGTGATTACCGAACCACTCCTCCAGCGCGGCCTCGATAAGTTGCCGCCATGGATGGACAAGATCGTGACGGCCCTGTCCGACCGGCTGCGGACGGCCAACGCCAGCGTCCACCCGCTGATGCAAGGCGACTGCAGCTATCATGTACTGAATCAGTTGCGCTTACTCTATGCCAATTGCGGGACGCCGGCGGTCGATACGCTCAGCGAGAAGCGAACGCTGGCGCTGAACACCGAAAACACCATCGCCGAGATCAGTACGATGCTATGCATTACGCGTGATCCAGTCATTCGCGTTTTCGCCTGGCTGCTCAAGGCCGGTGTCCTTAAACCGCTTGGCAGCGATCGATGTTTCGTGCCTAATTTTCAGCTGCTCACCGACTTCACGGAGTATTGCAGAAAGCAAACCGGAACACCTACACTCTTTCCGGCAAACAAACACGCCACCACACTTTTTGCAACCAACGCGGAGTTGGTTGTTCGCCATGTTGCTCCGGGTGCCGCTGAATCCGACGAGGAAATGAAAACGATCGTTCAGTACACGCCACAGAAAATCATGGGCTGCGAATCTGAAGAAGGCATTACTGATTGCTTCGAAAAGCTGTACAACGAGTTGACCATGCCGGCCGGCCGGTGAAGAGAGGTTTTCAGGTGTCAGCGAGTGCACAACTGACAGTCTGATAAATTTGACAGCGGCACCGTCTTTTCTTTTTCACAGCTGAAACCTGATATCTGCGATTCCCACAATGAACAAATTTTACATAACGACCCCGATCTATTACGTCAACGACAAGCCGCATATCGGCCATGCCTACACGACTATCCTCGCCGATGTCCTGGCGCGGTATCATCGACTGCTTGGCGACGACACGTTTTTTCTGACCGGCACCGATGAGCACGGGCAGAAGGTCGACGACGCTGCCAGCGAGAAGGGCGTCACGGCGCAGGAGCATGCGGACAACACGGTCGTGCCCTTCCTCGAATTGTGGCGACGACTGAATATCACCAACGACGACTTCATCCGCACCACGGAAGACCGGCACAAGACGATCGTGCAGAAAATCCTGCAGGACCTGTACGATCGCGACGAGATCTATAAGGCCGATTACAAAGGTTCATACTGCACGCCGTGCGAGCGTTTCTTCACGGAGAAAGACCTGGTCGATGACAAGTGCCCGGAGTGCGAACGCGCCGTCGACAAAATAGTCGAGTCCAACTATTTCTTCCGCATGGGCAAGTATCAGGACTGGCTTGTCGAATACATCACCAGCAATCCCGATTTCATTCAGCCGGACTTCCGCGCCAACGAGACTCTTGGATTCCTGCGCAAACCGCTTGAGGACCTGTGCATTTCCCGGCCGAAATCACGGCTGACCTGGGGGATTGACCTGCCGTTTGACAACGACTACGTGTGCTACGTCTGGTTCGACGCGTTGGTCAACTACATCAGCGCCGTCGGTTACGGCAACGACGACGAGCAATGCAAGAAGTGGTGGCCGGTCGACTACCATTTGATCGGCAAAGATATTTTGACGACGCATACGGTGTATTGGCCGACCATGCTGAAAGCCATCGGGTTGCCGCTGCCGCGAACTGTTTTTGCGCACGGCTGGTGGCTTATCGGCAAAGACAAGATGGGCAAGTCCGTCGGGAACGCAGTTGATCCGATCACCATGTGCGACCAATTCGGAGTCGATGCGTTCCGCTATTTCGTCATGGC
>CAJWLW010000300.1 GCA_913042885.1 uncultured Lentisphaeria bacterium | reverse complement strand
TTAAGTAGCGAGCGTCGCGCCGCGCGCTTGGTGACGTGTTGAGTGTGGGAAGTGGTCAGGCAATGGAAATCCCGTCGTGAGTGGCAGTCAAAGTAACGCGTGAGCGCCAAGAGCACAATCACGCCGGCAGGACGATCCAGCAACGTGATAGAGTCGATCACAGCTTCGAACCTCAAAAAGAATCGGGGACTTCGGCCAGGCCTATCAAAAATGACCTCGTGACCGGCGCTGCTAGGGCGATACTATTCTTGACGCCGACACTTTGCAGGGTACGGTGAGCTACTGAAGAAACAGCCCCTGGAGTGACTGCATGTATTTCAACAAAGCCCGTGCCCTGCAATGGATGGACGACTG
The DNA here is from genome assembly GCA_913042885.1 of uncultured Lentisphaeria bacterium. The sequence continues at coordinate 5,603 of CAJWLW010000300.1, read as the reverse complement.
CGGTGTCGACGCATTGATCGCAACGTCAGCGGTCAATGTCACCTACTTCACTGACTACACCTGCTGGATCGATCCGCTGTTCAAGGACTACATGATGTCTCCCGGTGCTTCCGATCAACTCGGGGCGATGTACGGCGGTTGCTCCGTCAGCGGCAGATCCTGCCTGGTGCTCGATCCGATCATGGCGGTCAACGCGGCGGATGTCTGGGTCGACGACCTGTGCACTTTCGGTGGCTCCTCCTCCTCCGACCTCTCTGCCGGCGCCGGCTCACGGTTCGAATTCGATCAGCGGCTGTATGAAAGTCTGCGGGTGTCGGTTGGCAAGGAATCCGCCACCGACGCGCTGGTCGCCTGGTTGAAGACCAATGGCTTGACGGACGGTTGCATCGGCATCGAGATGACAAACCTGCGTCCGGAAGCGAACGAAGAGCTCCGCCGCCAATTGCCGAACGCCCAATTCAAGGACTGCACGAATCTTCTGCGGATCATTCGCATGGTCAAGTCGGAAGAGGAGATCGACCTGCTGCGGACCGCCGCGCAGATCAGCGAAGACGCCGGCATGGCGGTGCTGGACCTGGCCAAACCCGGCGTTGACATCGCAGAGATCGCCCAGTCCTATCGCGAACGGATCTCGGCACACGGTGCAGATTTCGATCATTACGCCTACAGCATCCGTGGCAACGGTATCGCCACGCGCGCCCCATACACGTTCGAGGAAGGCTCCTATCACTTCATCGATTTCGGTGTTATTTACAACGGGTACTTCTCGGACACCGGCCTGACGTTGTGTATAGGCGCAGTGTCCGCCGACGTGACGCAGGAGTATCAGGCTCTTTGTGATTGTCAGGATGCGGCAGTAGAAACTATGCGGCCCGGCGCCAAGTCGTCGAGCGTGGCCAACGCCATGCACGCATCTTTAGCGGAAAAAGGTATCACGGAGTTTCCCCATGGCCACGGAGTGGGTCTGGAGATTCGTGATTACCCGATCATCGTCCCCGATAACGGCCTGCGGATCAAGGACGATTGCATCGATCTGCCCTCGGACATACCGCTCGAGGAGAACATGGTAGTCAACCTCGAGGTCGGCATCCTCCAGTCCGGCCACGGCTCGACGCAGTACGAACAAACCATGCTGGTCACCGCCACTGGCTGCGAGCAGCTTATCCCTCACGATCGCAGCACTGTATACGTACGTGGATGAATAACATTTTTTTATAAGACCAAGCCGGTCGACATGAACACACCGTCCACGTATGTGTTCGAAGGTCAGACCGTTTCGGGACTGCTCGGACCGGTAGAACTGCAGTTTGTGACGGAGGTGCGGATCACGGCGGTGGCTTGTGATTAGAGTTCTCTCAAATTGAATTTGACAGGCCGGTTAGCCGCACGTCTTTTTACTTCGACACGTCTATCCACTCCTTGTTTTCACCCACTGCTCGCCATATCGTACGGCCACTGATTTTCCACCCTGCAAAGAAGGCCTCTGATCATGCCTGATTTTCCTATTATCGACACGCATCTGCACCTGAGCGACCCGTCCCGCATCTCGTATCCGTGGATCAACAGCGCGCCGGCCCTGAACAGGCCATTCACGATCGACGACTATCGCGAAGCCTGCGGCGACGTCGAGGTTGAAGCCATGGTATTCATGGAAGTGGACCCCAACGTCGACGATCGTCAGGAGGAAATCGACTTCGTCTGTGAAGTCGCCGCTACCGAGCCACGCCTCAAGGGCATGATCGCGCAAGCACCCCTCGAACAGGGTGCGGCGATCCGCCCGGAGCTCGAGAACCTGGCAAACAATCCCCTGATCAAAGGCGTCCGCCGCCTGCTCCAGGACGAAGACGTCGACTTCTGCCTCAGCACCTCCTTCATCGAAGGCGTCCGGCAATTGCCGGACTTCGGAATACCTTTCGATATCTGCATCTACCACCGACACCTGGCGAATGTCGTGAAAATGGTCCAGCAGTGCCCGGACGTGCAATTCATCCTCGATCACATCGGCAAGCCCGGCATCAAGGACGGCCTGCTCGAGCCGTGGAAATCGGACCTCAAGGACCTGGCGGCCCTGCCGAACGTCATGTGCAAGATCTCCGGCATGACAACCGAAGCCGACATGGAAAACTGGACCCGCGACGATCTGCGGCCGTACTTCGACCACGTCATCGAGTGCTTCGGCTTCGATCGCGTCGTGTACGGCGGCGACTGGTTCGTCGCCTCCCTCGCAACGACGTACCCGCGCTTCATCGAAACCCTCGACTGGGCCGTCGCCGGCTGCAGTGATGAGGAACTGAAAAAGCTGTACCGCGACAACGCCCAAAAGTTCTATCGAATATAGAGGACGTGTTCCCATGATGTACCATGCATTGCAGGCACGCGAAGCGGACGGGCGACCGATTCGCGTCGCGGTCATCGGCGCCGGCACATTCGGTACCCAGATCATCTCGCAGATCTGCCGGATGACCGGCATACGTGCCGCCGTCGTCGGCGAGCTCGATCCCGAGCGCGGCCGCAACGCGTTGCGGCTCGGCGGCATCGATGTCGAGGCGATCCGGGAATGCAGCAGCGACGGCGAGATCAACGACGCCATCCGCGCCGATACACCGGCGCTGACCTCGAGTATCGACGCACTGGTCACCAGCGACATCGACGTCGTCATCGAGGCAACCGGCAATGTCGAGGCCGGCACGCTGCACGCCCACAAGGCTATCGAGGCGAACAAGCACGTCGTCATGGTGACAGTCGAGGCAGACGTCGTGATCGGCCACGTGTTGAAGAAGAAAGCCGATGCCGCCGGGGTCATGTACAGCATGGCCTTTGGCGATGAGCCGGCCGTTGCCTACGAGTTGTGGGACTGGGCGCGCACCCTCGGCTTCAGAGTAGTTGCGGCCGGCAAGGGCACACGTTTCCTGCCGGCCTTTCGCAAGTACAATCCGGACGACGTCGCGGAGAAATACGGTTTCACCGGCGACGACTACAACGCCCAGATGTTCGGCTCCTTCCTCGACGGCACCAAGCACTGCATCGAAATGACCGCACTGTCCAACGCCACCGGCCTGGTGCCGGACGTCCGTGGGCTGCACTTCGCCTCTGTCGATCTGCGCGACCTGCCGAACGTGCTGTGCTCACAGGAGAAGGGCGGTATCCTCAGCCGGGAGGGCGTCGTCGAGGCGATCAGCTCGATCGACGAGAACGAGAACGAGGTCGAGCGCAACCTGCGCGGCGGCCTGTTCGCGGTGATCGAGGCGCCGTCGCAATACTGCATCGAGTCGCTGGCATCCTACGGCATGATCATCGGTGCGCACATCGGCGAGCGCAGTCGATACACCCTGATCTATCGTCCGTACCACCTGATCGGCCACGAGATGCCGCTGTCCGTTGTCCGCATGATGGTCACCGGCCTGGGCTCCGGAACCGCGATGACCAAGACTTCGGACGTCGTCACCCACGCCAAGAAGCCGCTCGCAGCCGGTGACATTCTCGACGGCGAAGGCGGTTTCGCCAGTTACGGCCTGATCGAGCGCACAGCCGTGGCAGCGGCTGAAAATCTCGTGCCCATAGGTCTCACTGCCGGTGCCGAATTGCTTGCCGACATCGCTGAGGACGAAGCCATCACCTTCGACAAGATCAAGATCCCGGACTCATTCCTCTACGATCTGTGGCGCGAGGGAAAGTAGAACGGCATAATGGCAGCTTTTGCTTAAAGGCCGCGAATCACGCGGTCGCGGCGACTTCCTGCGACCGTCGAAGGCTGAACGGCCGCACAGATCTGTTTGGCAGGCGACGCATCAAGCCATGTGAAACACTTCCTCGAGCTCGACCAGCATGTCGTCGGGGCGCTCACCCGATACGCTCTCGAAGAACGGCGCCATGTACTGCTGCCACCGCACGTTAATTACTTCCTCGTGCATCCCGGCCATCGCCGCCCGCGGCTCCACCGACGTCTCCATATAGCCGAACAGCAGCCCGTCCTCGCGCAGGAACAACGAGTGATTGTGTATGCCGTTGCGCTTCAACGCTTCGAGCATCTCCGGCCATACCTCACGGTGCGTCTCTTTGTACTCCGCGATTCTTTCTTTCTTGACCTTGAGCACGAAGCTGTAGCGTTTCATGAGGTGTCCCAGGTTACAACTATTTGGTCAACGTGCCCGCACATCGAGGCATTTAAGCTGCGCGTGATCGCGCACGAGCAAGCGCCCGTCGCTCAGCGCCATTGGCGCCCAGACTTCTTTGCCGGGTGCCTCCAGCACCTTGGCACGCGCCAACTCCTTGTACCCCGCCGGTGACGGCTCGATCAACCGCAACTCGCCGGTGTCGCCGTCGAGGGCATAGATAAGATTGTCGGCCAGCAGCAGCGCACCCCTTTCGAATGCGGGGCTCTCGCACGTCTTCCACTTGAAGCCGCCCGCCATGTCGAGACAGACGAGGCCTTCCGGGTTGCGTTCGTTTTCGTTGGTGTTGAAGTTGGCGTACAGGTAGCCCTCGTGCAGGATCGCCGAATGCATCTGCCCTCCCTTGCCGTTGAGCCGGAAAACCTCGGAAATCGACGGCCCATCACCGTCGGTTGTGACCTCGAGCATGACGGAACCGGCCCCGTAGCCGCCGGTCACGAAAAGGCGCCTGTCGCTGATCACTGTCGGTGGCGGGATCGGATAGCTGCAGCCATAGCTGAACTCCCAGGCTATGACACCGTCTTCCGGGTTGACGGCCACGAGTGTCGTGTTGCTCAAGTACACAATGACCGGCGGTGTCTGCCCCGTCCATAGAAGCGGTGCGTTATAGCCCGGGCCGCCGATCGCCGGTGTCGTCCACACCACTTCACCGGTAGCGGCGTTCAATGCCGCCAGCCCTGCCCTGCCCGACGTCGGCGTCACGATCACGTAGTCGTCGTGCAACAGTGGAGCAACCGACCATCCAAAATCAGGCGGACCGGCCTCGAACTGCTTGCCCAGATCAACGGTCCAGACGGCATCGTGCGTCTTGCGATCGATGCAGTAGAGGTGGCCGAAGCCGCCGAGCGCATAAATCCGCTCCAGGCCAACGGTGGGAGCGACCCGTGAACCCGCAGGGCTGAGGCGCCCCGGGACAGCGTTGGCCCAGCGCCATTTTTCCTCGCCGTCGACGAGCCCGAAGCAACGCAGCACATCTTCACCATCGACGCGGTCCAGGAGGTAGACCTCGCCGTCGCGCACGGCGGCACCACCGTAGCCCGGCCCGACAGGTTGCTGCCACAGCTCGGGTGGCCCGTCCGCTGGCCACGAACGGGCCAGGCCGGTCTCGGCGCTACGGCCATCGCGGTTCAGCCCCTGGTATTGCGGCCAGTCATCGGCCGAGCAGTGGATACCGACAAATACGGCAACCGCTGCAAACAGGGAACGGATATGGGTGTTACTCGACATTGTCCCGTACTGTAGCTCCAAAGCTCATGTCATCACAGATCCATTACAAATGGATGAAGAAGCGAGCAGCGAGGCGGGGGACCTGTATGCGGGACGATCACTCAGTCGATAGCTGGTCCACGATGAATTCGAATTCCGTAAACGCCGCAAGTGTGTGGAATGAAGCGAACAAAAAAAGAAGCGCAGGGCGTCTGCCCTGCGCTT
>CAJWLW010000299.1 GCA_913042885.1 uncultured Lentisphaeria bacterium | reverse complement strand
ATATGCGCTGCAACGACGACGGCAAAACCGTCGCCGCCATGGATGTGCTGCTGCCCAAGATTGGCGAAATCATCGGCGGCAGCCAGCGCGAGGAGCGACTCGACGTTCTGCTCGAACGCATGCACGAGCTCGGCATGGATGAAGACGAATACTCGTGGTACGTTGACCTGCGCCGATTCGGTTCTGTGCCGCATGCCGGCTTCGGCCTGGGCTTCGAGCGGGTCGTCCAATTCGCCACCGGCATGGCCAACATCCGCGACGTCATTCCCTTCCCGCGGACTCCGCACAACGCCAAGTTCTGATCCGTTCAACGACCAATGCGAAGGTCATCGCGTCTGCATGAAACGCACTTGCTGTCTTTGCAATCTTTGCAATCACAGTCATTTACACAGCTGATGAGCCCTTTACAGAATTTGTCGATACCGGCGTATTGCGCACTGCCACCGGCGTCAACAAAGAAGCCAATACGGCCTGAGTTTCCGCAGCATCGACACTTCCTGCGGGTCGAATCAGTGACGATCAAGTAACGGGGTGCAGCCGGACATACCTACCACTTGCCGTACTGGTGGTATGGAAAGTCGACATACTCGAGAATGTCCGCGACGTTTTTCCTCAGGTGATCCGGCAGTGACAGGCCATGCAGAATCCGTGACGGCGGCACGCGTTGACGCAAGTCCTGCAGTTTGCACACTGTGATCGCCTGAATCAGGTCAACGAACATTTCCTTGTTGTAGAGAAACGCACCCGACATGGCGCGGCGCTCGAGGCGATCGCCGTCAACGTATTTTGAAATGTCGATCAGGCTGCCGTCGTCTTCCTTCCAGCCCCAGTCCGACAGCATGTCAGTCACCCGCTTTTGTCCATCCCGGGCAAAGTGCGGCTCCTGCATAAGCTCGACCAGCGCGGTACCAAGTTCACTGTCTGCCAGCGCGTCTCGAAATTGCCCGGCATCTATTGCCGCTGCCAGAAATTCCAGCGTTCGACGCCGGTCAACATCGAGAAACAGTGAAGCAAACGCAGTCTGCACAGGGTACTCGATGCTGTCCGATGATCCCACCGCCGGGCGCTCGATCCGGTCATACAACGCCGTGCTCCAGAGTTCGCACGTGGCCTCGTTGAAGCCTTCCCACCAGATGTTGTCGACAACATTCTCACGAGTCACGATTGGCAGCAGATGATGCCAGAGCTCATGCTCGAGGGAGTCGACGAATTGCGCCGGGTAGCTGATCATGTAATTGAGGTTCATATAAATATTGTGGGACCGCGGGTGGTACATCGCCGCAAACGTCGTCGAATTCGTGCGGCCGAAATACCGCAGGCTGAGCTGGACCGGAATCTGCAGGCGCTCGGCGAAGTGCGCTTCGAGCGCCACCGAGCCGGTTGCTGAAGGTGTCACGAGTGCAGACAGAGCGTCGTCGAAGTGCGTTTCAAACGCCGCAAAATGATCATTGATCTTGCGGGTGAAGCGGCGCCGGCGCTTGAATTTCAGTGCCAGAAATTCCTTGTTCGCCATCGCTGTGCGGAAGATGCCGTAGTTTGCCTTATCCTGCTCGGACGTGCAGTTCCTGAGGCTGATATCACGGTTCTTGCTGTCGAACCAGGCCGCCAGTTCCTTGTGCCGCTGCCGCTGCTCCCGGCGCGACTCGCGATCCTCCTTTTCCGTCGCCGGTTCGATTGCACCGGCAAGGTAGAGGACCGCCGCCATCTGCGTGCGCACATTGTTGGCGAACGTTGCGGAGTCCGCAACTGCAGCGGCGACTGTGAAGACCGCCAGAACCGCCGCCGCTGTCAGCCGGCAACGGCTTAGGCCGGTTGATTCACTTGGCATATTCCACGGCACGGGTCTCACGGACAACACACACTTTGATCTGGCCGGGATATTGCATTTCCGATTCGATACGCTGCGCCAAGTCGCGGGACATGACGGTGGCTTCGAGCTCGTTGACCTTCTCCGGCTCGACAATGACACGGATCTCGCGGCCGGCCTGGACCGCGTAGCAGGCGTCAACACCCTCGTAGCTGTTGCCGATCTCCTCGAGCTGCTCCAGCCGCTTGATGTAGAACTCTGTGGTCTCGGAGCGCGCCCCCGGACGGCTGGCACTGAGCGCGTCACAGACGCTGACCAGACTCGCCAGTGACGATTCTGCCGGAATCTCGTCGTGGTGACAACCCACGCCGTTGAGGACGTCCTTATCCTCGTTGGCACGCTTGAGGAACTCCATGCCGATCAACGCGTGCGAACCCTCGATGTCATGATCGAGAGCTTTACCGATGTCGTGGAACAGCCCCATGCGCTTGGCCTTCTCGACGTCGAGGTCCAGTTCCGCGGCAATCATCGCCATCAGCGCCGCCACTTCGATCGAATGCTGCAGAACGTTCTGCGAATAACTGTAGCGGAAACGCAGGCGCCCAAGGACTTCGACAACCTGATGCTCCACATCCGCAACCTTGGCTGCGTGCAACGCGTCTTCGCCGGCCTTGATGACCTCTTTGTTGATGTCCTCCCTGGCTTTCTCGACCACCTCCTCGACCCGCGTCGGGTGGATGCGGCCGTCCTCGACAAGCCGCTCCAGAGACAGCCGCGCCACTTCACGCCGCACCGGATCGAAACAGGTAATGACCACCGCAGACGGCGTATCGTCGATCAGAACATTGACCCCGGTCGCCGCCTCGAACACACGGATGTTGCGGCCCTCGCGCCCGATGATGCGGCCCTTCATCTCGTCCGACGGCAACGGGATAGTTGCAGTCGTGCGGTCGTACGCGCACTCACCGGCGTATCGCTGCATCGCCTGGATCAGTAGTTTCTGCGATTCCTCGTCACAGGTGCGTTTGACTTCCTCCGAGTATCGGCGAATCATGGTGGCGCGCTCGGTTATCAACTCTTTCTCCAGCCGCTGCATGAGCTGCACACGCGCCTGGTCGCGAGTCGTGGCGCCGATTGCTTCGAGCTGGATCACTTCCTTCTTGATCATCTCGTCGAGGGTCGCCGATTTCCGCTGCACTTTCTTCTCATGGTCGAGACAGGCAAGCTCGCGCTTGTCGACGGTTTCGCCGCGCATCTGCATGAGGTCCATCTTGCGGTCGATATCGACCTCCTGGTCTTTCAACTGGTTCTCGGACCGGGACAATTCGAGACGGGTCTCCTTCGTCGATTTCTCGAATTCCTCGCGAATCTTGATACGCTCGTCCTTGGCAGCGACCTCCGCCTCCTTGAGGATGCGCGTAGCTTCGCGATCAGCTTGCTTCTTTAGGTTGTCGGCCAACACATTGGCGGCCTTGCCCGACTTCCGGTTCAGTATGTTGCAAACGATGTAACCGATGATTATACCGGCAACAGCGACTATGGCTGGAATAGCTCCGTCTGGCATCATGCACCTTCTTTGTTCAGTTTTTCGATCAACTCAAGCACTCCCAAATTCAATAACCTGCGTGTCCGTGACCACCCGGGACACCGGCACATCGTGTGCCTGTCGCGGCAATTCGGTCACGATCTGCCAGTCGTAGGCAATCGCGATGCGCAAACCGGTGACGCCCCGCAGTAGCCGGTCATAGTGACCGCCGCCGTGCCCCAGTCGCGTTCCGCTCCGATCAAAAGCCAGCCCGGGCACCAGCCATACCAGCTCGCGGCGACGCGTTGCCTCATCGATAGCACCGAGCCCTGCCGGCGGTTCGGCAATACCCATCCGCCCGGTTCGCAGCTTTGTCTCCGCGGCGACGCTGACCATTTCGTAAGATCGATGCTCCCTATGCCAGCGTGGCAGATACACGGCCTGCCCGCGGCGCCAGGCAGCCGCGAACACTGCTTCCAGGGCGATCTCCATAGCCGTCGCGGCATAGGCCGCCAGCGGTCCACGCTGCACCTCTCGCATCGCCGTCAGGCGCCGGCAGGTTGCTTCGCTTGCGCTGTCGCGCGTCGTAGCGGGCACTTCCTGCAGCCGTGCCGTCATCTCACGACGCCAAGTTTGTTTGTCCTTCGTCAATTTCGTTCTCTTTCCTTTGATCTTTCAGTGATGCCCAGTAGTCCAGGCGTTCACGAATTCGCTGTTCATAGCCGCGATTCACCGGTTCATAGTAAGTCGCCCCCACCGTCAGGTAGGTCTGGTCGGCAAGCGCCTCCGGGGCGTCGTGCGGATAGTCGTAGTCCTGGCCATGGCCCAGGGATTTGGCGCCTTTGTAGTGGGCGTCACGCAAATACTCCGGCACCGGCTGCACGCGATTCTCCCGTACATCCGCGATTGCCTTGTCGACCGCAACGTAGGCTGCGTTGCTCTTCGGCGCCGTTGCACAGTAGATGCAGGCCTGTGACAAAATGATACGGGCCTCCGGCATGCCGATCATGTGTACTGCCTGCATTGCGCTGACCGCAACGTTGATCGCCCGCGGATCGGCATTGCCAACGTCTTCCGATGCGAAAATGACGATGCGCCGGGCAATGAAAACTGGATCTTCTCCTGCCTCGAGCATTTTCGCCAGCCAGTACACCGCAGCATCCGGGTCGCTGCCGCGCATGCTCTTGATAAACGCACTGATCGTATCGTAATGCCCGTCGTCGCCGTAGGTCACCGCCTTCTGTTGCAGCGACTCCTGGGCCGCCTCGCAGTCAATTGATATGATGCCCGATTGCGAGTCGGGTTCAGTCGTCAGCACAGCGATCTCGAAGGCCGTCAACGCGCGCCGTGCATCGCCTTCGCAGGCCTGGCACCAGAAGTCCAGAGCATCGTCGTCGATCTCGATGCGACGATCCGGAAAGGCGCGGTCATCGTCGCAGGCGCGCATCAGCAGGCTGGCAATGTTGGACGGCGCCAGTGCCCGCAACTGAAAAACCTGGGCGCGCGAAACCAGCGGGCCGACGATGTAGAAGAAGGGGTTCTCGGTCGTCGCCCCGATCAATCGGATTGTGCCATCCTCCACCGCCGGCAGCAGCACATCCTGCTGTGCCTTGTTGAAGCGATGGATCTCGTCTAGAAACAGAACCGTGCGACGATCCTGAACCTGCTGGCGGTAATGTGCCTGATCGATACTGGCACGCGCATCCTTCACGGTCGCGGTGACTGCCGAAAGCCGGTCGAATTGCGCTTCTGTGACGGTCGCGATGAGCTCGGCAAGAGTCGTCTTGCCGACGCCGGGAGGCCCATAGAGGATGATCGAAGTGAAGCGGTCCGCTTCGATGGCGCGACGCAACTGGCGGCCGCTGCCAATGATGTGATCCTGACCGACGTACTCGTCGAAAGTGGTCGGACGCAGGCGCACCGCCAGCGGGGCATTGGCTAGCGGCAATGGGGCTGCCGAAGCAGGTGTGTCTTCGAACAACATGTCGGTGTTATCCTTCAACACCGATGACTGCCGGACGAACGACAACATCACATGTAACGTCCCGCAAACAGCGGGTATATCAATCGGCCGGGATCAGCCGGTGCGGGCAGATACTATCCGGTGTCGTGCAGGTCCGACAGGATACCTGGCTAGTTGTCTGTTCCGCATTATCATGCGCTCAAGTGTCCCATTTCTCGACGCATTATGCATGGTAAAATCTTGGCATAGAACAGGTTGCAAAGTCCGCAAAAAGTCCGGCCGCGACGTCCATCCGGCGCTGTCGAGAGTTGTGGGGTGGTAGTTGGCGTATATGATCGGTCAAAATACCCAGCATAGGATACATGGTCAGCTTGTCGTTGGTCCAGTTGGTCATCGGATGATTTTCAACTAGATTTATATGTAAAGGGCAACGCCCTGTGTTGATATAGACCGCCGAGGCAATCCCTCTGCGTCTATGCGTGATTACTTTATGCATATTTGATCAATAGTCAAACGCTCGGGTGTCAAGAATCAGCCAGTGCTTGCGGTCCCCCATTGCATCAGCGGATATAGACAGACATAACCTACTGAATATAAGACTGTTAGTTGAACAAGGTCGATTCGTACTCTGAGCGGCAGGACGGGGGACTGGGGGGAGGGGGCGATTATGACGCTTTTTCGACGGGCTCTGTTGCACCGCTCTGGGCGCGGCCGC
>CAJWLW010000298.1 GCA_913042885.1 uncultured Lentisphaeria bacterium | reverse complement strand
GACTATGGGCGAGGTCTTCGATGTCGGCGTCGATGGAGAGCTTGCTGAACCAACCTGGAGATGGGATCCGTACGAAGCCCGTTTTATCCTTGTCACGGCAGATGACCCGGCGGTGCCGGAAGCCGGCTATTTCGTTTACGGCGCGGAGGAGCGAGCCATCGCAGTGTCCGGCGTCGAGCCCGACGGGATCGTTCAGGCGGTGGCAGGCTGGCAGGTGCTGTCGCCGGTGCACGTGGTGACTGCCGCGAGTCTGCTGGAGGCTGGGGCCCAAGTCATATGGGAGTTGAGCCGCACGACGGGCGCTATGGAAGCAGTGTCGCCGGCCACCGAGCTGCAACCGGGCGTGAGCTATTGGATTTACTGCGCTGAGTCCGTCGAAATCGATCTGCGCGGCGACTGATTACGCACCGTGATTCTGTCACACTGCCTCCCTCCGGCATTACTTGACTGACCATTGGTCTCATAGCCACGTGCATGGTACCAGGCAATCTTCGGGACTGTCGGTCCCGTGGATCCCGAGGATTCCTTCATCAGCGAATTCGGTCACGTCGTGCTGTCCATGATCCGCCAGTATCACAATGCCATACCCCAGCGGCTTGAGATGCTCAACCAATCTCACCAAGCGTGTATCGGTCCCTTTCAACATGGGGACGACCAATGGATTTGATGGACCATGCTGATGAAAAACATCATCCACTTTGCCGAACTGGGCGATCAGAAATTCCGGTCGTGCACTGTCGGCAATCTCGATGACCGTATCTGCCACCGCATCATCTGACAGATTGCCGGCGTTACCCAGAATATCGGCACATCGTCCCAACAGTTTACACCCGGTGTAGCCATCCAACCCCACCCCAGCGCTTTTGCCCTTGGCTTCTCGCACGACATCAAAAATCGTTTCGCAAGCAAAGTCATCTTCTTTGGCCTGTATTCCGTGCCCGGCCAGATCGGTTCCCGTCACCATTGTCGCAAAGTTCACCGGTGTTATGGAAGGCATGACAGAACGAAGCGTGATGCTGTTTCGAGCACGCAGCGAACTCAGATACGGCATCTCGGCTTTCCAAAGATTCCAGGCAAACATTCCCAGAGCATCAAGGGCCAAAACCGCTACTCTGTCCACGTCGGCGAGATCAGTGACTACCTCTGGAATGGAAGCGCCTTTGGCTTGCCTGGGGGCAGGTAACTGCAAGGCAGCACAGACGGTTGGAGCGACATCAATCATGGAACACTCTTTTGTACTCATCGCGACGTCCTTCCCGTGTTTGCGTAACCTGTTATGTGCCGGCCAGGTCTATATGCAGAAAATTGAACAATCGAAAACATGAAAGGCCTGACAGGACAAATTGGAGCCGTATTGCAACGGGGTATAGTGTAGGCAGTCGTGTGGCTAATTCAATTGTCGATTGTGTTGCTGCAAGGTGTGAGTTCCAACAGATCCGAAAAACTCTCTGGGTCTGCTCTGCATCAGATAACCAGGTTCGATCGGGGGGGGTAAAAATTAAACATGCTTTTATTACAGGTGTCAGTACGGGTATCGGGGCTGGCCTGACCGACTGCCTACTGGCTGATGGTTGGCGTGTTTACGGCCTTAGTCGGCGTGTTCCCGACCAATTTCGGGCGGGTGAATTTTCTCACGTGTCCTGTGATCTGGCGCAACGCGATGAAATTCCCGGGTGCCTCAGCCAATTGCTCGGAGATGTCGGGGCGCTCGATCTGGTGGTGCTCAATGCCGCCGTCTTCGGCAGCATGCAACACCTCGATGTGGACACGATCGAGAATCTGACTTCGATCATGCAGATCAATGTCTGGTCGAACAAGGCAATCCTTGACTGGCTTTTTGCGAACCTGGCAACGGTCACCCAGGTGGTGACCATGTCATCCGGCGCAGCAGTACATGCCATGGCGGGGTGGGGCGGTTACTCAATATCCAAGGCGGCGCTCGACATGCTGACCCGCGTCTATGCTGCCGAGCATCCCGACACGCATATTACGTCGCTGGCCCCGGGTATCGTCGATACCGCAATGCAGGAATACCTTTGCGAGGCTGTCGACGCGAAAAAATATCCGACCGTCAACCAGTTGCGGAGCGCCCGCGGCACGGAGCGTATGCCGGATATACCGACTGGTGCCCGCATGCTTTGCGATGTGTTTCCGAAACTTTTGGCCGGCGAAAGCGGCCGACATGTCGATATTCGGAACCCGTGAGGGGCGAAACTTTTGGCATGCCGCTGAACAGTATTTTTTTATCCTGCTGAAAGCGCCACGGTTTCAGCTCATCTTCAGCACACGCGTGATACGCGTCGGCGTGTTTTCGAGTTCCAGCGAGACCTGAAGCGAGTAGGTCGCCAATTCCTGGGTGCGTTCTTTCGGCGGGTAGTTACGTCCGGGTTCGCCAATCAGGACGATACGACCAAGGTCGCAGGCGCGGTGGAGCCACGGCGTCAAGGCGCCTGCCAGTTGGCGCTCGTAGAACATGTCGCCGATCAAAATGACGTCGCACTCAATGGCCTCCGGATCTTTGACGAGCAGATTCTGTTTGAGCAGTTCGATGTCCAGGTCGTTCAACCGCTGATTCGCTGCAGCCATGTACATTGCTACCGGATCGATGTCATTGGCGATGCAGTGGGCGGCACCGGCCTGTTTTGCAGCCAGTGTCGTGAGCGCGTTGCCAGCACCGAGATCGAGCACCCGGCGGCCATGAACTGCCTCGGGATGATCGACCAGGTACCGGCTCAGGGCAATACTTCCCGGCCATGCCCAGCCCCAGTAGGGTGGCTCGTCATTGCTGTAGCCCTGGCTAACAGCCTCCCAGAATGGCACCAGTTCGGTGCCGTGAAACATGCGCAGGCCACCGCACCCTTCCGGGGACATGACGTACATGTACTTCTGCACGATCTCGACAAATAAGGGCGGCAAGCCTTCGAGTGCGTTGGAGATATCGTCTGACATGCCGGAAAATACACGTATGGAGGGCTGTCGTCACGACTTTTCGGGCGAAGACCCGAACTTTTGCGTTCGGCGGTCGGTTGGCTACACGGTCGCCGTTGCCGCCAAGGGAAAGGTAATTTCGAATATTGTCGCGGCATCATGTCGAACCGATAGGCTCGCGCCAATCTCCTCAACCATCTGCTGCACCAGGGGCAATGCTTCGGAATAGGCCCGCGGTTCGGTCGGATGCAGGCCGACGCCACCGTCGTTAATTGAGAGTTCGCCCATGTGGTCATTGCGGATGTTGAAATCGACTTTGATCTCGCCGTTTAGTTCTGGTTTGGCATGGGCGATCGCATCGGCAACCAGTACATTGACAATCATGCCGGAGGGAAAGGCCAGTGAGATATCTAATTCCAGGTCACCGGCATGGACGGTGATGGCGATCTGGTCCTCTTTGCAATACGCACGAAGCAATCCGCCCACGACGTTGCGCAGGTAATCGCCGAGGCGCACTGTTTCGCTGATGTACAGGGTTTCGTCGGCATCAGAGCGCAGGATAAGAGCCGCGGCGTGGCGGTGATGCCGGTCGCCAATGGGGACGGCGGCGCTTCCGGCAGTGAGCGTGACGACATCACCGGTCTTTGCATTGCGCACCTGTAGATTATCCAGATCCAGCGGTGTCCGTTTTTCGAGTACATCGGCCACCGGGAATTCCGGTAAAATTCCGGTGTCTACCGCCTGCAAAACGTCGTTGATATGCCTGTGCAGTGCTGCCGGCGCCGGGCAACCGGTAAGCTTTGCGGCGTGGCGGTTCAGATACGTGATGTAGCCGTGGCTGTCGGTCATGATAATGGCATGATTGACTTCGTTGATGATCTGGGACAGAGCTTCCTGCTGTATGGCAGCCGACTGTTCCCGCGCGCTGCATTGTAAAGCGATTTCAATGGCCATTCGCAGTTGAGCAAAATCGAACGGCTTGCTGACGAATCCGCTCGCCTCGGTCTGAACTACGCGGCGGAGCGTGTGATCATCGGTAGTACCGGTCAGATAAACGATGGGAATGTTGAATTCGGCAAGTAGCTCAGCAGTTTCCACACCATCGATCTGGCCGGCCAGATCAATGTCAAGGATGGCGACATCCGGCACGGAATGCTCGACGAACGCGAGGGCGGCTTCACCGCTGTCGACAGCCTCTGCGACTTGGAATCCGGCTCGGTTCACCATGTCGCGGAGGCTCTCCACGAGCAGTGTATCATCTTCAACTATGAGAATCCGTGGCATTTTCTACTCTCATGACAATTAGTTTCCGGTTAACTGGAGGAAATTCATGAGGTTCGAATCCGCAGATTTCGTTCCAGAATCGATACTGGCTGCCGGCCGTCCAAGCAGCATGCGGAGGGGAAGTCAGGCGAAACGAACCCGCAAGGCGGGCCACAAGAAAATGATGGTGGCGATAATAGGAAGATAAAGGGGCCAAAGCAAAGAAGGTAGGCGACAGGCGGCCCAAGCCCTCTTTAGCAGGCTTCCGGGTCATATAACCAAGCGGCTGTCGTTTCTATCGTCGCTGGTAAATAGCGGTACATAATCGTGGCGTACGGAATATGCTGAAGCGGTGGTCAAAGGTGTGCCGGAGGATCTGCACGGAGCATGTCCACGATCGAGATCAGGTCGATTCGTCCGAGCCTGGAAAGTCGTGGTTGGCGACGTCTTTGGCATAAGCCGCAAAGGCGTCGCGTATTTCCGAGGCGAGCTCGGCGTAGCGCCGGGCGTGTTTCGGCAGGTAGGCTTCGAGCAGGCCGAGCAGATCGTGACTGACCTGGATCTGTCCGCTGCAATGGACGCCGGCGCCGATACCAATGGTTGGCACGGGCACAGACTCGGTAATCTGTTTCGCCAGCTCGGCGGGCATGCCTTCGAGCACTATGGAAAAGGCGCCAGCCTCGACCAGTGCCGTAGCATCCGCCATCAGTGACTGCGCCTCCTCGGCTTGACGGCCGTGGACACGATATCGCCCCTGGACCTTGACACGCTGGGGCAGTAGACCGATGTGTCCCATTACGGGAACACCTGCCTCGACCATGCGGGCGACTGTTGGGGCGATATTGCGGCCGCCTTCGACTTTGACAGCCTCGGCTCCGGCTTCCTGCATATAACGCCCGGCGTTGTGCATTGCTTCGGCAACATCGACGTTGTAAGTCAGAAACGGCATGTCGCCGACGACCATCGCGTGTTTCGTGCCGCGGGCAACCGCGGCGGTATGATGCAGGCTCTGCTCGAGGGTGACGCGAATGGTGTCGGCATAGCCGAGCATCGTCATGCCAACCGAATCGCCGATGAGAATAATATGGGTGCCGGCGTCGTCGGCGAACCCAGCAGTCACGGCGTCGTACAGCGACAGCGCGACAATCGGCTGGGCCTCACGATGGAGACGGTGCAGTTCCGCGATGGTTATTTTTCGAGGCGCCACAATAGTGTCCTCGGACTGCGTCCGCGAAACGTCATATACGCTGGTCGATCGGCACGTAGTCGCGGTTTTGGGCACCGGTATAGATCTGGCGGGGCCGCCCGATCTTGGCATCCGAAGCATTCGTCATTTCTTTCCACTGGGCGATCCAGCCGGGCATGCGACCGATGGCGAAAAGTACGGTGAACATGTTGGTCGGGAAGCCGAGCGCCTTGTAGATGATGCCGCTGTAGAAGTCGACATTCGGGAAGAGCTTGCGTTCGATGAAGTAGTCGTCCTGCAGTACCTGCTCCTCGAGCTTGAGGGCAATCCCCAGCAGCGGATCTTTTTCCGCGCCCCTCTCGAGCGTGTTGGTGCAGTATTTCTTGATGACCTGAGCGCGCGGGTCATGGTTCTTGTAGACGCGGTGGCCGAACCCAGACAGGCGGTATTTGTTGCTTTTGTCTTTGGCCATGTCGATATACTTCTGCGTGTTGCCGCCGTCTTCGTGGATCTGCGAGAGCATCTTCATCACTGCCTGATTGGCACCGCCATGCAGCGGGCCCCACAACGCCGAGATGCCGGAGGAAATGGAGGCGTAGAGATTTGCCTGGCTGCTGCCGACCAGACGGACGGCGGAAGTCGAACAGTTCTG
>CAJWLW010000297.1 GCA_913042885.1 uncultured Lentisphaeria bacterium | reverse complement strand
CTTCAGCTACGAAGTAAGCCGCAGTCTTGCCGCCTGCGAAGGCGCGCTGATGCTCCTGGACGCAACCCAGGGCGTACAGGCACAAACCGTTGCCAACGTCAACCTGGCGATGCGGCAGAACCTGACGATCGTCCCGATCATCAACAAGATCGACCTGCCTGCCGCTGATATCGAGATGTGCTATGAGCAGCTCGAGGAAATCCTGACGATCCCCCACGAGGAAGCGATCCTGGCCAGCGCCAAGGACGGCAGAGGCATCGAGGAGGTCCTCGAAGCAATCATCCAGCGTATACCGCCGCCTGAGATCGTTGACGACATCGTGCGCGCCCTGATTTTTGATTCCGCTTACGACGCCTTTCGCGGCGTCGTGAATCTCGTGCGCGTCGTCTCCGGCAGCCTGAAACGCGGTGCCCGTATCCAGTTCTTTGCTACCGGTCAGATGTCCGACATCAAGGAAGTCGGGGTTTTCACACCGAAAATGAAGGCAACCGACGAACTGTTCGCCGGCGCCGTCGGCTACGTCATCGCCAACATCAAGACACCGGACGACTCGAAGATTGGCGACACCATCACGTCGCAGGTCAACGCTTGCGAGGAACCACTGCCGGGTTTTCAGGAAATGCAGCCCATGGTGTACAGTGGCATTTACCCGATCGAGACGGCGGACTACGAGAACCTCAAGTACAGCCTGTCGAAACTGCGACTAAACGACTCCGCCTTCGTCTATCAGGCGGAAACTTCTGCAGCCCTGGGTTTCGGTTTCCGCTGCGGCTTCCTCGGGCTCCTGCATATGGAGATCGTCCAGGAACGGCTGCGGCGTGAGTATGACATGGATATTATTGCCACGTACCCCAGTGTCATCTATCATGTCCACTTGAAGAACGGCGAAATGAAGCCCGTCGATAACCCGGTTTTTCTGCCGGACCCGAACGAAATCGAGCGTATCGAGGAGCCGATGGTGAACGCCAGCATCATATCCCCATCGGACTACATCGGGGTCATCATGAATCTTATACTCGAGCGGCGCGGTCGCTGCCTGAACACTACCACCGTCGACCAGCAACACGTCATGCTGCAGGCGGAACTGCCGTTGCACGAGATCGTCATCGATTTCCACGACAGGTTGAAGTCGATTACCCGCGGCTATGGCAGTATGGATTATGAGTCTGGCATATACCGCACTGGTCCGATGGTCAAGCTTGAAATGCTGGTCAACAAGGAGCCGGTCGATGCGTTCGCCACCATCGTGCACCGCGACCGCGCCGAGAGCCGTGGCCGGCAGATGGCGGAACGACTGAAGGAAGTCGTTCCGCGGCACCTGTTCCAGATAGCGATCCAGGCTGTTGTCGGCAGCAAAGTTGTGGCACGTGAGACGGTGCGTGCCCTGCGCAAAGACGTCACGGCAAAATGCTACGGCGGGGATATCACGCGCAAACGCAAGTTGTTGGAGAAACAGAAAGAAGGTAAGAAGCGCATGAAGCAAGTCGGTAAGGTCAACATTCCCCAGGACGCCTTCATCAAAATTCTAAAAACCAATACCGACTGATGTATTCATTGCCGGCCATCATATTCGATATCCTGCTTTTCGTCGTCTGGCCGGGACACTATATCTACCAGGAATTTCTGTCGAGCCGCCGGCACCGGCAGCGCCGCAGCCTCAAGATGGTCGTTTCGCAGACCCTCTACAGAATCCGTTGGGACCGGGACCGCTTGACTGCGAAACAACAGGAGACCCTCACAGCGCTCAACGAAGAAGCCCGGCAGCATCTCGACAAACCGTTGGATGTGAAGAAATCAAACGCGTTTCTGGAAACCGCGGTGAAACGCATCAAACAGACGGTCCCGAAGCACAAGTACCGGCGCAGCAAGGAAATTCTTGAATTGCTGGTCGTTGTCATCGGGGTTGTCATGGGTATTCGGGCGCTGTTCCTGCAACCGTTCAAGATTCCGACCGGTAGTATGCAGCCGACTCTCAGCGGCATCCATTTTGCGGCGCTCGATGAGGTCGGCGTGTCATGGTGGGAAAAGATTCTGCACTACACCAACGGCTCCCGCCGCTATGTCGACGCGACCGTCTCAGAGTCGGCGCGCGTCTGGCACGATCCCAAAAGAGGCATGGTGAATGACCGCGCTATCCAGAAGAACATGCTGATTTTCTTCCCGTACACCGTGTGGCGTCATTCCAATACAAACTATACGCTGCCGGGCACTCGCGACATTGTCGGCAAATACCTGGCTACCTACCGCATCGAGCATTACCCGGAGGACTATTTGAATTTCAAATCGGGCGAGACCCTGGCCCGTGGCTATCTCGAGCTCGGAGATCACCTGTTCGTCAACCGCACCGTCTACAATTTCACCGAGCCGAAACGTGGTGACATCACGGTTTTTACCACCGACGACCTCTCGTATGAAGGGAGAGCGTTGCGCGGACGCTTCTACATCAAACGACTGGTCGGTGTACCCGGCGACACCCTGCGCATTCGCGACCGCCGACTGTACGTCACCGAAGCCGGCAGCGACAAGGAGGTTGTCGCCGATAGCAGCTTTGATCCTGCCTTCGACCGCATCTACTCATTCAAAGGTGACTACCGCGGCTACTCCTACGCCGGATCCCTGTCGTCAGAATCGAATGAAGTCACGCTGGATGCCGACGAGTACTGGCTGATGGGTGACAATAGCGAGAATAGTCTCGACAGCAGGTTCTGGGGACCCGTGCCGCGACGCAACATCGTCGGCCGCGCGGACTTCGTGTACTGGCCATTCACCCGACGCTGGGGCTTTACCGACTTGGCGGAACCGCTCGACTTCGAGTCCCCGCCCACCCCGATGCCGGGCCTCAAGGAGTAACCTGGACCGGCCTACGCCGCGACCGCGATGATATCTTCCGGCGCTGCCGAAAGCCGCTGCGGTCCCGAGTCGGTGACGACGTAGGTGTTCTCCAGCCCGACGACGCCGTATTGCGGATGCGTCACTTTGGGCTCGACCGCAAGGACATTACCGGCTACCAGGGGCTGGCGCATGCGCGGCGCCAGAATCGGATACTCATTCACCTCCAGCCCGACGCCGTGACCGACGAAGCCGACGTCGTAGCCGGGCGGCCCCATGAACCCTTCGGCGATACCGGCATCGGCCGCCGCCGCGACGGCCGACTCATAAACCGCCTCCGGTACGGCCCCGGGCTTCAGCAGCGACTCAATGTGACGCAGCACCTGCCCGGTACCGTCGAGTATGCGCAATGCCTCTTGCGGCATCTCCCCGAGCACGGCCATGCGAGTCTGATCACAGAAATACCCTGTCGTGTTGCTCAGGTAATCGCAAATGATCGGTGTGTCTGCGACGATTGGATCGCGGTCACCGCCCTGTGGATAAGCCGGGTGCGGTCCTTTGCCGCCAATCGGAAACTGAGAATGTCCCGGGATCGCGCCGTTTGGGCCGGAGACAATGACGCCGGGACTGCATTCCAGATTGAGTCCGCGGAAGCGTGTCAGGCCCAGGCCGCCGGCGCGGTACATGAACGCGTCCAGAGTGGCCTGCAGATCGATGGTTGACATGCCCGGCTTCAGAACCTGCGGCAGCTCCTTGTAGACCGCGTCATTCAGCACCGCGGCGTCGCGAATCTGATCGAGCTCCCAATCGCTCTTCACCGACCGCAAATCCATAATTGCCGGCGATGCGTCTGTGAAACTTGCGGATTCCAGCAGCTTCTCGTAAAACGTCAGCGAGGCGGCCGGCAGCACATCGAGCTCCATTCCGAGACGCCACGGCGCCGGTCCGCACAATTCTTCGACATGCTCCTGTAGCTGGCGCATGCTGCTCAGACCTTGGATATCCGCCAGCGGCGAGTCGGCCTGTGCGCGTTCGAGTACTTTTCGAACCAGCAGCCGCGGCTCGCCGCTCGTCGGGACCAGCAAATGCGCGGTCTGCACAGTACCGGCGAAGTAGTACAGGTCTGTATATTGCACGATGATGACACCATCCAGCGGTGTCTCGCAGTTCGTCATGCGCGATTGCAACGCGGCGATGCGTCCTTGAATTTCATTTTTCGGAATGGTTGCCATATTGCCCAGTCATCCCAGAACCATGATTTGCGAACCTCAGGCCTTGTAATATAAGAGCGGGAGCCGCAGTAAAAATATGTGCAAGCCAGAATTGTAGGGTTCGCCCACCATACCACAGCACTGATAGAATGCTTGTAATTGCCACAAGATGCTTCGGAATCAGTTCACATACCTGCTGAAACGCTGTAGGTTTGCAGCGAGTGGGCTGTCCGGACATGGCAGCCTCCTTTTCCTTCCGCCATCAATCCCTGTAACCGGCCCAGGATATTCCTGATGACAAATGAAGGGCTCGAAAACAAACGCGTCCTCGTCGTCGACGACGAAGCCAGTATTCGCAGGTTGGTGTCACGGCTGCTGACGAAGAACAGCTACGATGTCATCGATACCGACGACGGCAATGAAGCCCTTAAAATTCTGGATACCGATAATATTGATCTGGTAATCTCCGACATTGCCATGCCGAACAAGTCCGGCCTGGAGCTGCTGGCAGAGATCAAAGCGCACAGCGACGTCCCCGTGATCATGCTTACTGGCCGGGGCTCGGTGAAGAGCGCCGTCGACTGCATGAAGCACGGCGCCTTCGAGTACGTCATGAAACCGTTCGTCATCAATGACTTGCTCGAGAAAATAGAAAACGCCCTGCTCAGCGCCACCGTGGTCGACCGTACGGCGTGCATGAGTCATGCCGACAACCGCCAGATTGCCGGCTACGAAATCATCCGCGTCCTCGGCGAAGGCAACATGGGCACGGTCTACCTCGTGCACGGTAACGAAAAACAGCACCCCGGTGAAAAGCTCGCAGTCAAGATCCTCAAAACCGGTACCATGGTTGAAAAGGACCGGGATCTTTGCCTCAAGCGCTTCATGAACGAAGCGAAGGCGGTGTCGGCGGTAATGCACCCGAATATCGTCTCGATCGTCGAATACGGGGTCTGTGAGAGCGAAAAAATCCCGTTTATATCCATGGAGTATGCCCGCGGCAAGTCGCTCAAGGAATACATTATCGACAAAGACGAATTCACCACCGTGCAGAAAGCCCTCATCCTGCGGCAGATCGCAGATGCACTCAGCGCCATTCATGAGCGCAAAATCTGTCATCGCGACATCAAGCCGGCCAATATCATGGTCGACCAGGCGATGACCGTGAAGCTCACCGACTTTGGCATCGCCCATCTGCCTGATTCAGACCTGACCATGACCGCCAACATCATCGGCACACCAACGTATATGTCGCCCGAAGCCTTTATCTCCGCCAAGGTCGATGAGCGTTCCGATATCTTCTCGCTCGGCATCGTTGCCTATGAATTCCTGCTCGGCCAAAAACCCTTCCAGGGCGACAACATCCGCGACCTGGCCAAGGCTATTCAGTTCGGGAAACCAAAAGACCCCTGCAAGGTCGACGCGAATTTCCCTCGGAAACTCCAGCAGATTTTGGCTAAGATGCTGAAGAAAAACCCGGTAACCCGTTACAACTCCGCCACCGAAATCGTCACCGAGATCGACGAATACCTCCTTGCCGCCACCGACGACGCCAGGTCGATGTTCCAGCGACTAATGGGCCGCTTCGGCGTCGCCGACTGGTGCTGAATTCCCACGACCCGGTCCTTTTACTATTGCCAAACCGGGCGCCTCTCACGGAACAATCCGGAAGGATCAATTTCTGGTGGCCGGGCGTTTGCGTTAAATTTTCTTTTCGTTCACTAAGAAATACCTCCTGCTGTCGTCTTACCTGATGTTGAAGGTCGCCATTCATTCACACTCATTGGCCATTTTTCGGAGGAAAATCATGAAACGCCTGCTGCTGCTCGTTTTCGTCGCTGCTATTTACCCGACAACTACTCGCGCCACCGGTATCCTGCTGCCCAAGGACAAATCACTCCCGGCACTGGCGATCCAGCATCAGCGCGTCAATATCGACGTCAAGGACGGCGTCGCCACCGCGAAAATCGAGCAGGTCTTCAAGAACAGTGTCAATCGCCAGCTCGAGGCGACGTATGTC
>CAJWLW010000296.1 GCA_913042885.1 uncultured Lentisphaeria bacterium | reverse complement strand
CATCACTCGCGGCTGGCTGTACAGCGTCATCGAAGAGTACGAGGATATTCGCGAAGCAACCCCGGCCCTCGCCACACTGCAGACACCTGGACTGGTGATCGAAGACCATCTGACTCGCACCCTCGGCTATTGGAACCGCGACCGACGCCAGATCATTCTTTCCGGATTGCTATTCCGACGCGGCTGCTGGAGCGATGTTGTTGCCGTGCTGAAACACGAGATGGCGCACCAGGTCGTCGATGAAGTTTTTGTGACCAGCAGCGAAACGGATCACGGACCGGTATTCAAACGTGCCTGCGCACTGCTCGGCATCGAGCCGGACGCCACCATGCGTTTGGCCGACCAGCCGGAAGCCGTCGACTCAATGCGCCGCAAGATCGAAAAACTGCTTGCACTCGGGCAGTCAACGAATCATCACGAAGCGGAAAGGGCCCTGGCCAAAGCACATGAACTGGCACTGCGCTACAACGTCCGGATGATCGAGTCGGCAGCAACACGCTCCCACCGCTTCCGCAAGGTCGGATCGATGTACAAGCGCATCCCGGCACATGTCTGGGCGGTAGCCAACCTGGTGAGTGATTTCTACTTCGTTCATTACGTCGCCCATGTTTACTGCGGCCAACACGAAATGCTGCAGGACGGCAATCGCCAGATCGAACTGTACGGCACGGAACAGAACCTGGACATGGCAGAATACGTTTTCTACTTCCTCCTGCGCCAAGGCGAGCGCGAGTGGCAGGTGTTCAAGGAAAGCCGCCCAAACGCCAAAGGGCGCCGCGACAAAGCGTCATTTCTGCGCGGCGTCTACGCCGGCTTCCGCAGCAAGCTCGACGCCGAACGCCACGCGCTGGCAACCGAGAAGGCGCTGGTTTGGACCGGTGACCCGAGCCTGGACGCCTTCTTCAAGGCGCACAACCCGCACGTCTCGACCCGAACCGTCGGCAGCACTGTCAATCCGCACGTCCACGACGCCGGCGTCGCTGTCGGCGAAAAGCTCAAGGTGCATCGACCGATCAAAAGTGGGCCGAGCGACGCGGCCGGGCGCTTGCTCACCTAGCCTGCGAATTCGTAGCGCTGCGGCTATGTCTGGTGACATACGCGATAGTTCCAGTTCCGTATATTTGCCCGCCGGCCTTTATTTCGGGGGCAAGAATCCGGCGCCCATAACACCCCACCAACCGAACCGGACGTGCATACGCCTGCATAGCGTCTGTACAGGCGACGGAACTATTTGCAATCGCATAAATCCGGTATATATGATGCGCATCCATCGGCACGTTTTCCCGATTCAGCTTTCATCCAATTACTTTTGTGCGTTTGGCTCATGTACTGGTATGCCAAAGTCATCATTGGCCTGATCGTCGTACTCTTCCTCGGTGGGGTCGTCTTCCTTTTTCGTGGCTGTCTGCCGGCAATGTCAAAGATCAGTTTGCCCGATGGGGTGTTGTCGGATGACGTCGTCGTAGAAACGGAAACCGAAGAAAGCCCGCGCGCTGAACAGGCCGATCCCGAAGTGCAGGCAATCCGGAAACAGTTGCGCATCGTCCGCAACCACCTCAACGGCGGCAGCATCGTCGAAGCCCGTGACGCGGCCGAGCGCATTCTCGGCCAGATCGACACGGAAAAGCATAAGATGCAATGGCGCAATACGCTGAAATTGCTGAGCGAGGCCAGCACACAAATCCTCTTTTCCAATATCCCGACACCGGAAAAAGTCGATTACACGGTCGTCCGGGGCGACGCTCTGGCGAAAATCGCCGCCAAATTCAATACCCCTGTCCCACTCATACAACTCGGCAACGGCATGGACGAAACCGAGGATGTCATCTACGCAGGCAACGTCCTGCACGTCTACACGGCAGACTGGAACATCTGGGTGTCGAAGGCCGATTTCCTGCTGCTGGTCAAGGACGGCGACCGGGTCATCAAAGCCTACGACATCGGCGTTGGCGCCCAGAACCGGACACCAGTCGGCACCTTCCACATCAATGTAAAACAGTCCGACCCGGCATGGGACAAGCCCGGCTACGGCAAAATTCCGGCCGGCCACCCGGACAATGTTCTCGGCACCCGCTGGATGGGCCTCAAGCCTATCGACGAAACGCCGAAAACGCTGAAGGGCTACGGCATCCATGGGACGACGGCGCCCGACACCATCGGAACCGCCGCCAGCCAGGGCTGTGTCCGTATGCTGAACGCGGACGTTGAAGAACTGTGCAAGATCGTACCGTACCGCACCCCGGTTGTAATCGAAGACTGAAAGCGTAGCGTACGATTTCCGGCTAAGCACCAACCTTAGAAAACACCAAGAGCCCTTCCATGTCGAGACGTCACGTCCTCGATTTCGAACGCCCTATCTACGAGCTCGAGCAGAAAGTCGACGAGCTCGAACGCTTCGGCCGGCTCAACGATGTCGACGTCGCCGAGGGCCTCGAGCGCCTGCAGGAACAGATCGGTGTCGCCAAGGAAGAGATCTACCAGCACCTTTCACCATGGCAGCATGTCCAGCTGGCGCGCCATATCGAGCGACCATACACCCTCGATTATATCGAGCGCATCTGCACCGACTTCCTCGAACTCAGCGGTGACCGGCATTTCTCCAACGACGAGGCGCTGGTTGGCGGTTTTGCCAGAATCGATGGCCACCGCGTCATGATCCTCGGCCAGCAGAAAGGCCGCAACCCCGAGGAACGCCAGCGCCGGCACCACGGCTCGATGCTCCCGGAAGGGTATCGCAAGGCCATGCGTCTGATGAAACTGGCCGACAAGGCCGGACTGCCGGTCATCAGTCTCATCGATACCCAGGGCGCTTTTCCCGGTATCGATTCCGAAGAGCGACACATCGGTGAAGCGATCGCCGTGAACCTGCGCGAAATGTTCACCCTCTCTATACCCGTCATCGTCATCGTCATCGGCGAAGGCGGCAGCGGCGGTGCCCTCGGCATCGGGGTCGGCAATCGTGTGTTGTTGATGGAGAATGCCTATTACTCCGTCATCACGCCTGAAGGCTGCGCCGCGATCCTGTGGAAAGACGCCAACGCCAAAGAGAAGGCCGCTGAAGCGCTCAAGCTCACCAGCCACGACCTGCTCGAGCTCGAGCTGATTGACGGCATCATTCCCGAGCCCCAAGGCGGCGCCAACCAGGACTACGATGCCGCAGCGACGGCCATCAAGACAGCAATATTGGAACAATTGCAACAGCTCGACGGCAACTCTGGCGACGAGCTCCGGGCCGAACGCTACGAAAAATTCCGCCGCCTCGGGACGGTCGCCGAGTAGGCAGTAAGGCCCTGCCGCCATGAACCCGTATCTCCTCTTCGTTCTGATCGTCCTCGTTCTGGGCTGGCTCATTGAACTCCTTATTGAAGGACTGGAGCACCGGCACCGGCAGGACGAGCCGCCCGTCGCCATGCGCGATTACATGGACGCGGATAAATTCCGCATCTCGCAGGCGTATCAGGACGAACATCGCCGCCTCGGACTCATTCGCCACACCGTCATCACCGCGGTCACCATCGGCTTTATTGTCGCGGGCGGCTTCGAATTGTTCGACCGCCTGGCGCACCGCGTCGGCAACACCGGCGAATACGTCACCGGCATCATCTTTGTGGCGCTTTGGGTAATCTTTATGTTCGTTGTCGCCGAGCCCTTCCGCCTCTATACCACTTTCCGGATCGAGTCGCGCTACGAATTCAACCGTACCACGCTCAAGACCTACCTCCTCGATCTGGTCAAGGGTGCTGCAATCTCCGCGATCGTAGGGCTGCCGATATTTGTGGCGATCGTCTGGTTCTTCGAAACAACCGGCGCCGGCGCCTGGATCTGGTGCTGGCTGTTCGTGGTGCTGGTGCAGATACTCCTGATGGCGATCGTGCCGACGTTGATCATGCCGCTGTTCAACAAGTTCACGCCGCTGGCGCCAGGCGAGCTGCGCACCGCCATCGAGACATACACCGCCGCCCAGCAGTTCATGATCAGCGACATCTACACCATGGACGGCTCGAAACGCTCGTCGAAATCGAACGCCTTTTTCGTCGGCATCGGCAAGTCCCGCCGAATTGTGCTGTACGACACCCTGATCACACAGCAGACCGTGCCCGAGTTGCTGGCAATCGTGGCGCATGAGATGGGACACTGTAAACAACGGCACATTCTGAAAGGGCTGGCGCTGGCGATCGTTTCGACCGGCCTGACGTTCTGGGTCATGTCACTGTTCATCCGCAACGCCGACCTGTTTGACGCCTTCGGCATGACATACGTGTCGACATACGCCAGTCTGGTGTTCGTCGGATTCCTCTATACACCCATGGCCTTTTTCATCGGCATTGCGGGAAACTGCCTGTCCCGTCGCTGGGAGTTCCAGGCAGATGCCTATGCCGCCGCGACGACCAGCACGGCATCAATGGCGACGGCGCTCAAAAAGCTGTATTGCGAAAACTACGCCAACCTCACACCGCACCCGATCAAAGTGTTCCTCGAATACTCCCACCCGCCGGTGCTCGACCGCGTGGCGGCACTGGAAGATGGTGGTTGAGCACCGCTGAAAAGTTCTGTTTGTCGAACGGCCGTCCTCACCCCGCGCCGTCGACCAGTACCTCGTTGATCGACTTTGCCAGACCTGCGCCGCTATAGACGAAGCCAGTGTACACCTGCACCAACGCAGCGCCGGCTTCTAACTTCTCGATTGCGTCCGCCGGCGAATGAATGCCGCCGACACCAATAACCGGCAGCCGGCCAGCCAATCGTTCCGCCAGATAACGGATGACTTCCGTCGACCTCTGACGCAACGGAACACCGCTGACACCACCGTCGCCGATCTCATCAACCGTCGATTGCGGAGTCCGTAGATTTTCTCTCGATACCGTCGTATTCGTGGCGATCAAACCGGCGAGCTTGGTAGCCAGCGCAGTCTCGACAATGTCATCGAGCTGGGTGTCAGTCAGGTCCGGTGCAATCTTGAGCAGGACCGGTTTCGGCACCGGCTTCTGCCGGTTCAATGCCTGCACGCGATTGAGCAGCGCCGTCAACGGTTCTTTCCCCTGCAACTCGCGCAGCCCCGGCGTGTTGGGTGAACTGACGTTGATCGTGAAAAAATCGACATGGTCATACAAAGCATTGAAGCAGATCTCGTAGTCTTCCGCCGCCCGGTCGTTCGGGGTCACTTTGTTCCTGCCGATGTTGCCCCCGACGATCAGTCCGGACGGCCGCGACCGCAACCGCTGCACCACCGCATCAACGCCGTGATTGTTGAAGCCCATGCGATTGATCAACGCGTCGTCCGAGGGCAGCCGGAACAGGCGTGGCCGCGGATTGCCTGGCTGCGCTTTCGGTGTGACCGTGCCGATCTCGACAAAGCCGAAACCGAAGGCGTCGAGCTGGTGCAGGAACTCGGCATTCTTGTCGAAACCCGCCGCGAGTCCCACGGGATTCGGGAATTCGAGGCCGAAAAGCGTGCGGCGCAGAGACAGGTCGTTGCAACGATGCCGCGACCGTATGTAGGCTTTGATCCCCGGTATCAGGAACAACAAACGCAGCGTGCCAAAGACAAAGTGGTGCGCCGTCTCCGGCGCCATCAAAAACAGGAACGGCTTGGCAATTTTATAGAGCATCGGCAAGTTCGGCAGAGGCTACACGTGCGGACTCCGCAAATACCGCGGCGCCAACGAAGATAGCGGCGTCGGCCGCATAGAAATTCGGCGCGTGCCCGGGGATGAATTCACCGCCGGTCTCGCGCGCGCCGACACGCATGAAACAACCATCCATGCGCTCGAGGTAACAGCCGAAATCTTCGCTCGCCATGTTGGCATAGCCCAAGGGCACGATACCCGCCTCGCCAAGCACCGAGGTCGCCGCGGTGTGCGCCCATTTGGCACCCTGGTCACTGTTGATTACCGGCGGTGCGCCCGCCTTCAGCCGAAACTCCGCGGTCAGTCCATGAGCTGACGCAGTGCCGTGGGTCAGGCGTTCGAGCTCTTCATGAATCTGCTCGCGCACAGCCGTGATCTGCGTCCGGATGGTACCGCTGATGGCCGCACGCTCGGGAATGATGTTGGGCGCGGTGCCGGCACTGATCGTGCCGATACTGATGACCGCGGGCCAGGCCG
>CAJWLW010000295.1 GCA_913042885.1 uncultured Lentisphaeria bacterium | reverse complement strand
CGGTGAGCTTGACTTGCCCCGGCCACTTGCAGCAGTTGCCGCAGCGCGTGCAAACGTAAATGTCGCGTTGTTCTGTCATTTAATGGCCCTGTGGACGTTCTTCCGTGCTGGTTCCGCAGTGCCCAGGCTCTGTACGGCGAATCCCGATCATTACCGTACCGCTGCGAATTCTGTCTGAAATACGCCAAACCTCGTAAGCATCGAATAGAATTTCGATTTGCATACACCACCGAGCCACAGAAAGATGACGGATCAAGAGGTCGGCAAGATCCGCTTCACGCCTCTTCTTCGAATTCGTCGTCTTCCTCGCCGTCGGCGCCGGCCAGATTGGTTACGACAACGTCGATGCGCCCGACGTTTTGGCCGGTGAGTTCTTCGACGTATTTGCGACAGATATCCTGGACGTGTGTGGCGACCGTCGGGACGTGCTCACCGAACTTGATGATGATGTGCACGGTCAGGTTGACGCGTTCATCAGCGAGCTCGACAACGATACTTTTGTCATTGATGCGTTTACCGAACATATCCGCCAGGCCGCCGACAAAGCTCTGCCCAGCCAGCCGGGCGACGCCGGGCACGGACAAGGAGTAGCGCCGGACGACGGCGGCGATGACGTTCTCGGAAATTTGTATCGTGCCGATGCCAGTGTCTTCAGTCATTTCAGTAGGTTCCTGTCGTGTTGATTTACGTTTGGTCATGTTGTCCCTCGTTTCACTTATTCGCAGTAAATGCAGTAACGGCTCAGACGCCGTCGGCGAGCATTTGTTCGACGAAATCGGTGTCGTAGACGCCGTTGATGAAATCTTTTTTGTAGAGAATCTGCAGGGCGAAGGGGATTGTCGTGTCGATGCCCTCGATGAGGTACTCGCTCAGGGCGCGCTGGCAACGCTTGATGCACTCCTGGCGGTCGCGGCCGTGGACGATCAGCTTGCTGATCATGCTGTCGTAGTGTGGCGGGATGGTATAACCGCTGTACACGTGCGAATCGATGCGGACACCACCGCCGCCGGGGGGGTGATAGAACGTGACGGTTCCGGGACAGGGCGCGAAATTGCGATCAGGCGCCTCGGCGTTGATCCGCACCTCGATGGCGTGCCCCTGCATCTTGATGTCGTTCTGGCTGTAGCCGAGTTCCTCGCCGGCGGCAATGCGGATCTGCTCGATGATTAAATCGATGCCGGTGACCTCCTCGGTGACTGGATGCTCGACCTGGATGCGCGTGTTCATTTCCATGAAATAGAATTGGTTATCCGCGGTGAGGATGAACTCGACAGTACCGGCGTTCTTGTAGTTCGAAGCTACCGCCGCCGTGATTGCGGCTTTACCCATGGCTTTGCGCAGTTTGTCGTCGAGCGCCGGTGACGGCGATTCCTCGATGAGTTTTTGGCGTCGCCGCTGGATGCTGCAGTCACGCTCACCGAGATGCACGACGTTGCCGTGTTCGTCGGCCAATATTTGAATTTCGACGTGCCGCATCTTCTCGATGAATTTCTCGATGTAAATCCCGTTGTTGCCGAAGGCATTCTCAGCTTCCTGGCGGCAGGCGTGAAAACTCTGCACGAGACTGGCATCGTTGTGGGCCACACGGATACCGCGGCCGCCGCCGCCGGCTGTTGCCTTGATGATGACAGGGTATCCGAGATCGCGGGCAATGGCTAGCGCTGCTTTTTCGTCCTCGACAATGCTGTCACTGCCGGGGGTGACGGGCACGCCGGCGGCTTTCATGGTGCTGCGAGCAATGGCTTTGTCGCCGATCGCGGCGATTGAAGCGGCGTCGGGACCGATGAATTTGATCTGGCAACTGTTGCAGATTTCCGCGAACCGCGCGTTTTCGGCCAGGAACCCGTAGCCGGGATGGATGGCATCGACATCGCAGATCTCGGCCGCACTGATGATACGGTCGATACGCAGGTAGCTGTCGCTACTGGCGGGGGGACCGATACAGACGTGCTCGTCCGCGAGTTGCACGGGTAGTGTGTCTTCGTCCGCCTGTGAGTAGACGACGACTGTGCGGACATTCAATTCCTTGCAGGCGCGGATGATGCGCAGTGCGATTTCACCGCGATTGGCAATAAGAATCTTATTAAACATGGCGGTCGTCCCGAGACGGGTGTTATGCCTCGATGACGAATAGTGGCTCACCGAACTCGACGGGATGCCCGTTTTCCACCAGTACCTTCTTGACGATGCCGCTGACGTTGGCAGTGATTTCGTTCATCACCTTCATGGCCTCAACGATACACACGACCGTGTCTGCGACGACTTCATCGCCGACGTTAACGAAGAGGTCGGCATCGGGCGAAGGGGCGTCATAGAACGTACCGACGATCGGCGAGACAATTGTGTGGCGGCCTTCGTCCTCGTTCTCGGCCGGTGGAGCTGTGACAGCATTGCCGGCTGCCACCGGCGCCTGGTTGGTAAGCGGGGCGACCATCGGCGCCATCTGCGTGACCAACGTCGGTGCCTGGCCGTCGGAACCGGGCCGCTCGCGCTTGATAGTCAGCGTATTGTTCTCCGCCTGGATATCGATTTCGGTCAAGTCATGCTTGGCCATCAATTCGACAATCTTGGTAATTTCCTTTATATCCATTACGAGTCCTCGTCCTCAAATGGCTATCGCTCATGTTTCAGATTGTGACAAATGCCTATGCAGCGCCCGCAGCGCCCACTCGTAGCCGTCAGTTCCGAGGCCACAGATCTGCCCCGTACACACGGACGCGGTGAAGGACTGATGCCGGAATTCCTCGCGTGCGTGGATATTGCTGATGTGGACCTCGATCGCCGGCAAGGCTACGCTGGCCAGGGCATCGTGCAAGGCGGCACTGGTGTGCGTGTAGGCTGCCGGGTTGATCACGATCCCGTCAAATCCATCCGCTGCCTCACCGATCCAGTCCACCAGTTCCCCCTCGTGGTTGCTCTGGCGAAAGTCGATCGATATCTGCAATTCCCCCGCGATTGTCTCGAGCCCGCTCTTGATTGAATCCAGCGTCTGGTGGCCGTAAATATCGGGCTGTCGCTTGCCGAGCAATTGAAGGTTTGGGCCATTTAACACCAAAATACGCATGTAAATACCAATAGTGATTAGACAAGACGAGAGACAATGTCGGTAGTATACTGTGGCAACCACGAAAAACAAAATGGCGGGCCAGCCGCTGGCGCCGTCGCCGCATCGCTGACATCACGGAGTTCCGCGCATGAGCACATTTGACGATTCCTACTTTCGCACGGTGGAGCTGTCCGACCCCGAGTTCGAGGTCGACGGACTACGATTTGTCACAGTCAAAAGCGAAGCCATTGGACGACGTGTCGACATGTGCGTCTATCGGCCTGACGACGAGGACATCAATGAGGACACGCCTCTGGTCCTCCTGCTCCACGGCGCCTATGGCAGCCACTGGTCATGGGCCTACCAAGGCGCTGTGCATCTGACTGCGGCGGAAATGATCGATGAGGAGGCAATCTGTCCGATGATCATCGCCATGCCTTCCGACGGGCTGTGGGGCGACAGCACGGGCTACCTCAAGCACAGCGATGCCGACTACGAGCAGTGGATCGTCGAGGAAGTGCCGTACGCGATCCGTGAAGCGATACCGGAGATCGACAGCGGCGGTCCGGCATTCATTGCAGGTATGGCGATGGGTGGCTATGGCGCCATGCGCATCGGTGCCAAGTACGCCGATTGGTTCAGCGGAATCTCGACGCATTCGGCCATCACCGATCTGTCGCAATTCCCGAAGTTCCTCGAAGAACCGATTCCGATGTTCGGCGACATCGACCTCGACGAAGCGAGTCCCCTGCACTGGCTGAAAGCCAACCGAGACCAACTGCCGCCGCTGCGGTTCGACTGCGGCACCGAAGATCCGTTGCTCGAAAACAATCGTTTCCTCCACGAGCAACTTAAAAAAACCGGTATCGAGCATGTCTACGAGGAGAGAGAAGGCGGCCACGACTGGGCTTACTGGCAGACAGCGATTCGCGACACGCTCCAGTTTTTTGCGGACATCTGCGACGAGCTCGGCGAGTAGTTCAAGCCGGTCGACGCCTCCACGCTCGTCATTTACGGCGTATTGGGAGCGCTTCGCTCAGACGCAGCGAACCATGAGCGCAGAGGCTCGTGGTTCGTCCCGTCAATATTCCGCCAGCACCGCCGTGAGTGCGTCGAGCAGGTCATCGACATCGGTCTCGCTGTTCTCGGGGCAGAAGCTGACACGCAGCGCGCCGTACGCTTCGTCGCTGGTAAGTCCCATTGCGGTCAGTACCCGGCTCGGCGTTTTCGATTCGGCGGCGCAGGCGCTGCCCGTGCCAATGTGAATACCGCGCTCGGTGAGCATTCGCGCCAGGACCGCCCCCTGATATCCGGGTAGAGTGAAGGAAAGGATGTACGGCGAACCGTCCTCAGACGAGATGAATCGAACGGCTGCCGTGAGTTCTTCCAGGCCCGATCGCAACCGCTTGTTGAGGTCCGCAACGCGGGCCTGCGCCTGCGGGCGCGTTGCGATGATCTGAGATGCCGCCAGGCACAGCAGTCGAATGCCGACACCGTCAAGGCTGCCGGACCGCAGATTGTCCTGCTGACCGCCCCCGAACAGTATCGGTCGCAGCTCGACACCGTCCCGGACGATCAAAGCGCCCTGGCCCCCCGGTCCGTGGATTTTGTGGCCGGACAGGCTGAGCATGTCGATGCGGGCGGCTTGCCAATTGATGTCGCTCTTGCCGAACGACTGCATCGCGTCGACCTGCAGGCACGCTCCGGGTGCGTGGCGGTCGATCAGTTCGCGAACTGCCGTCAGATCCTGGATCGCACCGGTTTCGTTCTGAACGTGGCAGATGCTGACCAGGTCGGCGCCGCCATCGAGACAGGCTGCCAGATGATCGAGGTCGAGGTGGCCGGAACCATGGACATCCGCCAACTGCAGCTTGGCGCCCTGGCCCTGGAGTTGTTCGAGCGGCGCCAGCACCGATGCGTGTTCCGTGCGTGTCGAGACAATCCGCAGCGGGCCGGAGCGGGCGCCGGCGAAGCCGAGGACCGCCAGGTTATTCGCTTCCGTCCCGCCACTGGTCCAGATCACCTGCACCCCGGTGTCATCTCTGCCGGTGACCAATGTCGCCAGCCCGGCAGCGGCGGTCGTCAACTGCCGCTGCAACTCATAACTGAGTCGATGCGGTGAGCTCGGGTTGACACAGTCATCCATAGAGACCCGCGACCATTCCTGCAGGACCGCTGGGGAAGGCATAGTGGACGCGGCATTGTCGAGATAGACGGTGCGGCTCATGAGGCGATGTACAGGCGCGTTGTACGGCGGCCCGCAGCGGGGTTAGAGTTGTCAGGGTAAATAGATCGTTAATATTAGCGAAAACCACCACCGGCGCAATGGTAGTGCATGCGATATACAAACCATGAAATTCTGATCTCCGCACAGGATATCCAGACCCGCGTTCGTGAGCTGGCGGCTGAGATCGATGCAGCGTTTGACGGCAAGCATCTGACAATCGTGATGATTTCCAACGGCGCCATAATCTTTGCCGCGGATCTGGTGCGTAAGATTTCGATTCCACTGCATCTTGACACGATTTCCGTGTCATCGTACATTGGGACGCGTAACACCAATCAGGTCAACATCCTGTCGCAGTTGAAACTGGACATCAAGGGCCGCAGTGTGCTGGTTGTCGACGACATCATCGACACCGGTCAAACCCTGGCAGTGATTCTCGACGAATTGCGTGGCATGCAGCCGGTGGATCTAAAAACCTGCGTGTTGCTTGACAAGAATATTGGTGTGCCACGCAAGGTCGTGCCCGATTTCACAGGTTTCGAAATAGCCGATCAATTTGTTGTCGGCTACGGCCTCGACTACAACGAGTATTACCGGAATCTCCCGCATATCGCATTGCTTGATCAGGACAGCTGAATCCTTAACCGGCAATAGCCGTGGCTCCGAATCAACAGGAAAAATCACCAGGTCGGGAGTCGGGCACCTATGACAAGCAGGCGCTCATCGAATTGCAGTCCGGCGCCCTGCATAATATCGGGAATATCGTCACTGTCAGTCAGTTGACGATGCACGAGACGATCAATGACAGCAGCGTGCTGGAAGGTGTCGATCTGATTCTTGGCGAGCTGCTGCCGACGCTGTGCGATCACGCGGCAACCGGCGATA
>CAJWLW010000294.1 GCA_913042885.1 uncultured Lentisphaeria bacterium | reverse complement strand
AAGACAACGCCGGAGCCATGTCATTCGGGCCGCTGAACGACGGTGAGATGAAGGAAATCGACGCCCTGTTGGAGCGCACAGAATCGGCATAGAACTGGTTCATTTTCGTCTGCCATTCACGACACGCATCGCGCCGTTCTGTTTGTCCGTATCGAAGATCGCCAGCCGCACAGTCACAGCCCGGTGCGGGTAGAGCGGTCAGAACTGAGCATCCTGATGCCAGGGGAGTTCCGTTCTGTTGCCGAGGTACTTGCAGAAGAAGGAGGAGGCCATCAGGAAGAAATCGGGGCCGATCAGGCCTTCGACATAGTCGAGAATCGCCGATATGTCCTCCGCGATGTCGACACCCGCCGCCGAAGGAACCTGCGTGGCGTTCGCTGCGATGCGCATTCTATTGCAGATGTCGACGGAGTAAAATGGTATCAGTATCACCCGACGTAAACCCCGTCCTCGCGACGCTCTATTACTCGACTGCTATCGACTCTTGCAACCGTCCGACGCCGGACTACGTTCACAGCTGGCAACCCAAAATTCACGAACCAGAAAGGTCATCAATGAGACATCTGTACCGCGTCATCGCGCTGACACTGCTCCTTTCTACCACGGTCCGGGCAGCCGACCTCGTCGTCGCCGACAACGGCAGGACCGCCGCCAGCATCGTCGTTGCTGCCGACGCCGGGCATTGGGAGAAGCAGGCGGCAACTGACCTGGCAAAGTACATCGAACTCATGTCCGGTGCGAAACCCGCAGTCGTCCACACCGCCGATGCGATGCGTCGGCCCAAGCCGGTCCTGTACGTCGGCAGCGAGGCGCTCAAAGCCAGGCCCGCGCTCAACGCGAAGCTGCAGGCAGTGCTCAAGAAGGATCCATTCCTCCGCGCCGACGGCATTGTCGTACTACGCGACGGGAACCGCGTCTATCTGGCCGGCAACAACGACGAGTCGCACTACTACGCGGTGATGCATCTGCTGCACATGTGGGGGTGTCGCTGGTACCTGCCGACGGCGATCGGGGAGTGCATACCCGAACAGGAGCGGCTGGCGATCGGTGATCTGGATCATGCTTACGGCTCGCCATTCGAAGTCCGGCACTACTGGATTTCGTGGAACGGCTCGACTGAGGGCCAGGCCGAATTCCAACGGCGCAATTTCATGAGCAGCCAACGCGCCCCCGGCATGGGACACGCGCTGATGCACTACACCAAGGATTTGGCACCGGAAGGCGGCACCTCGTTCAACGTCCCGTTCTCCGAGCTCGAGACTGCCGAGCATGTCCTCAACAAGATGGCGTCCGCGATCGAGGGCGGTGCATCGGCCATCTCGCTGGCCATCGATGATGGTGCGTACACGAATGACTCCGAACGGGACGCCGAGCTGCACGCCAACCTTCAGGACAAGTATTTCGTAAAGACCTCGCAGACCGATCCGATGATGGCGTTCTATGCCAATATCGGCCGGCTGATGAAGGAGCGCTACCCGGAGAGCAAGACGGTGATCGGCGGCATGGCCTATGTGAATGTCAGTATCCCGCCGCAGCGGAATCATGAGGTGCCCGACAACATGGTGATGTGGCTGGCGCCGATCGACATCGATCCGAACCACGGCATGGACAGCGTCGTCAGTCCACCGAAGCAGGAGTACCGCGACATGATGTACCGCTGGTCGGAGATCATGGACGGGCGGGTATGCATCTATGACTATGACCAGGGCATGCTGGTGTGGCGCAACATCCCGAACCCGTCGCACATGGCGTTTCGGCATGATGTAAAGCACTATCGCGACGCCGGCATCCTCGGCATCGGTACGGAATCGCGCAACGCTATGGCCAAAGTATTCACCAATCTGCACATCCGCGGCCAGCTGATGTGGGATCCGGAGGCGGATGTCGACAGGATGATCGCCGAGTTCTATAAGAAGTTTTACGGACCGATTGCCGGCCCCATGGGCAAATATTGGAACACCATCTACAAGGCGTGGGAAGAGACGATCGTCACCGAGCACGAGTACATGACAGCACCGGCGATTTATACACGTGAGGTTATGGAAACGCTGCGCGGCCATATCAGAGTTGCCGAGGCCGCCGCCAGGGTGTTGGCGCGGAAAGACAATCTCACCCGTAACGAGAAGCTGGTGCTGGAGCGCATGCGTTTCGTCCGGCTCAGTTTCGACACACTGTCGGGTTACATGGAGATGGTCTTCGCGGCATCGACCGATGCCGACTACAAGCGCGCCTCGGCGGCGGGTATGCGGATGTTGGCGTCACGTCTCGAAATGGCTGAAATGAATTCGACATTCACGACGCGCGTCATTGGGCCGGGCTCTTCCGCCAACGAACCGGGCGGCAGCCCGGCATGGCTTCAGGGCGAAGTGAAGCAGTACATGGATCTGCTCGCGCTCACGGACGGCACCACGGGATCGCTCGTAGCGAGGCTACCGCTGGAATGGGCTTTCCACCGAGACCCTCGCGACACCGGCCTCGGTCGTGGCTGGGGGTACAAGAAGGCGGACCTGACATATTGGCACGCCAACAAGAACAACTACCGGACGCCGGACCGCCGGAAAGATTATCCGACAACCGAATGGGAGATGGTCAGCACCGATCTGTACCCGCCGGCGCAAGGGATCCTGCACCCGGACTGGCAGAGTTTCACCGGTCACCTCTGGTACAAGACGGATATCGAAGTCACGCAGGCCGATACAGACGGGAAGGTGCACATCCATTTTCCAGGTCTGTTCAGCGAATCGTGGCTCTGGGTCAACGGCGAGATGATCGGCTATCGGGAGTGGAATACCTTGTGGTGGCTAAACGACTACAAGTTCGACTGGGACGTGGACCTGTCAGGCAAACTCAAACCGGGCGCCAACAATATCACTGTGCGCTGTAACAATGTGTTGCAGTTCGGCGGCATGTTCCGCCGGCCGTTCCTATATCGTGTGGTCGAGTAGACTGCCGCCATCTCCGAACTTCTGAACCTACTGGCAAAATGAGTTTCCACGCCTACCGCCCACTCGACGCCGACATGCCGCATCTGCGTGAGTCCTGCGACTGGGGAACCGACCCGGACAGCGGCTCGCGCATCATCCGCATGACCACCAGCGTCGGCATGAGCCACAACATTTACTGTGAGCAACCCTACGGCTCACCCGACGGCCGACGACTGATCTTTTTCCGTGCCCTGGACATGCACACGCGGAGTCGGCAACTGCTGATTGCGGATCTCGAAGCACGCGACACGACTCTGATCGAACCCGACGTACCGTCGGAGGAGGTGGCGCACGTGTCCTGGGGCGAATGGGCCTACTATCCGATGCACGACGGTTCGCTGCGGCGCATTTCGCTGATGACCCTGGTAAAGGAGGAGATCCTGCCGGCAGGCGCGATCACCGGCGGCATCGGCGCCATATCGTCAGATGACCGGTACCTGCTGATGACCGAGGCGAAGGGCGACCACTTCATCTGCAGCACGATCGACCTGCAGACCGGCGAGCGACAAGTGCTCGTCGATTGCCCGGAGAACCGTAATCCGCACGGGCAGCTTTCACTGTGCAAGCCGCCAAGGCTGCTGTATCAGCTGATTGCCGGCGACAGCGATTTGCAGGGCGTCCCCGTCCTGGTACGCGAGCTGGCAGCCAACGAACCGTTGCGTCTGCCGTTCGGCAAGCCATGGACAGCCGAATCGACCGGGCACATGACATGGCTGGCAGATACCGGCATGGTTGCCTGCACGGTGACCTGGGATGGGGAAAAACGCCGGCATGATTCAAGGCACCCGGAAGGGAACCTGATGTATGCAGCGCCCGGCGACGAAGCGCCATCGGTCTTTCCAGCGCCGGATTCGTGGTTTTATCACATCTCGGTATCGCGCTGCGGGAAATACTTCGTCAGTGATGATTTCGCGGACTTCCAGGCAACTGGTGCGATCGACGGCAAGCCGGGGCCGATTCGAATCGTCATCGGTAATTTTGCCTCAGGGAAGAGCCGGGCACTGGTGCATGACTGCCAAAATTACGGCATCGCCGGGTGTTCGCGGTTCGAGCCCGATCCGTACTTTACTGCGGACAACAAGTACGTGATCTACAACGCCTCACCGTTCGGCACGATACAGCTGTTTGCAGCCGAGGTGCCGGAGGATTTTCGGCGAAGTCTCGATTAATGGTGAAACTCGTTGTCACCGGCATCTTTACCGAAAAAGCCGTTAGGCCCCCGCCCCCCGATCAATGCGACCCAGCTGACGTGACCGTCGACATAAAGCGTGTTGATGCCGACACCGGTCAGACCGTCGCCTCCTTCGTGGTTCGACTCCGCCGGATATGAACTTGGCGTGAAGGCGGGAACACCGGTATAGGAA
Organism: uncultured Lentisphaeria bacterium; assembly: GCA_913042885.1. The sequence goes on along the minus strand of CAJWLW010000294.1, from coordinate 1,826 downwards.
ATATCGAACATGAGGGGATTCCTGCTCGGGTTGTCGATCAACCGCTCGCGAACACACGGCCGCACACGATCGCCGCCTGCTGCGTCGAATTGCGGCCAAAAACCAACGTGCCAGCCATGCCAATACCATCCGATCGGGTAGTCATGCGGGTCAAGGATGGAGGCACCACCGATGTAGAAATACGTCATCAGTCCGTTGCCGTTGGCCGTGGCTGGGTCGGATGGCCAATGACTCAAGGTCGCAGGGACCGCACCATCCGGGAAGGAATTACCGCCACCGAGGTTGAGCTGGGACACGGACGGGCAGCGGACGGTACCTCTGATCATCCCGTACTCGGCCAGCTCCGTCGTCATCGGCGTGCCTGAAAAATCGGGTGAGCTGCTGTTCCTGGTCATGAAGATGGGGTAGTCCCGTCGGGTCCTTGGATACTCCGTCGCGTTATCGGAGGAATACAATTTGCAGGATAGACCGTTTCCTTTCAGATTGCTCATACATAAAATTCGCTTCGCTCGTTCTTTAGAGACCGATAGGGCAGGCAGCAATATCGACATAAGGATGGAGATAACCACGATGACTACAAGTAACTCGATGAGCGTGAAAAATCGCAGCGGTCTCTTACGGTTCATGGCGAAGTCGTACTTCGGGGCTTGTTAGTAGAGAATGGCTCCGTACAGCAACGTCCAGTACGCGGCTTGCGGCCATTGAGCAATTATTGCAGGGTAGTTCACCGCGCGACACATTACAAGATCGAGCCCTCATCCCGGCCTTTTGCGCTTTCATTGCGCAACGCAAGACGGTAGATTTTTCGATGCACAAAACCGTGAAATCCTGGCCGGAATTCTGCGCGGCCTGGGACAGCGCCCGCAACTTTATGATCGACGGCTTGGTCGATTTCGACTTCGACTTTCCCTCATTGCCGGAGATCGTCGATCAGGCCCGTAGCGACAGTGAAGCACGGATCACACTCGGCCAGGGGCACGATCAGCTGCAGCTCGATGACACTGCCGAGTGTTTTTGCGCGCTGCCGATCGACGTCGCGATGCTCGAGCCGTTCGCGCTGGCCCATTTCAAATTGTCCCGCTTCGACCGGCCCGGCGGTTTCCTGCACGGATTCAAAGAACGCGTGCTCGACGTCTGGCAGGCGGCACTGACAGCTAACGGCTTCACGTGGGATCGCTGCTCCCCGATCATCTTTATCAGCGGCCCCGGCTGCCGGACCGGCTATCACATGGATGTCTCCCAAGTGATGGCATGGCAGCTCTACGGCCAAAAGCACTTTTGCGGACTCCGCGATGCAAAGCGCTGGGCTCCGAAAGACATTCGCCTCAGCTACAAACAGAAGACGCTCATCCGGCCGGACAAACTCACTGACGATGATGCGTTGTGCTACGACATGGCTTTCGGGGATATGCTGTGGAACACACTGCTGACTCCGCACTGGGTCGTCGCAGGCGACGAAGCCTCGATAAGTATCAACATCTCGCATGGCGGCCTACGCCTCAACGGCCACCTGGCACCGTTCGAAGCCGAACACGAGGCGTTCTGCCGCGACTACCCCGACAAGGCGCCCCCGCCACCGTCGGCAATGTACTGACGTCGATGCCGGGAGAGACCGGCGACGTAATGTTCAGGTAAGGCGTTACGCGCCAGGAAAAAAGCCGCGAGAACCTCACCTTGCATTATGCGACATGCCAATAGTGTAATTGGGGGGGGATTGAACCGTGAAATAACGTTAATTCACGGTTTTATTTTCTTGGATTATTCCAGTAAAAAAAAAGCGCGGAATCTTTCGATCCCGCGCTTCCTTGTATATCAACGTCTAGTTG
>CAJWLW010000293.1 GCA_913042885.1 uncultured Lentisphaeria bacterium | reverse complement strand
AAGGCGCTCCCGTGACGCTGAAGATCCTGCGGCCAGACAATACCGACCGGAAGCAGAAGGAAAAAAACTACGAGGAGATCATCATGGAAAACGTCCAAGCCGTATTGACCAAGCGGCAGGACGGCAAGATGTATTATCAGCTCGGCGTCAGTTGGCAAATGCTGCTCTACCCGTCCCCCATACAGCAGTTACAGGATGTCGTGGTGCGTACATATCGCACGTTGCATGGTCTGTTCGACCGCGACAATCATATCCGGACTAAACATCTGATGGGGCCTGTCGGAATCGCGCAGAACCTATACAACATCGTGCGCTACAGCTTGATGACGGCGCTCAGCTTCGTGGTTTTGATCAACTTCAGCCTGGCCCTGCTGAATCTGTTCCCGCTGCCGGTCCTCGACGGCGGCCATATCACGTCGGCGATCATCCAAATCATTATTCGCCGGACAATCCCCACGCGCATCGCCGTAAACCTGCAGTATGCCTGCTTCTTTCTGCTCATCGGTCTCATGCTCTACATCACTTTCCATGACGTCATGCGACTGACACGCCCGCTGCCGACGAGATCAAAAACCAGCACAAGTGAACCCGCGACGAAAGAAAACGAAAGCGCACCGGAAGCTCCCGCGGATGACGCCACGCCGGCACCTGCCGGCGAAGCTCCGGCCGATGCAGCGCCCTGAGGTTGGTTTCTGCCGCGTCACATATGCGGCCAGTAGCGGTCGTTGAAGCGCTGGATGCGGATCGGCACGTCGAATGCCTGCTGCAGCAGCGACTCCGTGAGCACCTCCGCCTTCGCGCCACGGGCGAGAATGCGGCCGTCCTTGATAATCATACCATTTTCGAATGGTCCTATAATGTCATCGACCCGATGGGTCACCATGATGAAAGTCGGTGCATCCCGGTCACTGGCGAAATTCTCTATGGTGGCGAGAAACTGCTCGCGCGACTTGAAGTCGAGATGGCAGCAGGGTTCATCGAGCACCAGGATCGGCGGATCCGTAATCGTGGCACGGGCGATCAGCACACGCATCTGCTCTCCGGAGGACAATGTGTCGAACCGGCGCTGCAGCAGTTTCCCGCAACCAAGCCCCTCCAGGCGCTCCCGTGCCTGCTCGGTCTCGGCCGGTACCGGATCGCGATACAGCCCGATGGTGGCGTCAAAACCCGAAAGCACGACATTGATCGCCGGCATGTGATCGAGCGTCCAATCCTGCAGATAGGCACTAACCCAGCCGATCTGCTTGCGGATGTCCTGGATGTTGCAACTGCCGTACCGGTGGCCGAGCACCTGTACTGAACCGCCGGTGCGCGCCCACGTCAGGCCCAGGACGAGGTTCATCAGCGTGCTCTTGCCCGAACCGTTCTCACCCAGGACGAACCAGTGTTCCCCGGCGTTGACTGTCCAGTCGATGTCGTGAAGGATTTCGGTGCCGTCGATGGCAACCGTGGCGTTGCGGATTTCGATGATCGGATCTGGCATGGTTGCCTTCGCTTTATGTCGGGGTCAATGGAATTGCGTCATTCGGGTAGCAGATTACAAGACGTTGACAGTAACGTCAAGGTCTCTTGGCGGACATCCAGGTGGAGTATATGGCGACAGGGTTCGTTTATTATCCGGATTTCCTCGAGCACGACACTGGGCCGTCCCACCCGGAACGTGCCGAACGCCTGCGCTCGGTGATGGCTCACCTTGAATCGAGCGGGCGACTGTCGCAGTTGAACCGTCTCGAAGCGACCGCCTGTGATTCGCGCTGGCTGCACAGTGTGCACACCGAGGATCACGTCGATCTGGTGCGGCGTGCGGCGGGCCAGGCACCGGTGCACCTGGACCCCGACACCGTGGTCTCGGCGGGTTCATGGGACGTCGCGCGGCTTGCAAGCGGATCGCTTCTGGCGGCCTGCGATGCGGTGGTCGATGGTCGCGTCGACAACGCTTTCTGCGCCAGCCGGCCGCCGGGACACCACGCCGAACGCGATCATGCAATGGGTTTCTGCCTGTTCAATCACGTCGCGGTAGCGGCTCGCTACCTGCAAGCGCAGCACAGTATCGATCGCGTCATGATCATCGACTGGGACGTGCACCACGGCAACGGCACGCAGCACATCTTCGAAGACGACGCCAGTGTCTTCTATTTCAGCATCCACCAGTATCCGTTCTATCCGGGCACCGGCGCTGCGGGTGAACGCGGCAAGGGCGACGGCGACGGCGCCACGCTCAACATTCCGATGGCCGCTGGCAATAACGACGACGCATATATCGCCGCGTTCGAAGAACAACTCGTGCCGGCGGCAGAGGATTTCGCGCCGCAGTTCATCCTGGTATCTGCGGGTTTCGACGCCCACGAAGCCGATCCACTGGCATCGATGGCGGTGACTGAAGACGGTTTCCAGCGGCTGTCAACGATCGTCGCCGACCTGGCGGCCGGGACCTGCGGCGGCCATCTGGTGTCGCAGCTCGAAGGCGGCTACAACACCGACGCTCTGGCGCGCAGCGTTGCTGTGCATCTCGATGTGTTACTCGACAAGGGACGATAAATGGCGAGCAAACCGTCGCCAGCTTCTAAGCCAGTAGTCTCAGCCCGCGTCATGCGTCTTGCCGCGGTCGTTCTGATTGCTGTCCTCACCTTCGCGGTCTACTGGCACACACTCGACGCACCCTTCATTTTCGACGACGAGGGAAACATCCGGGACAACCCGCATGTGCGCGTCGAGCATCTGACCTGGTCGAAGCTGAAGGCGACCGTGACTAAAAGCGTCAACAGCCAACGGCCGTTGTCCAATCTATCATTTGCGCTGAATTACTGGGCCTCGGGAGGCGAATACAACCTCCGCCACTACCGCATGGTCAACATCGCGATCCACGCTGTCTGCGGTGTCATGGTCTATGTCTTCGCGATGCTCACTCTGGCGTTATGCCGCACCGACGGCAAGCGGCGGGTCGGCCGCCGCCAGGTGGTGGCCGCTTTGATCATAGCCGGGCTATGGGTCCTTCACCCGCTGCATTCTCAGAGTGTCATTTACATTGTCCAGCGCATGAACAGCATGGCTGCGATGTTCGCAATGGTCTCGATCAATTGCTACATCATCGGGCGCCGAACCCACGGGACGCCGCGAACCTGGTGGTTCGCTGGCGCGGTCCTGGCGTTCTTCTGCGGGCTGGCCTCGAAGGAGATCGCCTTCACCGTGCCGTTGCTGGTGTGGCTCTATGAATGGTACTTTTTCCGCGATCTCAGCCGCGACTGGCTGATGACCGGTCTCAAGTATTTCGCGGCACCTGCCATCATCATTCTGCCGGTACTGCTCTACGCATACACCGATGGCGACCCGCTCCGCATACTGGCGAAGTACGACGACCGTGACTTCACGTTGCTCGAGCGGCTGTTGACCCAGTACCGCGTGGTGTGGCTGTATCTGTCCCTGTTGTTCCTGCCGTTGCCATCGCGCTTCAATCTCGATTACGATTTCCCGGTGTCATCGTCGTTGTTTTCACCACCGTCGACCCTGATTGCCATCGTTGCCACGGTTGGTCTTTTCTATGCTGCCTTTCGCCTGGCACCGAAGCATCGGATCCTGTCGTTCGCGATCCTGTGGTTCTTCATCAACCTGGCGCTGGAGTCTTCGTTTATCGCGCTGGAAATGGCCTTCGAGCACCGAACGTATCTGCCATCTATCCTGGTCGTAGTGGCCTTGTGGCAATACATCGAAGGCTGGTGTGCCTCGATCCCGAAGCTGGCACCGATCCTGGCACTGCTGATCGCCGCCGGGCTGGGAGGCGCGACCGTGTCGCGTGGCAAAGTGTGGTGCGATCGCGTCTCGCTGTGGGCCGACTGTGCGGCCAAGTCGCCCAATAAGGCACGGCCGCATTTCAATCTGGCCCAGTCCTGCGAGGCTGCCGGTCAGATTGAACGGGCGGTTGCTGAATTTCGCGAAACGCTGCAAATCGACCCTGAGCATGCCGAAGCCCACAACAACTACGGCGGGCTGCTGCAGCGCGAATATGGGAAATCCGAAGAAGCCAGGCCACATTTCGAAAAAGCGATTGAATACCGGGAGAAATACGCCGAGCCCTACAACAACCTCGGCACCGTCCTGGCCAATGAAGGCAAGATCGACGAGGCCGTTGTCAACTTCCGACAAGCCGTAAAGCTGAAACCGGACTTTGCCCAGGCAATCTCGCAGCTGGGCATGGCGCTGACGTTGCAGGGAAATTACAAAGAGGGGTTACCTTTCCTGCAGCAGGCGATCAAGATGGCCCCAAATGATCAGACCTTCCGAAACAATCTGACAGCGGCAACGAATCGCTGGAAGAGGCAACAGTCAGAGGCACCCGGCAATGAGTAACGTCGTTAAATCAGTCCTCCGAGTGCTCACTCTGTTCTTGATGATTCTACCGGCTGCGTGCCAGACGATCGATTTGACGGACCCGTGCTGGCGCCAGGTCGCCGGTATCGCGCAACGAGATTTTGCGCGGCAATTGAACAGCGAAATCGACGAATTGCAGTCAACGGTCGAAGAGAGTCTGGTTTTCCGCGCGGAGATTCTCGAGCTGGCTGCAGAGCTCGAGGAGCAGAAAAGCGCCGCACTTACCGGCAAGCAGTTGCAGACCCTGCGACAAGGAACTGTTGCGTATCTCAAGCTGCGCCAACGGCTGTACGCCTTCGCAAAACGGTACGAATGCCTGGTCGATGCCGAGGAAACGGGCGATGTCCGGCTCGCCATCGACCATCACCTGAAGACAAAGGCAGCAATGATGTCGCTGTCTGCGGCGTTGACGCTGTACGACAATTACATGCTCGCGATCGTCGTCTTCGAGGCAGACAGCCGACTCCGCCGGTTGCTTAATGACCCGGACGCAGGATTCGACATCCAGGCAAATCAGCTCGACAAGGTAACTGAGTCCGCCAACTCCATCGCCAAGCGCCAGCGAATCCGGCGTGGGATCGCACTGTTCGAACGCCTGGTCAAGGCCGAGCATGTGGTCGAGGACGAGCGAATGGAGTATCTCTACGCACTGATCACCAGCAGCCCGTCATATCAGTTCACGCGCAAGGTGCAGATCGGCGAGATCGCCAGCCGAAAGTTCAGTTTTCTCGAGCGTGTGGGTAGCGATTTCGTCGCCGAAATGAAGGACGAAGGCGTCAATCTCCTCAGCCTGGTTTTCGGCAATACTGTCGGGCTGTATGAGGAACGCAAGGGGTTGCTGTACAACGACGGCGGGGCGACTCAACATATTCGTGAGGCGCTGCAGCCACTGGACATCCTGCTCGAGAAAACGCCTTTTCGTCTGACCGACCGGTTTATTCCCGGGCATTTCGGGCACGTCGCGATCTGGATCGGCAACGAAGAGGAGCTCCGGGCGCTCGGCGTCTGGGACCATCCGGTCGTGGTGCAGTATCACGACCGCATCAGCAGCCGCAACGGTCACAACATTGTCGAGGCATTGCGCCCTGGCGTGCAGCTGAACTCACTGGAGCATTTCATGAATGTCGATGATGTCGCGGTTTTGCGCCCGACCACCCTGACGACCGCACAGAAGCGGGAGGCGCTTGTCCTTGCCCTGCGCCAGATAGGTAAGAAATACGACTTCAATTTCGACGTCAACACTACGGACAAGATCGTCTGCTCCGAGCTTATCTATATTTCGTTCCCGACGATTCAGTGGCCGACGGAAAGAACTTTCGGCCGCCACACGATCAGTCCGGATCTGGTCGCTCGACTGGCTTTCGAGAACAGGCAGTTGCAGTTGATGCTGTTCTACCGGAAGGGCAAGCTGCTGCCCGGCCACGTCGATCTGCGGCGATTCCGCAAGCTGGTAGAAGGTAAAGCGGGCGAGGATTAAGACGTGGCGGAGCTAAGGATCAATGGATTACGGCCATTCCACCCTACTGGAAGCGGTGAGCGCTGAGTTCGTCCATTAACGACTTGGCGATCGGGCTCTTCAGGAACCCGACGATACGCGTGTTCTCCATGCCGAAATGCCGCTCGACCTCATCCGTCAGCATGTATTCGATCATCGGGATCCCCTCGCATTCCCCGACGATCTCCCGACGACTGCGGGCGCTGAGATCAGTCGTTATCAGCACAAACTGGATGCGTTTGCGGGCGTTACAGACCGCATGGCGCCCCCGCAGCAGGACGCGGGCGCGACGGGCGAAGGGATAAAGTCGCGCCGGATCCTTGGCGGGCTC
>CAJWLW010000292.1 GCA_913042885.1 uncultured Lentisphaeria bacterium | reverse complement strand
GCAGTATTGACCAGAACGGCGTCCGCCCCCATCTCCATCGCTTCGGCGGCGTGCGATGGTTTGCCGAGGCCGGCGTCGACCACGACAGGAATGGAGGCCTGCTCAATGATGATCTCAATATTGGCGCGCGTCAGAATACCGCGATGGCTGCCGATCGGCGAACCCAGCGGCATGACAGTGGCGGTGCCGGCTTCTTCGAGCTGCAATGCCAGAATCGGGTCGGCCTGGATGTAGGGCAGCACAACAAACCCTTCTTTGACCAAGGCCCTGGCGGCCTTCAGTGTCTCAGGCCCGTCGGGCAACAGGTATTTCGGGTCCGGGATGACTTCGAGCTTGACGAAGTCCTGATCACTGGCGGCACGGCCAAGTTTGGCCGTACGAATGGCCTCCTCCGCGGTCCTGGCCCCGGCGGTGTTCGGCAGAAAATGATAAGCGCTGAAATCCAGGTGATTCAGTAGGTTCTTCTCGGGTTCGTTGAGGTTGACCCGGCGGATGGCGACGGTGACCATCTCGGTCTCCGCTGCCGCAATACTGGCAGCCATAGCCTCCATGCTGTCGTATTTGCCCGTGCCGACGAATAGACGTGACTTGAAGTGCTTGCCGCCGATGATCAGCTTTTCATCATCCATACCAGTACACAAGGATCGTCAAATGGCCAAAGCCAGCGTCTGAGACGCGGCGAATTCGGGGGTGAGAGTGAAAGCCTGTTCACTCTCGAAAGATAGTAGGAATCGTTTTATTTTCAAGCCGCCGGTGTAGCCGCCGAGCCCGCCGCTGCTGGTTATCACGCGATGGCACGGAATGACGATGGGGTAGCGGTTGCGCGCCATTACCCGGCCGACAGCCCTGGCGGCGCCTGGAGAACCGGCTTCGGCAGCTATTTCGGCGTATGATCGTGTCCGTCCCGAGGGGATGATACACACGCAATCAACGACACGGCGCTGGAATGCCGTGAGGCCGTTCAGCGGTAAACCTTCGAGTGTGAACGTAAAATTTGCATCGGTGAAATACGCATCGAGCTGTCCCTGCAGCACTGCAACCAGGGCAGGTGTTGAAGCCTTCTCTGCGCCCCTGGTGGCAGGGGCGGCTCGGTCGCCGATGCCGATACGGTCAATCGTCGCAGTCTCCGAATCCCAGGTGATGGAGATCGGGCCGATCGGTGAACCGTGCGAGATTGTCATTTTCACTTTTGGCTCCTGTCTTTCGACGAGAAAACTAATGCCATACCTGCCCGTATCCGCCGGACGGGGAGATTCAGAATGAGCTGTTCGAGAGTCAGGATGACGCCGCTGGCGATCAACCCGACGAGCAGTCCGACAAAGCCGCCAATCAGGGCACCGGCAACATGGTCGTCCGATAGTTGAAAACCTCGGCGCGCAGCGACCGCGATACAAACAATCATCACCGCTAGTTGAATGCCTGTGTTCACACGGCGGCGATTGACTGACTGTGTTTCTCTGTTCATGCGATTTGCGGCTCGCGGCCGAGATTGAACAGGTGCCGAGAATGATCAGTGAGCGAGGACAGAATACCCACGCTTTTGGGGCACACCGTCGGTGCATTGTGCACCGGCAGGTTTCGGGCCTTGGTTAAAGTATTTGCCCGGCTCTTCAGGCCGCTTACTTCGCTAGCTGGTTCAGCCGCGGTAAAAGTAACCGGTGCAGGCATGGTTTCGATGGATGGCATGAACGATTTCGTCATAAAGATTCACACGGAACCGCGTCGCTGTTGAAGACGCCGGTCCGACAGCTCAGTCTCAAGTGGGCGTCCCCCGAGAACTTTTAACCGGCTTGTTCGTGAAAAAATGGCCTGTTGCCGTTCCTGTGCGCTCGTGTAGCGCCACTGCGGTAAGCCGGATGCCATTAAGCCCGAACCCGGTGGGTGAGGCGTGAAATGACGGCTGCTATGGCAGTTAAGCCTCCCCAATCAGAGCACGGCAACTCTACCATGGGACCGGGCAAATACAATCGCACCAAATCAACTTGAAGCCCAAAAGGATGCCATTGCGATTGGCTTGTAGAGCCCCCCAACCCCTTGCGCAGCTGAGAAGTAACCGCTGATATACTCTTCCGATAAAGGTCTCCCAATCCGGTTGAGCTTGGGGTTCGAAGAAAGGTTGATGCCGGGACGGCAGCCCAGCGATCTTTACTCGGTGCGGCGCAGACGGGCGACAAATACACCGTCGCAGTCGGCGTCGTATGGCCAAACGCGGATAGTGCCGTCGGTCGCTTCGCCGGTCAGCGGGTGTGGGGTCGGATCCAAGGTGAACGCGCTGTTGGTTTCCAGCAACTGCTGGATAACCGCTTCGTTTTCCCCGGTGCACAAGGAGCACGTTGCATACACCAGGCAGCCGCCCGGCCGAACACCGGCAGCAGCTCGCTGGAGGATGTCTGCCTGCAACTCAGCTATTTTCTGGACTTCAGTGGGCGGTGTGGTCCAGCGCGCATCCGGGCTTCTGCGCCAAACGCCACTACAGGTGCACGGTGCGTCGACCAAGACGCCGTCGAAGTTGGCTGCTTGTACGGGAATGGCGCGGCCCTTCCAGGCGCGCGTCCGGATGTTGTGGAGGCGGCCCCGGCGGCTGCGTTTCTTGAGGGCCAATAATTTATATTCGCGAATATCCGTGGCGACGACGGTGCCTGTATTGGCCATCATCGAGGCCAGTTGCAGGGATTTTCCGCCGGCACCGGCACAGGCATCCCACCACCGTTGTTTCGGTTCGGCTGCGCAGACGAGGCCAATGACCTGGGATGCCAAGTCTTGAACTTCAAATCGTCCGTCCGTGAACTCCGAAAGTTCGTAGAGGTTGGGCCGGGCGTCGCGCAGGGCCAGGGCTGCATCAACAGTCTCGGAAATCTGCGGCTTGAAACCGTGTGCCTTCAGGTCTGTAACCAGTGCCTCGCGGCTGCCCCCCTGGGCTCGCAGCCAGAGCGGCGGCCGTTGCTGGCAGATCGCCAGCAGGCGGTCATGGTCGCAATTTGCCGGCAGGTTATCCCAGATCCATTCCGGCAGGAGCGATCGGGGTTGTAAAGAGTCGGGAACCATCCGAAAAAAACGGGACAGCGATTTGGCGGACTGAACAAGGCAATCGACGCGTTGCGGGGTTTCTTTGGGCAAATCGTAGTCGTGCTTCAATTCGTCCCGCCAAATGGGCAGGATAGACGAGGCCGGCACGTCGTCAAGCAGGCAGGCGCCGTAGAGCACGGCCAATCCCGTTGTTGTATGCGGGTCGATCGGTCTGGTTGGATCGGGCACGATATGCTGCAACCAGCCCCACCAGCGGAAGACGGCGAAATACAATGTGCTGATGAGACGCCGGTCGGTGCTGCCGAACTTGCGGTTCTGCCGGAAGAAGGCGGCAAGGATCCGATCAGCGGGCTTGCCGGTCTCGAGCACGATGCGGATCTGTTGATGCACCACGGTGGCGCACGTTCTCGCGCGGTTGGCGGCGCGTTTGCGTGACTCTGTGTGCTGTGGTGCTCTCCGGCCGCCGGGCACGATGCCCTAACGCTTTACCGATTTACGCGGGCGCTTGAGGTTCTGTGAGCAGATGCGATGGACGGCATCGATCGGCACCTTGAACTTCTTGGCAACGTATCGGTAGCTCTTCTTGGAGACTTTTTTCATGTGGATGATCTGTTTCTGCACGTCGGCGGAGTATTTGGAGAGATCATCCGATTTCGCTTTTCGCTTGCTGCTCACGGTTGCGGCGGGTTTGGGTTTGGGCTTACGGCCGCGTTTCGACGGGGTTGCTTCGCCCATCGAGTTCTCGAGTTCCTTCAGTGAGGCGTTCGGGCGGCCCTTGCGCAGACGTTGCATGGTAAAAAGCTGCTTGAGATCACCTTCCGCCATGTCGTACTTTTCTTCGAGATAGCCGTAACTTTTCTTGGAGGTCAGGCGAAAGTCGATGATCATCTCGCACAGGGCTTCGTCGTATTTGCCGAAAATCAGGTCCGCCTTTTTCTTGCTTTTTTTCTTTCCCTTCGGCGGTGTGGTTTCCTTCTTGGCAGATTCTGCAGCAGCTTTCTTGGTTTCCGCTTTGGCGGCCTTCTTGTTAAATGCTATAGCGGCAGGCGTGCCGGGTGCCGGCCGCGGTGGCGGTACGGGCGGCAGTTTGTGAGGTACCGGGGTCTTTGGCATGGTGGTGAAGCCGCTGTCGAAAAGTGGATGATAAACCTTGTCTTTATCAAGCAGCTCGACCTGTGACGTCGAAATGACCTTGCCGATGCAGCCAATAATGGCGGTGAATTGCTTGCCGTCGAGGGTACGGATGATGCCATCGCCGGCAGTAAAGCGGAAGGACAAGTCCTGATCGGGATACAGGAAGCTGATCATATTGTCGCGGCAGTAGGCAAACTTCATGTCTGTCGTCAGATAGACATATTCTGTTTTGGTCTCGATGTTGCGCGGATGGAAGGCTCGCTCCTCGATCGGAACGTTACGCATCGGAAAGTTGTTGACGATCGGGCCCCAGAACTGCACCGCTGGATGGGCGCCCAGATGTTCCAGTGCTTCATCTGTCACGTAAAGTAGATTAGCCATGAGGGTCTCCCTGAGTCAATTTGGCAAATTTCCTGTTCCAAGATGGATGGGGTTTTATATGCCGTAAATAGTTTATAAAAAGAGAGTTACGACCAAAAGATCCGGCAAATTGCAACTCTGATTTGGCCCCGTACATATATCAAAAAAATCGACTTTTACAATGTAGAGCACTAAATAAAAAGAAAAAAGACCGGATTTGCCACATATCGGTGTCTGTTCACGGGCGACTAATGGTCGGACCTTCAACAATGTGAGGGCTATGCGGCACAGGTCCAATTGGACATAACGTATTCAAAAGGCGGCTTTTACAGTAGCGCGGCGTTCCGGGCGCCTGGTTCGCAGGCGTTACGAAGCGGACGGCACCATCCCCCTGAGCATTTCGCCAATCACCGCACTGCGCCAGCCGCTTGTCAGATGCGAGTCTCCTGCAGGGTGGCGTATAAAACTGGTGATAGCGTCTTTGGTGGCGACAACTTCGGTGGCGACACCGAGCTTTTTGGCAATCTCGTTGATGCGGTCGAGAGCATCGCGGATAAGTTGCTTCTCGGCGTGTATCGACCCCCGCCGCCGCGTGGTCGTGGGCTGGACTGGGTTGTCGCGACCGTGAGCAACGCATTCGAGCAGCTTTTTGCTCCAACGCTGGCAGGCTTTCGCATCGATGCCGTTGAGTTGCAGCAGTTCGTTGCAGTTGTCGGGCTGGCGGCGTGCGACCTCGAGCAGGGTTTTGTCGTCGAGGATCCAGCGGGGCGGTTTATCGATGGATTCGGCGTGGATGTTACGCCATTCTGCCAGGCAATTGAGGATGCCGAGTTGCTGGGCGTTGAAACGGCCGCTGCCGCGAATTCGCCGCCAGGCATGCGGCGGATCGTTAACCTGCCGACGGAAGCTGGTCAGTAGGGCGGCTGCGTCTTCCATCGCCCAGGTGAGTCGATCCCGCTGCCGCAGGCGATTGAGCAGATGGTCATAGCAGTGCAGCAGCAGGCTGACTTCCTTGGCAGCGTACTCGAGTTGTGCCACAGTGAGTGGCCGGCGGCACCAGTCGGTGAACTGCTGCGATTTGCTGATGTGTATGTCGAGGCAGCGATTTACCAGGTCGGCGTAGCCAATCTGGTAGCCCATGTCGAGCATAGCCCCGGCTACCTGCGTGTCGAACAGGGGTTCCGGGAGCTGTCCGCAAAACTGGTAGAGCACCTCGAGGTCCTGGGAGCAGGCATGAAAGACTTTCAGGCAGCTCTGATTGGCCAGCAGTTCGACCAGCGGTGTGGGGTCTGTTACAGCGAGCGGATCGATGGCGAAGGTGAGGTTGCCGGGTGCCGCGATCTGGATGAGACCAATCCGCGGTGCGTACGTTTTGCGCCAGACGAATTCCGTGTCGATCGCGCAGACAGGAAGGTCCATGACAGGGCGGATTCGTTCGGAAAATGCCTGTTGATCCTGGATCAGCATGCTGGGGCCTTACACTTGAGGCATTCGCGTGCCGTTTGCTCAGGCTGGACGAGGTTCCGCGGCGGCACGCCACAGGAACGAGGGGCGAAAGTCAGACCGTTTCCTCGACTTCGTAACTCAACTTTCCTTCGGCGATTTCCTGCAGGGCGACATCAAGGTGGTTGACACCCTGGCGTCGATCGACAGGGACCATGGGATAGGAACCGCGCGCCAGTTCTTTGGCGCG
>CAJWLW010000291.1 GCA_913042885.1 uncultured Lentisphaeria bacterium | reverse complement strand
GAGAGAATCTGCTCGCGGTCACCGGCGGTGGCCAGATCGCTCGCAATGTGATCGTCGATCCCCTCCGACGCCTGCTTTGCAGCGGCCCCGTCCAGGACCTCCTGCGAGCAATCGACCATCGTCACGTCGAAACCGAATATCGCCGACTGCAGCGCAATGCGCGCGCCAAGCGTACCAGCACCGACAACACAGACATTATTGATTTCGCTCACCTCTCTGACTCCACGTAAATGTGTTTGATTACGGCGCAAAATACCCTACCATGCCACCATCGTATCGCAAATGCGGAATGCGAAATCCTGGGGGCACCGGCATCTTGACGGCTGTTTGCAACGGTCCACTGCAGGTGGAAACTCTCATCCGTGCGGTGCCATACGGCGCTTGAATTTTCGCCCAATCCGGCGATTTTCCTTCTTCTCTCAGTATCCCAGTAACCCAGTAACCCAGTAACCCAATCTCCCATGGACAGCATCGACTGGTACCGGACACCGATCGACTCGGCAACGCTGAAGGAGTTGAATCAACGCAGTGATTTCTGGGGCCTGTGTCAGGCACTGGGGCATCTCGGCCTGGTTGGCCTGACCGGTGCGACCGCCTGGTACGCCGCCGGCCACTGGCCGCTGCCCGTCCTGCTGCTGATAATTTTCATTCACGGCACTTGTTTCAAATTCCTCGACAACGGGTTCCACGAGCTCGTGCACAGCTCGGTATTCAGAACGAAGTTCCTCAACACGCTCTTCCTGCGGATTTTTAGTCTCCTCACCGGCCACAATCCAGTCCATTTCTGGGCCAGCCACCAGGAACATCACAAGTACACCCTGCACCCGCCGGCCGATCTGGAAGTGGTGCTGCCGATGAAAACCTCAGTGAAAGATTTTCTCAGAACCGGATTCATCGATTTCATGCAATTGATAACCAGGTGGCCGGTGAATATCCGGCACTGCCGCGGCAAGCTGTTGGGCGACTGGGAGCACACAATATTTCCGGAGTCGTCACCCCGGAAGCTCGCGAAGATGCGAAACTGGGCCCGGATCAATCTCCTCACGCATCTGGCTATTGTAGGTGTTTCGATCTGGCGCCAATGGTGGATGCTGCCAGTGCTGACAACTCTGGCGCACTGCTACGGCAACTGGCTTTTTTTCTTCTGTAACAATTCCCAGCACATAGGGCTGCGGGACAATGTGAAGGATTTCCGTCTCTGCTGCCGCACGGTTATTCTCAGCCCGTTCGTTCGTTTCTTATACTGGCATATGAATTATCATACCGAGCATCACATGTACGCCGCGGTGCCGTGCTACAAGCTCGGTAAACTCCATGCCCGGATCAAGCACGATCTGCAACCGTGTCCCAAAGGGCTGATCGCGGCCTGGTCGGAGATCATTGCGATTCAAAAGCGGCAAGAAATCGAACCCGATTATCTGTTCACCCCTGAGCTGCCAAAGCCACAAGGCTGACAAGGACGAAACGAGCGAAAAGGTTCACGCTGCGATGAACTGCCACTGAGTAATCGTTGACCTCGCATCGATCACGATTACCTTCTTCCCTGCCACACCCCACACATTAAGGAGACTATGAATGGCTTACACCTATCCAATCACCCAGATTGCCCTCGATTACCCGACCACGGAAGAAGCACTGGATATGGCGGCGATCGCCGTCGAAGCCGGCTTCGACTGGCTCGAAATCGGTACGCCGCTGATCACCTGCCAAGGGCTCGCGCCGATCGGCGCAATGGTCCGGGCCTTTCCCGATATGCCGGTTATCGCCGACTACAAAACCATGGATTCCGGTTTCAAGAACGTCCAGCGCACCAAAGACCAGGGCGGGCATCTGATGACAGTCTGCGCCAACGCCTCCGATGCGACCGTGCGCTCGGCAATCGATGAAGGCAAGAAACTGGGCATCGACGTGGTCGTCGACACCATCGGCGCCAAGGATCAACCCGGCCGGGCCCGGCAATGCTGGGAATGGGGCGCCGACTTTATCTATCTCCACTACAGTGCGGATGAACGGCGCGCCGATGACTCGCGCGACACCACGCCCTGGCTGCCAGGTGTGTTGGAAGTCGTCCCGGGGCCCGTCGGCATTGCGACTTTCGGTGTCGAAGACGCCGTATGCGCGGCAAAGATGGGCGCCGAATATTTTGTCATCGGCCATCCACTGACCGACGGCGACGATCCCCTCGGCGAGCTCACGCGCTACGTCGATGAAGTCAAAAGCAATTACCGCCCGAGAGGGTGACATGTCAGACACTGCAGTCGTAAATTATGCTGTCGAGCCGAAAAGCGTCGAGCTGCGCGAGATTCCAGAACCCACCATCGCTGCCGACGAAGTTCTGCTCGAAGTCGAAGCTGTCGGCGTGTGCGGCAGTGACCTGCACATGTGGCAGGGGGGTATCAGCTGGACGATGAACTATCCAGTCGTCCTGGGCCATGAGTTCTGCGGCGTCATTCGCCAGGTCGGTGCCGACGTAACGGGCTGGGCAGAGGGTGATCGTGTCGTCAGTGAAACGTCGGCCGTCATCGATCCGGACAGCCCGCTCACCCGGCGCGGGCTTTACAATCTCGACCCATCACGGCTAGGGTACGGCGCTCTCATCGATGGTGCGATGCGCCGTCACGTGGCCGTGCCGAAACGCATTCTCCACCACTTGCCGGAGAATGTGCCGTTTGAGCATGCAGCCCTCACCGAGCCGTGTTGTGTCGCCTACAACGCCGTCATCAACAACGGTCGGGTCAAACCGGGACACCGGGTTCTGATAGTCGGGCCCGGAACGATCGGCATCTTCTCCGCTCTCATGGCGAAACACGCCGGCGCCGAAGTGGCGGTCGCAGGGCTGCCGTCGGATACAGCACGCCTGGCCATCGCCGAAGCCTACGGCTGCACTGTGCTGGTCGACGGTGTCGAGGACTGGGCCCGGGAGCGGGACGGCCTCGGGTGTGACGGCGTCGTCGATGCAGCCGGTGCGTCCGCCGCATTAAAACTCGCTATCGACGTCGTCCGTCCGGCAGGTTGGATCAGCAAAGTCGGGTGGGGACCGCAACCGCTCAATTTCAGCCTCGATCCGCTGGTTCAGAAAAACGTCACGCTACAAGGCAGCTTCAGCCACAACTGGCCGATCTGGGAACAGATCATCACAATGATGGCCAACGGCCAGCTGGACGTCGCCCCGGCGATTGGCGGGACATGGGCGTTGAGCGACTGGCATACCGCGTTCGAAACCATGCATAGCTGCGAGATCGTCAAAGCCGTACTGAAACCGTAACTCCAATGCGAGAGTCCAAGAAAAAGTCGGCGCCCACGAAACGCCGGAAAGATAGCGGCTGGTTGGCACCGGTGGACAGGGCCATCAGGAACACTTTGACGATTGCAATGTTCACAACCACCGCACTCATCGCGGCCGACACGCCCTACGCCATGATTGTGCCGAAAGCAATCAGCGAATCCTCCGGGCTGGCAATGAGCTGCAACTTTCTGGGCGTCATGTGGACGCTCAACGATTCGGGTGACAGCGCGCGGATCTTTGCCATCACGATGGACGGCGAAGCCGTGCGACCCGAAAACGACGCGGGCCCTTACAAGGGCATCAAAGTCCTCAACGCCCGCAACGTCGACTGGGAAGACATCGCGGCCGACGACGACGGCAACCTGATCATCGGGGCCTTCGGCAACCATAAGATCCCGCGCCGCGACCTGGCGTTATACGTCATCAAAGAACCCAACCCGCGCCTGACCAAGGCCACGTCGGTCATCAAAAAGATCCGCTTTCGCTATCCCGATCAGACTGACTTCACGCGGGCCATAAATAACTTCGACTGCGAAGCGGTGTTCGCGTGGGGCGGCAAATACTATCTGCTGACCAAGCACCGAACCAATACCCGCACGCAGCTCTACCGATTCGACGACATCGACGAAGAACAGGAAAATGTCCTGACGCTGGTCGGGGACTACGACATTGGCGGCATGGTCACGGCAGCGGACGTTTCGACCGACGGCAAGCGTCTGGCCGTTCTCACCTACACTGCCGTCTGGGTCTTCGCGATCAATGACGGCGATGACAACTTCCTGAAGGGCAAGGCGTCGCGGTGCGCCATCGCCATGGGCCAGTGCGAGGCCATCTGCTTCGACGGCAACGACCTGATCGTCTCAAGCGAACAGCGCGGGCTCTACCGAATCAAGCCGGAATGGCTGGAGCCGGTATTGAGGCCGGTCGCAGAATGAATGCACGCAGAGACCCGTCTTTTTTCAGGGGATTCTCACGACTTTGAGAGAATGCCCGGTAGCGCTCAAAAACCGTTCGATATCGCCCGTGGCAATACTTAGCGTGCTCGTGTTCACCAACGGATGGCAGCGCAGGCTTTCGGCTTCCCACAGTGCCTGATCAACGAAGATCTCGACGGCACCCTTTGTGTCGTTGAGCACGGCCAGCAGACTCACCGCGCCCGCTGCGATGCCAAGATGCCTCTCGAGCCGCTCGGCCGATGCAAAGCTGAGCCGACTCGCCCCGATCGTCTGTGACAACGCTTTGAGATCGACGCTGTGCTCGGCACTGGCAGTCACCAGGAAATGACGCTTGCCCTTGGCATCGCGCAGGAACAGGTTCTTCGTGTGGGCACCGGGAAAGTCCGCAGGCACATGCTGTACGACTTCTTCACACGTGTATACCGCCGGATGATCACACCGCTGATAAGGGATGCTGTGCTGGTCGAGAAATTCGTAGATATCCATCTGTACACCAGGTTGAGGTTTGGTACACAAGAGAAGAAAAGAGGAAAGGTCATTCACCACGGCCGGCACAACCGGCCATAGTCAAGGTCTCTTCTTTCTCTTATCCGTGACCCCAACACATTGACTGCAAAACTCCGGCCGTCAATCATAGTTCTGATGTTTGTATTGGTAGTCGGCCGAGAGATATTCATCACCGGTTGTTCCCGGATCAATCACCACAACGACCATCACGCAGAGGGAAGCAAAATGCCAGGGCCTAAGGTCGTCATTGTTGGCGCAGGCAGTTTATTTTTCGGCAGGCAGGCCATCTGGCAGATGGTCACCAGTGAACATTTGAATGCCGGTACGCTGGCCCTGGTCGACACCAATCCCACGCACCTGGCGCGCATGACGGAGCTCGCCCGCAAGGCCATCGACCATACCGGCGTGTCGCTCAAGCTGGAGTCATCCGGGGATCGTCGAGAAGTTCTGGCCGGCGCTGATTTCGTGGTACTCTCTTTCGCGTACAAATCCGTCAAGCATCGGGCGCTCGACTGTGAGATTGCGGCAAAATACGGCATCCGCATGTGCAGTGGCGACACCATCGGGCCCGGCGGTATCATGCGCACACTGCGCGAGTTCCCGCATATTCTGGCATGTTGCAAGGACATCGAGGCGTTGTGCCCGGATACCTGGTTGATCAACTACATCAACCCGGCAGCGACCCACGCCATCGGGCTGCAGCTGTATGCACCAAACCTGAAGAGCTTCGCCATGTGCGATGGCCTGCACATGCCGCACGTCAAGCGGGCTTACGCCGCCCGCGCCGGCATCACCGATTCGGAGACTGCCGAGCTGACGCCGGAACAGGATCGTGACTTCGATATGCGCATTACCGGCCCGAATCATTTTACGTTTCTGCTCAAGGCGGAATACCAGGGCGAAGACCTGACGCCCAGGATTGCCGAAAGCCTGCGCCAACAGGCAGCCACCGAAACCGACGGCGGCGACACCGGGGCGAAAGCCATGAACAACGATGCCATTACCTGCGAGCTCTACAAAGCGCTCGGCTATATCCCGACCTGCACAGGGCACACCAAAGAGTACGTCCGCTATTGGCAGGGCAACACGGTCGTCGACGACCCGATCCCGCCAATCGCGATCTGGGATCACGTCCCGCGATACGAATGGCATTGGGACATGTGGAACGAGGTCGACGGTTACAACTACGGCACACACGGTCTCGAGGAATTCATCGCCAACACCAAGGCAGACCACGCCACCGACGTCATAGAAGCGATGTGGGGCGGGCTCGACAAACCGTTCCACCTCATCCTGCCGGTCGGCGACGCTGTACCGAACATGAGCGATGCCTGCCTGGAGGTTCTTTGTGACCTGTCGATGGACAAGATCACGCCGCGTCACGTCGGCGACGCACCCGTCGGGCTGCGCGGCCTGTGGCAGCAGGTTCTCGACAGTCACGAACTCACCGCCCGCGCCGCCGCCGAAGTCGACCG
>CAJWLW010000290.1 GCA_913042885.1 uncultured Lentisphaeria bacterium | reverse complement strand
ACGGCGGAGCTCGCCGATGCTCCAGCAGGACGATCTGCAGCCATTATAATTACGTGAAGTGATAAAACAATTTTCTGTGGACATCGAAGTGAAACGTGCCACAGTGTCCAGAATCACTGTCAAACCTTGGACCCCAGTAGATTCGTCATGGCGCACAAAGCGAAATCACCGGAAGAGTACCGCGTGATCCTGCAGCAGGACGCGCCCGAGCCGGTCAATCAACTGTTCGGCCCGGTCACTCCGGAGGCCCTGCTCGAGGTGTCTGTCAAGCACCTCGTCGATCATGCCATCGACGTGTACGCCTCGGACGCCAACCACGGTGGTGGCGTGCACTATGATTCAAAAGTGGCGGAGCGCGCTCTGACCAGTGTCAAGGAACTGCGCAGCGGCACGGCGCTGCAGATGCGCGGCGGCATCGAACAATTGATCGCTCAGGGCACCGACCCGCTCAAAGTCTACTGCGAAGGCGCCCATGCGCACGGCATCGATTACATGGTTCGTCTGCGGATGAATGATCTCCATGACACGGTGGGATTCTCCCTGAATATCGACAAACCGCCACAGACGCCGAAGATAAACGCGCCGGAGCCCTATTATCACACCTCGCAGTGGCGACGCGATAATCCGGGGCTGTTGATGGGCGACCCGCACGATGATACACCCTTGGGCATGTACGAGCACTACCAGCGCGCGGCGCCCAACTATGCCTTTGGCCAGGTGCGGCAGTACATGATGGCCATTGCCGAAGAGCTGGTCAACCATTGCGACCTCGACGTTCTCGAGCTCGACTTCATCCGCGCGCCGTTTTTCTTTACACGCCCCGAGCGCTACGCGCAACGGCATGTGATGACGGAGGTGGTGCGGCGCATTGCCGGCTTCTGCGCCGCCGCCGGCGACAGGCGAGGGCGCCCGGTTTGCTTGTCGGTTCGCGTGCCGGATTCGATCGAGACGTCGGTACGCACCGGGCTGGATGTTGAACGTTGGATAACCGACGGGCTTTTGGACATGGTCACTATAAGCGGTGGCTACAATCCGTTCAGCACCCCGTGGCGCGACATCGTTTCGGTCGCCGAAAGCGCCGGTATTCCGGCCCTGGCCTGCCTGAACCATGGCATGTTCGGCAAGGACCGCGAACGTATCCGGGCGGCCGCGCAACGGGCCTATGATCAAGGGGCCAGCGGCATCAAGCTGTGGAACTTTTTTTATTGCCTCGATTACTACCATGCGCCCGGACAGAACCCGTTGGACCTCGGCTTTACCGCGGATATTGCGGACCCTGCAAAACTGAAAGAACTGGCAAAAACCTACGGTGCCGCAGACAGCAAAGATCCGAGGGATTTCATATGGTCCATTTACGACCATGTCACAGCGCCGGGGCAGATCCCATTGACGGTCGGTCACGCTATCGACGATATCGGCCATTGCATTGAATTCGAGATCGCCGATGATCCGGCCGCCTGCGCCGACGGCAACGGCTGGCGCCTGGAATTGGAAATTGTTGATATCGGGCCGGAGGATCTGCTGGTGTTTGCGTGGAATACAGAACCGATCCAACGTGATCCGAGCGCCTGGCGCGGCCGCCTCAACAACGACCGGCATCACTTCGAGTTCGCGCTGCCGATGAACGCCTGCCGCAAGGGCGTCAATCAGCTCGAGATCAAGCTGGTGGAACGCGATGCCCGTCTCGATCCGTTTGTGACGGTGCTGGAGGCGCAAGTACACCTGCCGGGGCGTTCAGATGAGCGGTGACACAGTTCGCCTGAACATCGTTACGGGGCCTGAGCCGCACCAGCTGGTGAGCTTGGCGGCAAGTGAGCTCGGCCACATCGTCAATCGTCTGTTCGGCCTGACTCCGACAATCTCGGAGGCGCCGGTCGGCGACATCGATGCCCGAATCGAGCTCGTCGGCGAGGCGCCGGACGACAACCAGGCATTCGTCCTGCGCCGTACACAGATTGACGGCACGCCCGGGCTGAGCGCTGTCGGCGGCAGTCCGCAGGCGACGCTCTGGGCGGTTTATGAACTGGCCGAACAATGGGGTGTCCGTTTTCTGCTGACCGAGGATATCTATCCCGACAGCCCCGGCGCCTTCCACCTGCCCGAGGTCGACAAGACCTGGACCCCATGGGTGCGTACGCGCGCCTGGCGTATCTTCAATTGCCTGCCGCACTCCGGCTCCTACTGGGGCGCAGACGATTACGAGAAGCTCTTCCGCCAGCTGGCGAAACAGAAGTACAACCGCATCTTCGGCTTCTTTCGCACGTATGACGCGTTCACCGATTACACCTTTGACGGTGTCCGCAAACGGACTGCGGAAATCAGCCGTGGGCTGCGGTTGCCGATCCATGACGGGACGATCGGCCGCGAGCTCTTCGGCGACGTCAACAGCTTCTACAATCCCGACCTGCCGGTCGAACCCGACACCGTGTACGAGGCGGACCCGGACACGACGCCGGTAAACGAAGAACGTATCGCTGCCGGCAAGCGTCATGTGGAAACGGTTATCGAACGGTGCCACGCATTGGGCATGGATTTCGCCGCCGGATTCTGGTACACTGAGTTTCCCCAGGAGATGAAGAAGCAGCTCAAGCGGGCCTCGGACCGGCACGGCTTTAAACCGACGCCGTTCAAGGGGGAATACCTGGGGCTGCGCATCGGGATTCTCCGCGAGGGCATCGTGCCGGAGTATGCGCCGTACATGACGCCGATGAACCCCGACTTCGTTGACCTCGTGGACGCGGTTGCACGCAGCTACGTCGAGCGTTTTCCTGCTGTGGATTACTACGTCTTCAGCCGCGTCGAGTTTCCGGCGGGACCGTTGGATGCAGAAACATGCTGGCAACACCTCAGCCGGCGCTATGGCCTCGATGCATCGCTCGAGGACCTGGTCGCCGAAGCGGTCGAGACCGGCGACGTCGACGCGCGTCGTTGCGAGCTGGACCTGTGCGGTGACATCTGTCAATTATACCTGCTGGACGAATTGCTGAATCAACGCCGCATCATTGCGGGCTCCGCCAATCCCGATGCTGTCGCGGTGATCCAGGTCGGCACTGTTCTGGGGCGCTTCGTGCCGCGAATGTTCTCGAACGTGGAGCTGCTTGCAAGCCTGGGCTACACCACGGAGTCGCAGGCCGATCGCGGCAAGGTCATGCAGTTTGCCGAGGACGGCAACATCAAAGCACAGCTCGTCATTTCTCTCGAAGACGACAACATCGGCGAGTCGCCGCAGTACAATGCGGCATCCATTGCCCGGCTATACCAGGTGATCGACGATTACCAGCTGGACGGCTATTACGGCCGCCAATGGCTGATTTCAAAAGTGGACCCGGCCGCCTTCTACATGGCCAGGGCCAATTGGGATCGCAATGTCACGGTGGAAGAGACCTACCTCGATCTCGTGACCAACGTCTGCGGTGCCGATGCGGTCGACGCGGCTCTTGCCGCCTTCGCCCTCGGGGAAAGGGTGACGCTGCAGGAAGCGGCGAACTCGTTTCTCGTGCCCTCCATGGTATCGAACCAGTTCGATCTGGCCGAACCGGTGCCGGAAAGCTGGAGCGAAAATATCCGGATGTACGAACAAATGACGACACATTTCGACCAGGCGCTGGTCGTGTCGCGTGAGGCCGGCAAGCCGTTTCTCGAAAGGCTCCGGCACCAGGCGCAGTTCGCTGTCTATTGGCACCGGGCCATAACCGATGTACGGCGGGCGGGAAAATTGCGACAACAGGCCGATAAAGCGCGAGACGAAGCGCAAGACGTCGAGTCCTATGACCAATTGAACATCGAAGTGGTTGCCCTGCTGGACCGTGCACTAACGGACATGCGCCTTGCCACCGAGGCCTACGCCCGAAGTGCCGGAGATCGGGCCGACCTCGGTGTTGTGGCGGCACTGAACGTTTACGGGCTGGAAATCCTTGATGCCATCCGCAAACTCGAATTTATCAAGATGACCTGGTGGACGGCCGACGGAAAGGCCTGATTCCCAGCCGCCCGCCTCGCCGGCGCCGGGAACGGCTAAGGGATTAGTTCCAGCGCAGTACCCTCGCCCGGTTGCGCTGCATGAAGAACGACGTGGAACCCGGCGACACCGTCGTAATCGATCCCCTGGCTTTCCCAGGTCGCGCCGATCTTTACATCGCGCCAGCCGCGGTCGTCAATATCGAGGTCAAACCACTTCTCCTGGTGACCTGCATCATCCGGATCCAACCGGAACTTCCACGACTCGGGCACTGCCGGCAGTGCCGCTCTCTGTACGGGTACGGCACAAGATTTTGTCGCCATGACCGCAACGGTCGCAGTCGCCAAACCGACGAAAAGCGGGGACAACGGATGGTGAATTCATTCTTTTACTCCTAATCATCCATCCCATAGGATCACGGGTAAACGGGTTTGCCAAGTCTTGTCCAGAAACGAGGAAATCAATTTGAAACGACGTCAAATCCTGATAGTACCTGGTCAACCTGATTATTCATGCGATTTCGGGCCCGCAGTAGGAAAGGCATCAATAATCCGGGTTAAACCCATATTGAAATGGCATCGGTCCGGGCATACCATATCCTCAGAGAATGGCTGGCAGATATCGGCAGAATTGAAATCATCGACGCAACGACGGAGACAAATGCAGAACTTTCGCAATGAGAATTGGTGCATGCCGTTTGATTCACCGAACTACCCCACACTCCCGGCGTACTATCGCGACACGCTGTTCCAGATGGTCTATTACACGACGGACAAGGACAACGTGGCCAAGGTGTTGCCCGAACCCCTTGAACCGGCGGACGACGGGTTGTGTTGTGCCTTCGCCATCCAAGTCCCGTTCTGCACGCACTGGGGACCGTTCAATGAGGTCGGGGTCTGTGTCAAAGCGGTATTTCGCGGGGAGGAGGTGTTTTTCCTGCCGTGCCTGTTCCTGAACAGTTCCGATGCGATCGCCCCCGGGCGGGAGATATGGGGATGTCCCAAGAAGATTGCCGATATCACCGTGACGCAACATGGCAGTGAGCTGACCAGCACGGCCGTGCGGGCAGGGGTTGAGTTCATGCAGTTGAACACCCGGTGCATGGCACCGGCTACGGAAGACGAGGTCCCGCCGTTGTTTCCGATGTATCTGCTGAAGGTGATTCCAAAAAGCGGCGCCAACGAGCCGGCGATCAAGCAGTTGTGCGAGAACGGGGTTCCCTATGACGTCAAGATCCACAAATTTTTCAAGGGGCCCGGCGTGGTGAGCTATCGTCCGACGGTGTGCGGGGACTTCTGGCGCCTGCAGCCGAAGGAGTTCCTCGGTGCCTTCTACCAGGTGCTCGACTATACGCACGGCCATGGAAAAGTTGTCTACGACTACTTAGCCGAAGGATAGATATTCGTGAACATCTGCATGGTCGGCTACGGTGCCATCGCCGAGAAACACATGGAGGCGCTGGCGAAGATTGACGGCGTCAATCCCCATGTGCTTGTCGGTCGGCGCCAGGAGCCTTCCGAGGAATTCGCTGGACAGTGGGGGTTCCGGCACCACACGCTGGATCTCGACGCTGCATTGGCTGACGACCAGGTCGATGCGGTGGTAATCGCTTCCCCGAATGAGGTCCACGCAGCACAGGCCGAAAAATCGTTGAAAGCCGGCAAGCATCTGCTACTGGAGATCCCAATTGCCCTGAATCTCGAGGATTCACGGCGCATCACCGCGCTGTCCCGCGAGGTCGACCGCCGCCTGATGGTCTGTCACACCTGGCGTTACATGCCGGCAATACGTGAAGTCCATCGTCGCGTGAGAGAGGGGGAGCTGCACCTTCACCACATGATCTCATTCTTCGGCATCCTGCGAAGATCCAACACATCATGGTCGGGCAAGGTACGGTCCTGGACCGACAACATCCTCTGGCATCACGCGGCGCACGCGGTCGACCTGATGATCTGGGTGTGTGGCGGGCAGCCGGCCACTGACATCCACTGTCGCTTCGGTCCACCGCATCCTGCCCAAGGCACCATGGACATGCATTTGACCATGAGGCTGAATGACACACTGGCCTCGATATCACAGTCGTACAACATCAGCACTTTCCGGTTGCGCTGCCTGTTCATCGGTGAAGAAGCGTCACTCGAATATGATATGGGGACCCTGTACAACACCGATGGCGACGTGGTGGTTCCGCATCGCGGCATCGTGGATCTAACCGATCAGGATGAGGAATTTGTCGCCGCCGTCCGGGAAGGGCGTGACACCGGCATCACCGGTGAAGATATTCTGCCGACAATGGAAGTGCTGCACGCGGCACAGGAATCAGC
>CAJWLW010000289.1 GCA_913042885.1 uncultured Lentisphaeria bacterium | reverse complement strand
GCAGTCGCGGCGTTTCTCGAGTTGACGCGGGTCGAAGGTATTGTGCCGGCACTGGAGTCGAGTCACGCGATTGCTCACGTCATGAAGATCGCTCCCGACCTGCCGGCGGACCATGCCATCATCATCAATCTCAGTGGACGAGGCGATAAGGACATTGCATCGGTGAATGAGTTCATGGAGGCCTCCTCGTGAATCGTATTGATCAAATGACAGGCAACGTCAAGAAGTTTTTTGTTGCCTACTACACTGCCGGCTTTCCTACAGTGGCAGCCTCCGGTGCGATCCTCGATACACTCGTCGAGTCCGGCTGCGACCTTATCGAGCTCGGGTATCCGTTTTCCGATCCCACTGCCGACGGTCCGACCATCCAGGCCTCGTCGCAGGCGGCGCTGGAGAACGGCTTCACGCGAGCTGGTTATTTCCAGTTGCTGCAGGAGTTCCGGGAGCGCCACCCCGATGTGCCTGCTGTCGTGTTCAGCTATTACAATCCCATCTTCCACTATGGCATCGACAAATTTGCGGAGTTTGCAAAGGCGGCCGGTGCCGATGGCCTGCTCGTTGTCGATTTGCCGCATGAAGAACAGGCTGACGTCCGGGCGGTCCTCGATCGCGAGGGTTTACACCTTATTCAGCTCGTAGCGCCTACGACCGGCCAGGAACGGACCGGAAAAATCCTGAAAAACGCCAGTGGCTTCGTCTATCAGATTTCGCTGCGTGGTGTGACCGGTGTACGCGACACGATCGCTGCGGACGCCGGCGAAAATATCGCTCGTACCCGTGCGGTGACCGAGTTGCCGATTGCCCTGGGTTTCGGGGTTGGCACCGGTGAGCAGGCCCGTGCTGTGGCTGCTGCCGCCGACGGGGTCGTGGTGGGCAGTGCGATTGTCAAGTGCATCGCCGAGAATCAGCCGGATCCTCTGCCGGCTTTGCGTGCACTGGTGACGGAGTTGACCGCAGCTGTCCATGGCTAAAACATGAAAATAGGTATTCTCGGCGATATTCACGCGAATCTTGAGGCGTTTCACGCGATACTCGGTGCTCTGGAGACCGAGGAATGTGGGAAGATTCTTTGCACCGGCGATATTGTTGGTTACGGGCCCAACCCGCAGGAGTGCGTTGACCTGGTCCGTGAACTGAAAATGCCGTGCGTCATGGGTAACCACGACGAGTGGACCGTTGTGCAACAGGTGCGCTGGGAAATCTCGGACTTGGTCAAGGAAGATATCATCTGGACCCGTGCGACACTCAGCGAAGACGCCATGGCATGGCTCACAGAGCTGCCGAGATTCCATGCATACGGGGGAGTTGAAGTGATCCACGCATCCAATGCGCCGTCGATGATCTGGCCATATGTGAGGGACGAAAAGTCACTGGTGATGAACTTCAAATATCAAAAGTGCAGCATCTGCTTCAATGGCCACACGCATGTGCCGGCGATCGGCTGTAAATCGCTCGACACGGACCCGCTTTTTCTCGATTTGTCGGAGCAGATGCAGCTGGCGACCGGCTGTAAGCTGCTGATCAATCCGGGCTCCGTCGGTCAGCCGCGCGACAAGGATCCGCGAGCCGCCTGTGCCATTTACGAAACTCGCGACCGCTCCCTTCGCTTTGTGCGGGTGCCCTACGATATAGCACGCACGCAGGAGGCGATGGCTGCCGTGGATCGACCGCAACATTTCATCGATCGCCTGGCACTTGGTCAATAGGCATTGCGCGATCGCGCGTTTACTTTTAATCAACCCCCCACACCAAACCCAAAATGCACTTCGGAATCATTGACGATATCGCCACCCACCTCGCTGCTGCTGGCAAACTCGAAGTGGTCGATATTGCTGTGGACCCGTGTCCCGCCGATATGACCGGCGACATCACCGTCAACTGCTTCCGCCTGGCGAAAACCCTGCGCCGGAAGCCTGACGATATTGCAGAGGACGTCACGGCCTTCTGCAACCGCCATGCAGACGTCAAGGCAGCCGAGCGCATCAAGGCCTTTGTAAATGTCACCCTCACCAATGTTTCATTGTTTCGCGACACTGTAGCCAATGCTGTAGCGCTGTTGCCGCGCAACATCGTCGCGGACAACGAGAAAGAGCGATTCCTGGTTGAGTATTCGGCGCCGAACACCAACAAGCCACAGCATCTCGGCCACGTTCGCAACAACACGCTGGGCATGGCCATCGGCAGCATCCTCAAGCGTGTGGGACACGACGTTACACTGGTCAACCTGATTAATGACCGTGGCGTGCACATCTGCAAGTCGATGATTGCCTATCAGAGATTCGGCGACGATTGCACGCCCGAATCCACCGGCAAGAAGGGTGACCACCTGGTTGGCGATTTCTATGTCCGCTTCGATCAGGAGCTCAAGAAACAGATAGCCGAACTCAAGGAGCGGCAACCGGAACTGGCCGACGCGAAGGAGGAAGCGCTTTTCCCGCAGACCGAGCTGGGTGATGCCACCCACGCCATGTTGCGTGCCTGGGAGGACGATGACCCCGAGGTGCGCGACCTGTGGGAGAAACTCAACGGCTGGGTGCTCGATGGGTTCAACGTCACCTACGCGCGCGCTGGTGCTGAATTTGACCGAGTCTATTTCGAGAGCGACACCTATATCCTGGGTCGCGACATTGTCGATGACGGTCTGAAACGCGGCGTTTTCACCAGACGCGAAGACGGCGCTGTAGAGATCGATCTCGAGGCTATAAAGCTCGGTCGAAAGGTTGTCCTGCGCAGTGACGGTACCAGTGTCTATGTCACGCAGGACATCGGTACCACTGTGCTCAAGTATCGTGACTTCGAGCCAACCGCCATGATCTGGGTCGTCGGCGACGAGCAGAAATATCATTTCGATGTGCTTTTTGCCATCCTGAAGGCGCTGGGCTACGAATGGGCCGACAATCTGCACCACCTGGCCTACGGCATGGTCAACCTGCCGCAGGGCAAGATGAAGAGCCGCGAAGGCACGGTCGTCGATGCCGATGACCTGTTCGACGGCATGACCGAGCTGGCGCGGCAGAAGACACTCGAGAAATGGGAGGAGGTTCCGGATGACATCGACAGGCGCGCCCATGTCATTGCCATGGCGGCGATCAAGTTGATGCTGCTGAAAGTCGGCGTTCGCTCGACCATTAAGTTTGATCCGGAAGCAGCGATCCGCTTCGAAGGTGACAGTGGCCCGTTCGTGCTATACAACTACGCGCGGATCGCCTCGCTCAAGCGCAAGACCGCCAATGCCGACCTGCCGGAGACCGTCGACTGGTCCTTGCTCGGCGAACCGACCGAGCGAGCCCTGGCGATTCGCTGTGCCGGCTATGTCGAGGTTTTACGCCGTGCGGCACGCGAGTTCGATACGTCATTGCTGTCCGGGTACCTTATTGACCTGGCCCGGGATTTCAGCAGCTTCTGGAACGCTTGCCCGGTGCTCAAGGCCAAGCCGACTCTCGCCCGCACGCGGCTCGAACTGTGCAGTGTTGTCGCCGCTATTCTCGGTGACGGTCTGGATACGTTGACGATCGACAAGCTGGAGTCGATGTAATGGCTGACGGCGACGGATTGTTTCGAAAAAATATTGCGGCGATGCGCGGGTACGTGCCTGGCGAGCAGCCGCGCGACCGTCAATACGTCAAGCTGAACACCAACGAAAATCCGTACCCGCCGTCTCCCGCTGTTGGTGAGGTGCTGAACGCTTTTGACTGGGCCTGGCTGAATCGTTACCCGGACCCGCTGGCTGATTCTGCACGCGATGCCGCTGCCGGCGTCATGGGGGTCGAGCGCGACTGGATTCTAACCGGCAACGGTTCCGATGACATCCTCACGATCGTGACCCGGGCCTTTGTCGGGGAAGGCGATGATCTCGCCTATTTCGAGCCGAGCTATTCCCTTTATCCGGTACTGACGGATATCCAGGGTGCCAACCACCGAGTGGTCGTGCTGACCGGTGATTTTGAAATGCCGGAGGATACACCAGAACAGATTGAGGGGAGTCGGCTGTTGTTTATTGCGCGCCCCAACGCGCCGACCGGCAATTCCTTGCCACTGGGGAAGGTTGACGAACTTTGCGCGGCGTTTGGTGGTGTTGTCGTCATCGATGAAGCCTACGTCGACTTTGGAGATGACAGTTGTGTGGAGTTGGTGAGACGCCATGGCAACGTCGTGGTGACCCGGACCGTCTCGAAGGGGTATTCGCTGGCAGGTGTGCGTTTCGGCTGGGCCTGTGCGCAGCCGCATCTGATCGCCGGGTTGATGACGGTCAAGGATTCGTACAACGTCAATGCCTTGACCCAGGCCGTGGCCGTTGCCGCGCTGGCCGATCAGCCTCACTTCCAGGCCAATGTCGCACGCATCCGGGCGACCCGCGAGCGGGTCGTCGTCGCACTGACCGCTGCCGGATTCGAGGTGCTGCCGTCGGCGGCCAATTTCCTCTTCGTCAAACCTCCGATAGCTGCCGACCAGTTCATGGCCGAGCTGCGTGAGGCCGGGGTCCTGATCCGCTATTTCGGTGGCGCCCGCACCCGCGATTATGTCCGCATCACGATTGGCACGGACGAAGAGATGGATGTGCTGCTGGCGGTGCCTTGCGTTCGGCGTTGCGATTGAAATTCGGCCTTCAACATCTATACTGCGCAGTCGCGCTGAAAACTTTCAATTCTCGTCAATTAACGGGTTTTTCATGAGTAGGGTTTTTCTTTTTCCAGGTCAGGGCTCTCAGGAAAAAGGCATGGGTGCCGACTGTTTCGGGTTGTTCCCGGAATTGGTTGAACAGGCCGACGATATCCTTGGGTACTCGATTGTCGACCTTTGCGTCGACGACGCCGAGGCGAATATAGACAAGACGCAGTACACCCAGCCGGCGCTCTATACTGTTAATGCATTGATGTACCTTCAGCGGTTGCAGGACGGTAACGAATCGCTTCCCGACTTCGCCGCCGGCCACAGCCTCGGAGAGTATAACGCGTTGTTTGCCGCCGGTGCGTTTGACTTCGCAACCGGCCTGAAACTGGTGCAGCGACGCGGCCAAATCATGAGCCGCGTCGAGGGCGGCGGCATGGCTGCAGTTATTGGTATGACGGTCGATGCAATTCGGCAGGTACTTGCGGACTCAGATTGTGACGGCATCGACATCGCGAACTTCAACGCGCCGACGCAGACGGTGATTACAGGACCAAAGACGGACATTGAGGCTGCCCAGACTGCCTTCGAGAGTGCCGGCGCACGGATGTATGTGGTACTCAAAGTCAGCGGGGCCTTTCATTCGCGCTACATGAAAGATCCGGCCGCGGAGTTCGCAGAGTTCATCGACAGCTTTAGCTTTCAACCGCTCAAGTTCCCGGTGATCGCCAACCACACCGCGGAGGCCTACGGGGCGGACGACATTCACGAGCAGCTAGTCATGCAGATCAGCAATTCGGTGCGTTGGACGGACAGCATTCAGTATTTGATGAGTCAGCCGGATGCCGAGTTCGAAGAGGTCGGTCCCGGCAAGATCCTCACGAGCCTGATCCGCCAGATCCAGCGTGGCCGCTGATCTCGTTTGCCGGGATGTATTTCCCTTATCCCGCAGACGTGCTCCGCTTGACTTCAAGGGCGCTCGATCATGATCCGACGGATCATGTCCATCTCCATTTCGCTCACGCCGATATGGGATAGATAGGTGGAGACGGCTTCGCGGACGTCGTCGCCGTGAAGGGAGCCAAACTCGCCGAGTGCCCGCAACAGATTGATGAAGTCGATGGCGTTGCCGCTGCGCTCGCCCCAGATCGCGAGGCTGGTCAATTCATAGTCAGTAATGAGATCGTCAATCGAGACGCCGAGCAGGCCGTTGATCAGCAGGGCTACGGTGCCGGCGCGGTCGGCGCCGCCGACGCAGTGCAGGTAAATCGGGTAGCGATCGGCGTTGGCCAGTACTTCGAAGATTGCTCGATAGGGTTCGGCCATAGATTCTTCGGCAATCGAGCCGTACGGGGCGATGGGGATATTGACCCAATCGACGTTGGCTTCGTCCAGTGCCGGGCTGGCGGTTTCGCTGGAACCGCGAAAGTCGAGATCCGTGCGGATGCCCAGTTCATTTTTCATATATGCGAGGCTGTCGTCACCGACCGGCAGTCTGATGTTGAGCTCCGAGCCGCGGTAGATCAGTCCCTGGCGAACCATGCCGTTGCCGTCGACCAAGGGCCAGCCTCCGAGATCACGGACATTGGTGGCACCCTCGACGTGAATCCAGCGCGGCGTCCGGGCGCTCGTCGTGAAGCTGTGTATTGCGGACTCCGCAGCCGCGCTGTCAAGGACGCGGACGCGCCAGAAATAT
>CAJWLW010000288.1 GCA_913042885.1 uncultured Lentisphaeria bacterium | reverse complement strand
CGCCCGGCATCATCGGGCCCCAGAAGATTGCCGACGTCATATTGAAAGCCGAAGCCATCGGCATGTGCGACAACGAACGGCCGTACATGTCCGTCGAAGTCCGCACCACGCTTGGCGGCGATCCATGGGAAACTGATGCCCACCAACGCGAGACGCTGTCGCAGGCCTGGGCGTTGTACGAAAAGGCGAAACGCCGATTATAGGTAATTTCGTCAGGAGAAATACAAATAGGGGACGGGGAAGACTGGTTCATCTGCCCCGGGGTTGGCGGCGTCATGTTGTCGGCGGTCTTTGTGGCGTCGACTTTTTTGCATCAGCGCGGCTTGCGCCAGCGCCCCCGTGGTCTTATTGTATCGGTTTTTCTCGACTTCTATTTCTGCCCGTGTCGTGGATTTGGATGCACACACTGGTCGGCTAACAATTGAACTACTCATAGCTGTTTCGGAGACACTTCAATCATGGTACGTTTACGACTACGCCGCACTGGCACCCGCAACAAGGCCTGCTTCCGCGTCGTTGCTGCCGACTCACGCAGTCCACGCGACGGCCGCTTCCTCGAGGTGCTTGGCCTCTACGATCCACGGCACGAAGACGAGAATCTCGATATGGACCGGGTTGACTACTGGCTCACCAATGGCGCCCAGCCGTCGCAGACGGTAGCGGCAATCATCGAACGGGTCCGTAAGGGCGTATCGATGAAGACGGTCAAGCCGGACCCGCCACCACCACCGCCGCCGCCGCCACCGGCACCCGCTGCTGAAGAGCCCGCCGCCGAGGAACCTGCTGCCGAGGAACCTGCTGCCGAGGAACCTGCTGCTGAGGAACCCGCTGCTGAGGAACCCACCGCCGAGGAACCTGCTGCTGAGGAACCCGCTGCTGAGGAACCCGCTGCTGAGGAACCCGCCGCTGAAACTGAAGCACCTGCCGAAGCTGAAGCTGTCGAGGACGAAACGAAGGAATAATGGGAGTTCGCTATGATCGGCAAATTGTTCAATAAGATTTTCGGCAGCGAAGACAGTGGCGCCCTGCCCGCCCTGCCCGCACCTGGGGATTCGGACCTTCCAGGTTTCGTCGAGTACGTCACCTGTGGACTCGTCGACAACCCCGATGAAGTAAGCGTCGATTCGCACGAGTCCGATGCTACGATCGAAATCAGCATTTACTGCGACAAGGACGACATTGGGAAGATCATCGGACGTAACGGCAAGACAATCGCCGCGATCCGTTCCCTTGTGCAAGGCGCCGCGATGCGCTCGAACAAGCAAGCATCGGTGGAAGTTGCGAATCAATGACCCGGCTGGATATTATTACGATTTTTCCGGCCATGTACAAAGGACCGT
Organism: uncultured Lentisphaeria bacterium; assembly: GCA_913042885.1. The sequence goes on along the minus strand of CAJWLW010000288.1, from coordinate 4,969 downwards.
TTGATGAGTCGATCGTCAAACGGGCTCGCGAAAAGGGATGTATAGAAATCAATCTTGTCGATTTGCGGGAGTTCACCCACGATCGACATCGCAGCGTGGATGATCGGCCTTATGGGGGCGGTGCCGGCATGCTGATGAAGCCGGAGCCGATCTTCGAGGCAGTCGACACGTTGCGGACGCCGCAGAGCCGAATCGTGCTGCTGTCGCCGCAAGGACAGCAATTCCAGCAGCAGCACGCCGAAGAGCTGGCGGAAGCGCCACATTTAATTTTCATCTGCGGCCATTACGAAGGGGTCGATGAGCGTGTGCACATCGACCTGGCTGACGTGGAATTGTCAATCGGAGACTACATTCTCAGCAACGGCAACCTTGCAGCCATGGTCGTCGTTGATGCTATCGTGCGGCTGTTGCCCGGCGCTCTTGGGTGCGAAGAGTCGGCGGTGAAAGAATCGTTCAGCGACGGACTGCTGGAGTATCCGCAGTACACGCGCCCGGAGGAATATCGTGGCATGCGTGTGCCGGAAATTCTGCTGTCAGGCGATCATGCGGCAATCGAGACGTGGCGCTTGAAGATGGCGACCGAGCGGACCCGGACAAGGCGTCCCGACCTGCTCGTGTAGAGCCGACACAATTTTGGAATCCTAGAAACCTGATCGTACGCAATACTGACGAGAGGACTTACCCTATGAACGTCATCATCGATAAGATCAACAAAGAGCAGCTCAAGGAGCAGGCGCCCGAATTCGCAATCGGCGACACCGTCAAAGTTCACGTGGCGATCCGCGAGGGCGACAAGGAGCGGGTACAGATGTTTACCGGCACCGTAATTGCCCGTAGTGGTCACGACATCAACGAGACGTTTACGGTCCGTCGCATGGCCTATGGCCTTGGCGTCGAACGCGTATTCCCGGTCCATTCACCGCGCATCGTCGATGTCGAAGTGATCCGTCGCGGTGATGTGTCTCGCGCCAAGCTCTATTATCTGCGCGACCGCCAGGGTAAGGATGCCCGCGTCAGGGAAAAGCTGCGCGGTGCCAAATAAGACTTGGACTTTTTTTCTTTTCTCGAATTGCCTGAGTCACCCGCTTCTCTGTATGAGATCGAGACGGTGGCCCACCGCTACGGCCTGCAGCATATTGTCGGTGTCGACGAAGCTGGCCGCGGGCCGTTGGCCGGACCGATCGTAGCGGCAGCTGTTGCTTTGCCCCCTGCCTTCCGCCACGACGACCTCAACGACTCCAAAGTGATGACCGCGCCCGAGCGGGAGGTTGTGTTCGAGGCATTGCTGGCCGCCCCGGATATTGTTGCGACGGCGGCGGTGATCTCGGCGTCCGAGATTGACCGGCTCAATGTTCTGCGCGCCAACGACGTCGCGATGCAGCGGGCTACGGTACAGTTTGACGAGATCGATCTGATCCTCGTCGACGGCTTGCCGGTGCCGGGCATGCCGGCGCCCTGCCGGAGCATCGTCAAGGGTGATCGCAAATGTGCCTGTATCGCTGCTGCCAGTGTCATTGCCAAAGTTCTGCGCGATCGACTCATGACGGCATACGGCGAACGTTTTCCCGGGTACGGCTTCGAGCAGCACAAAGGCTACGGTACGCTGGAGCATCTAACGGCGCTCGCGGCACTCGGCGCGAGCCCGATTCACCGCCGTTCCTTCGCTCCGGTGGCGTGGGTTGAGGCGGAGAAGTTTCAGCCGTCATTCGACTTCCTTTGAGCGGATTCCGAGTCGGGAGACGTCTCTGTGCTCTTCATTTACGGCGTCTGCGAACATCGTGCGCGGGGAGGCCCTGCTTACGTGACGTAAATCACGAGCCGGGAGGCATTTGGGGAATTTTCCGGGAGCGATTCCTTGCCGGGGCCGGTCGACTTCCATTTTCTGCAGGCAGGCGGGCAGGCTTACTTCTTGCGATACGTGATACGACCTTTCGTCAGGTCGTACGGCGACATTTCGAGCGTCACTCGGTCGCCAGGCAGGATACGGATGAAATGCAGGCGCATTTTCCCACTGATGTGGGCAAGCACTTCATGCCCGTTCTCGAGTACGACCCGAAACATTGTATTGGGCAGTAGCTCTTTCACTGTTCCTTCTAATTTGATGCATTCTTCGGCCACGTGAGGATCTCCGGTTTGGATTCAGTTATCAGGATCATATGTTCGAAATGCGCTGACCAGCTACCGTCGATCGTGCGCACGGTCCAACCGTCGTCGTCGATTTTGACGCGATGGTCACCAACGTTGACCATGGGTTCCAGTGCCAGCACCATTCCGGCGTACAGCGGTTCCCGTGATTTTGCCGTCGGATAGTTCGGCACTTCCGGTGCTTCATGCAGTTTGACGCCGCAGCCATGGCCGACAAAGTCGCGCACGACCTTGTAACCCGAGGCGCTGACGACGTTCTCGATGGCGACGCCAATGTCCCAGACGGTGTTGCCGGCCCGGGCTACATCGATACCGGCCATCAGGCTTTTCTCGGTAACTGCCATCAGGTTGGCGACCTGCCCGACAGCCGGCCCGACGCTGACAGTTTTTGCGGTATCACCGATGTACCCCCCGCAACGGGTGCCGCAGTCAACACTTACGATGTCGCCGAGCTGGATGATACGGTCCCGGCAGCTGATGCCATGTACTACTTCGTCGTTGACCGAGATGCAAATCTCGCCCGGGAAGCCCAAATACCCTTTGAAGGCGCTGTCCACGCTGTGGTCGCGCATGACGGCGCCAGCCAGCAAGTCGAGGTCGTTCAGTGCGACTCCGGGCCCGATACCTGCAAGGATGGTCTCGAGAATCGCCGATGTCGTCGCTGCTGCTTGGCGAATACCCTCGATCTCCTCAGCCGTGTGAATGATGCACTGCGGCTTCCCGCCGTCCCGCTCGCTACGGGACTTTTTCGCTGAGCGCTGCAAAATTTGTCGCTTTGTCTGACGACGCATCGATACGTATGATCCGGTTGAGATTGTCGTAAAAATCGATCAGCGGTGCCGTTTGATTCCGGTAAACCTCCAGCCGCCGTCGCACTGTTTCTTCCTGGTCGTCAACGCGCTGATGCAACTCACCGTTGCATTTGTCACAAAGGCCTGGCTGCTGCGGCGGTCCAAAACTCAGGTGATACGTCGCCTTGCAGCCACGGCACACCTGCCTGCCGGTCAGTCGTTCCACCACAATTTCGTCCGATGCTTCCAGAAGGATCGCTGCCATCAGGTGGAAGCCGATCGTGTCCGCCATCGCCTCGACCCGCTCAGCCTGCTCGATGGTTCGTGGGAAGCCATCGAGAATGTAGTTGGCATCACTGCCGCTGGTCAGAAAGTTTTCCATCAGGTCGAGAATGATCCCGTCCGGCACCAGCCCACCGCTGCTGACAAACTCCTGGACCCGGCAGCCAAGCTCGGAACCCGCCTGGATCTCTGCCCGCAACAGGTCGCCTGTCGACACGTGTTGCATACCGCGCGCTTCACAGAACTCCGCCGCCAATGTCCCCTTGCCAACGCCCGGGGGGCCAAGAAATGCATAGTTTGCCATGGTTAGAAACTTCCTCCAAAAAAAACACATGCCGCACAATATAAGGCCGCCCGCGGCTCATGCAAAAGCCTGGCGCCTACAACTCGCGCCTCTTAACTTGGCGACGCGACGCCCTCGGCCTTCGGTTTCGACCCACCGGGTCCTTCCTCACCGTGACGACGCGAGAGGATCCAGAACACGCAGGCAATCGCTGTCCACGTGACGATTACCAGACTAAGCCCCAGCGCGACAATCGCCGCCTTTGCACCATCGGCACCCAGTTCCGTGAAAAAGTGGCTGATCACCAGGTCGCGGCTGCCCAGGCCCGCCGGCGTCAGTGGAATCGAGGCAACGCAGTTTGCCACTTGGACTGTCACGAAATACATCGCGACCGAGATGATCTCCTCGCCGAATGCCTTGCCAATGCAGTAAACGGCCATGGCGAACGCCGAATGGCCGATGACCGAGAACAGCAACGCCAGCACCACGGCACGGGGTTTGGTGCGGTACAGATCGAGCGCTTCCGACATGCGTTCGATGATGCCGGTGAACTTGTCGGGTAGAACCCGGGCGCCGAATTCGATCAGGTGCCGCACCCCGGGCAACCGCTGCAGTTGCTCGCGAAAAGCGATGGCAATCACACTGGCGAGGCCGCAGATGCTGCCGCCGGTGATGATGCCCACAGCCACTTGCAGGTGGTCTGGTGCCGTGCGAATGAAATCGAGCGCGGCCAGCACCGAGATGCTGGCAACGACGAACAGGCCCATCAGTCCGACGAGCCGGTCCAGCACGATCGTCAATACCGCAGCGCTGGTTTTTTCGCCGGCGTGCTGGGCGATGTAGTACATTTTTACGAAATCTCCGGTAATGGTGCCGGGGATGACCCCACTCCAGAAAATGCCGATCATGGTGAGCTGCACCAGGCTCATGGCGCGCAGGCGGATATCCTGGACGATGAGCAGGATATGCCAGCGCACGATGGTCATGACGAGGAGGACGGCGTAGAACAGGAAGCCGAGGGCAATCAGGCCCCACTTACACTGGCCGAATTCGACGGCCAGATCGACCTCTGCATGTCGCAAAATCTGAACAATTACGTAGGTGGCGATGCCGATTCCGATGGCGGCGCGGAGCACTGTGAAAAAAATCGAACGGCGTTTAGATGCAGCCATAGGGGGTCTCGTTTCAAAAAAAAATGGACCCAAATAGTTGACAGCCAACCAGGGTTAAGGTATATTCTGGATTTGACGTTTCTGCTCTTTTGGCAATCACCGGCGCCCGGTGTTTGTCAAGGTTGGAGCGGGGGGCTTCAACCGCGAATAATCGTTCTGGAACAACTGCCGCGGGGATCGGCGTTGTTAGAGTTTTCCAGGCAAATCAACAGAGAAATTAGGGAACGTTAAAAGGGACTAAAATGTACCACAAGAATGATCCAATGAAAGCCTATATGCAAGATATAGGCGAGATC
>CAJWLW010000287.1 GCA_913042885.1 uncultured Lentisphaeria bacterium | reverse complement strand
AACCGATACCAATGCTCTCGCGGTCAAAGGTAAAGTGGCGTTCAAGGATCCGATGCAGGTGGTTGATCTGGTGTTCAATGTCCAGGGCGTCTGCTTTCGCAACACCGGCGAGTACTGGCTGGAATTCCGCATCGATAACGTCCCGGTCATGATGCGCCGAATCTTCATCATGCAGCAGAAACAGACAAAAAATGCAGCCGACGGCGATTGACCCATGCCGCTTTTCAAGTTCAAAGTCGCCAATGCCGCCGGGAAGATCGAAGAAATCCTGATCGAGAGCGAGAGCGAGAGCGAAGCGACCCGGCGTGTACGTTCGCGCTCGCTGATTCCGATCGAGTTTCTCGGCCACGGTGATTCCAGAGGTGGCGGTCGCTCTTGGGGATTTCGTCGCAAGTTCGACGTCGCTGACTTCAGTGATCGTCTGGTGCCTTTGCTGCAGGCCGACATCCCGCTGGAACGCGCTCTTGGCATCATCGAGGAAACCAGCGAAAGCCAGGAAGAAAAAGAACTCATCGCCGGCCTGCGTCGCGGTCTGCATGAGGGCCGCAAACTATCGCAGCTGATCCGCGATCGCGGCCGGCAGTTTCCGCGTATGTACGCCAGTATCGTTGAGGCCGGCGAGGAAGCGGGGGCGTTGCCACAGGTGCTGGCGCAACTCCGTGATTTTCTGCTCATGCAGCGGGAGATGCGAAATTTCGTTGTATCCTCATCGATTTATCCGGTGTTCGTCCTGTTTGTGTGTGGCGGTGTCGTGATGATTCTGCTTGGCATTGTCGTACCGAAATTCGGCGAAGTCATCACGACTTCCGGACAGCCGGCCGCGGGGTCGACGGCACTCCTGCTGGCCCTGTCGACTGGTCTGCACGATTACTGGTGGATCGGTGTCATCCTGCTGGCGGTTGCTGTCATTGCCATCCGCGAGGCGTCGCGTGACGAACGTATTCTGGCACGCTGGGATGACTTCGTGCTCAAAGTGCCGATCCTCGGCCGTATGGTCTTGCTTGCTAATATCGGGCGCCTGGTGCGTACCATGGCTATCCTGATGCGCAACGGCGTGCACCTGCTTGATACGGTTGCCATCGCTGCCCGCGTTATTCAGAACAGCAGGCTGCGCAGTTCGATTTCCACCCTGGCTGCCGACCTGCGCCGCGGTGAACGCCTCAGCGTTGCCCTGGGACGCAGTCCGTACGTGCCGACAATGGTCATCCGCATGCTCGCTGTCGGCGAGGAAATGGGCGCTTCCGATGTCATGCTGGAACGCGTTGCCGATCGCTACGACGACGACCTCAAGCACCTTGTGAAACGGGCGTTGTCCTGGTTCGAACCGATCGTCATCATCGTGCTGGGCCTCGTCGTCGGTTCGATCGTTCTGATGCTGTTCATGGCGGTGATGGATATGCAGGGCGGCTTGTAACTGTTTAACTCTTCAACGCTTCACCCCAATCGAGCAATAATGAAGAACGTTGTCTATCGCCGGTCTTTCACGCTTGTGGAGATGCTGGTTGTCGTCACGATCATCGCACTCATAGCCGGGCTGGTTCTGCCCAATGTCATGGGCGGTTTGGAAAAGAGCAATCGGCACGCTGCGAAGGCGCAGATTAAAGTACTAGACGATGCCGTCCTCTCGTACTACCTGGACATGAAGGAACATCCCCGCACGCTCAACGACCTGGTCAAAAATCCCGGGTCGTCAGCCAAATGGAACGGCCCGTACCTCAAGAGCAGTGCCATCCCCAAGGACCCCTGGGGCAATGAGTATTATTTCGATCTGCCAGGCCAGGACGGGCGGGGGTACGACATTTACAGCTACGGTAAAGACGGCGCTTCCGGCGGTCAGAAGAACGACGCCGATATCGGTAGCTGGTACGAGGAATAATGAACCGGCGCCGCTTCACACTGCTGGAGATGATTGTCGTGCTCGTTGTCGTCGCTACGGTAATTGCTGTCGTCATGCCGCGCCTTGGCCTCGTGCCGCGTGGCATCCGGGTCACGCAGTTTGCTGATTCCGTTGGGGCCTCCTTCAACGCCGCGACTACCTTGGCGATGGCCACCGGGCGCCAGGTCAAGGTGCACATCGAATTCGCAAACCGGCAGATCCGCATCGAGGCCGCCAACGTCCAGCGCATGCGCCCCGCTACCGAGGGCGCCTACAGCGATGCCGACAACTTCGACGTTGCCTCTGCTCTCAACCGGTTGAAGCGGTTTCCGTTGCCCGAGGGCGTTAGGCTTGACGAGGAGTCGTTCGATCACGACGGGCAGGCCGCCTACTACGAATTCTTCCCGAACGGCGAGGCCACCGGCCCGTACCTGCCGGTGCGCATCGACGAGCTGCACACTGCCATCGAAGTGGACAGGCTCAACGGCCGTGCCATCATGGCGCCGATCACCGAGCAGTGAGCACGAGCAACAGTCCAACTGCGCGGCGTATTGGGCGGCACGTTGCAGAGTTCGCAAGTTTCGCGCGGCTCCGGTTCACGCTGATCGAGGTGCTGGTCGCTATCGCTGTCCTGGCGCTGGCGCTGGGCGCTACACTGACACTGTCGGGACAGGCGAAATTCAATATTGCGACGCTTGAGAGTGAATGGTCCCTGCAGCATGCGCTGGAGCAAGCTACCGAGTTTTACCTGCTGACACCCGATCCGACGGTTGCCAGCCTGCCGGACGGCCTTATTCCGCGAAAGCTGCACGCCTCCTGCGAGATCTACGTCGATCTCGAGGGCTTGCCCGACTACGCTCAGGAAGCAAGCAATGGCTGGATCCTTGGCACCTATCGCATCGTGATCACCGACGAAAGCGGTCGAAGCGTTGAGCACATCGTCAACAAACTCATTTTCGAGGAGGACCCGGAATGAGATCGCTGCGCACCAGATTCGGCGCCCACGCCTTCACACTCCTGGAGGTCGTGATCGCTGCGGCGCTGCTGGCAGTGATCCTGACAATTCTTGTGTCGGGCACATATACCATCGTCGAGTCGTGGTCACGGGTGAACAGTCATACCGAGCATCTCGAAGAAATTCTGGTGCTGGATCGCACCATCGATTCGATCCTTTCCAATGTCGTCCCGTTTACCTGGCCGGCGGACATTGGAGAACGTCAGCCCAAGCCGGTTCAGATTTTTGTCGGCGAACCGGACCACATGATCGTTTCCTACCTGCACCAGTTCAACCGGCTTGAGGACGGTGCCATCCGGTACTGCGGTTTTTTCATCGATCGCCACAGCGATCTGTATGCCTATTATTGCGATTACCCGCCGTTTCCGAGCGATCTCAACGACCCGAAGATAAAAAAATCCTATCTGGCGGCCGGCGTCGAGAACATCGCCTTCCAGTACGGCGACATGAACAACGATGAATTAATCTTTGAAGATACCTGGGATCCCGAACACGCTTATTTGCCGCTGGCTATTTTGATGCAGGTGAAGTGGTTCGGTGGCCGCCATGAGAACTGGCTGCGCCGCACCGCCGGCGCCGGCTTATACGAGCGTCACGGCAGTTGGCAGTCCGATCGTCAGAGATCTCGCGTCCGGAGGCGGAGTGACCAGTAACCGAACATCCGGCAATCGTCGCTGCAGGGATCACGGCATGGCCTTGGTCATTGTTCTGGGTTCGGCGGCGCTGTTCGCAGTGCTCGCCGCCATGATGATTACCAGCGCCCAGACCTCACGTATCGTGACCAAGGTCAACACCGAGCGCAGCCAGATGAAATACGCTGCGGAGTCCGCACTGGCATACGGACAGTGGATGATCATGTCCGATCGCCGCCGTTTTCCAAACCGCCGCCTCGGTTTCCGCGATATTCAACGCGAAGCCGTCGATACCGAGTCCTGGATGGCCGACGGCAAACGGCACGATGTCTGGGTGACCGACGATATCCTGGCCCACGTGCGGGTGCTCGATGCTGCCCGCGGCTGGGATTTCTCGACGCTGAAGGCCGCGCGGCAGACGCGCCAGTCGTTTGCCGCGACGATCGGTGATGACGAGGAACGACGTGATCAGCTCGACGCCTTCTTCGACGTTCTCGAGGACTACCTCGACGGCAACGACGAGCCGCGTGAACTCGGCATGGAGCGCGACGAGTACAGTGCTTTCGGGCTTGAGGAGTTTCCCCGCAACGACCGGCTGTCGCTGCGCGAAGAGATATACTGGCTGCCGAACATCGAGCTGTTAATCCCGCGCCGCGACAACGAGATGGAGGTGTTGCCGCAGGACCTGGTGCGCATCGTACCGCCGCGGAACGTCGGCAACTTTACCGGCAAACCGAACGTTTTTTCGTCGTCGGAGGCGGTGATCCGCACGGCCGCCGGGATCGACGGCGACGAGATGGTGCAGTTGCAGGAGTGTATTCAGTCGTGGTACGAGGTGCAGACACCGCTGGAAGAGTGTCTGTATCTGGAGTTGTTCAACAAGCTCAACACCCGGATGTCGCTGCGGGCCTTCGGTGTCTACACGATCGAAGTACGGGCCGGCTATAACAACGGCGACATCACCAGACGTATGGTTGCCACCCTCGACTTGCGTAATTTACCGAAGGATTACGTACTGTACTGGCAGAAGATTACGTATTAGCGGGGTGATGTGCTACGCCGCGGAATGCTTGGCGGCCGCTGAGGGATTGCTACAAAGTCACCAATCGCCACAGAAGATACACCGCACCCGCCAGTCCATAGACAATTCGGCAATACATGCGAAAGACCATGGCCCGGCGGTGATCGATGCTGCGAACTGTGCAGACCGCCAACAGCACGATGTACACCGCAAAGGCGCTCAACATAAGCACCGCGAATCGGTCGATTTGCTGCAGCAGCCATAGATGCGCCAGCGTCATTGGGACGACGCCCAATACGAACCACCGGCGGAACCCGAAACGGACGGCGCCTGATGTGAAGCCCGCAGTATGGTCCTCGTCCACATCGATCGCTTCATGATGCATGGCAGCGCCGGCCATGCACAGACCGAAATACACCCCGACAAATGTTGCTTGCCGCCAGTCGCCGCCGGCGAAGAGAAAGCCGGCTGCGACGTGCAAGGTGCCGCCGATACAGTGATGCAGCAGTGACAGCAGCCAGTTTCGCTTGCCGGTCCAGGCGTATAAATCCCAATTGACGATCATCAGCAGCAGCGTCAGCACGGCAGCGTGATGACCGCGATTCCAAACGAAAATAAACAGGGGCACCAGGACACAGGCATGCATGCCCAGTAACCGGGCCGTCTGTCGCCGCTCGGGAAAGCAGGCGTCGTTGAACGCCAGGATATGAGCGCCGGTAAGCCCGGTGGCGATCAGCATCAGCCAGATGTACGGCAGCGCGTCGAGCGACGTGATCGCCAGGCAGTAGCCGATGAGCGGCAGGCCGGCGGCAAACAGAAACTCGACGAAACGCGATTGCGTCAGAAACACCGCCGGACGACTGAGGGGATTCATAGGTGGCTCCATCCCACGACATCGATCGTGATTTCCTTGAAGGGGCCGACGGTCGCCCGCCCGGTGACTTTGATGCAGGTGTCCTCCTCGGGCGCCTCACAGGAGAGAAAATTGACGTAAATGTCGCCGATTCCCAAAGGGTGTCCGTCGTCCGCATATTTGTGCACTTCGAGCTTGGCCTTGACTATCCGCCTGTCCGGGAAAGATAAATGAGGATCGGGCTGCGGTCCGATATGCCGGACAATGCCGGCAGCGTAGATGACTGTGCCGGCCGGGAGGTCGCCTTGTGCCTGCCATTGCATATCCCTTGCCTGCGAATAGCTGAGCAGCATCGGTTCGTCCGCTTTGCCCGAAAGTTTCGGGTATTTGATCGGCTTCGGCGCCATGCCAAACTGAAACTGGTAAATGCCGGCATACAGCAACACCACAACGGTCGCCGTGAGCGCTGGGACAACGTGCGCCCGTCCGGTCACAGACCGATGCACGCCGCCGAAGCGACCCGGCATGCCGAGCAACTGTACGACCAGTCCGATCATCAGCACGACCAGCAGTGGTTCGATGACCAATCGGTACTGCTGCAGCGGGAGACCGATGATATGCGCCGCAAAATAGACTGCCAGGATCGCCAACAACGGCCAACCGCGGCGCCACCAGCAACGAAACGACGAAACCAGATGTTTGCGTCGGGCGATGCACAAGGCCAGCACAAAGATGAAGGCCACGTAGCACAAGCCCTCAAAATCGAACAAGGGCAGGACAAGCCGGTCGTTGGGCGCAAGGCGATCCCCGAGCTCGGGATTCTCGTCGCTCAAAGGTACCGGATAAACATAAGCACGCGCCTGAAAAATCCGCTTGTACGGCTGCTGAAAACCCCAGCGCCGGATGATCCGGCCGA
>CAJWLW010000286.1 GCA_913042885.1 uncultured Lentisphaeria bacterium | reverse complement strand
CGCCGGCATCTCGAGCACGTCCGCAGCATAGGCGACGATATGCGCCACGTTGGCCGGTTCGTTGACCCGACCACGCAGCGGCACCGGCGACAGGTACGGCGAATCCGTCTCGAACATCAGCCGGTCCAGCGGCACGCTGTGGAACGCTGCCCGCACATCGTCACTGCGCGGAAAGGTCAGAATTCCGGTGAATGACAAATGCCCGCCGAGCGCCAGAAACCGCTGGGCCCATTCGACCGTACCGGTGTAGCAGTGGACTACGAACGGGCCACCGTCGAGACATTCCGCCAGCAACGCATGGCAGTCGTCATAGGCATCGCGGCAATGGACCACCGCCGGCAAACCGGTTTCCCGGGCCAGCTCCAGGAATTGCCGAAACACCGCCTTCTGCGTGTCGCACGGGGCGTTGTCGTAGTAGTAGTCCAGCCCGATCTCACCGATCGCGCGGACGCGCGGATGCCCGGCCAATCCACGGTAGTACCCGATGTCGCCGTCGAACTTCTCGGCTTCGTGCGGATGCACACCAACCGCCGCGAAAACCGCTGGCACCGCCGCGATCTGTCCCAACACGGCTTCCGCCTCGCCGACCGCCGCGCCGGCAACCAGCAGGCGGGTGACGCCGACGGCAAGCGCGCGCGCCGCAATGGCACCAAGCTCATCCTCGGGTGTCAGATGAAAGTGCGTATCGAAAATTTCCATTTGTTGTATCCCTTCTTCACGAACCATATGTTGTCGCCCCATGCCGAAACCCATCGACAATCCGGACAATACCACACATCTCCAGCATGTCGTCGTCAATCGCCGCGGCCGGGAACGCCGGCGAACCGACCGCGCGACACAGGTGGTGCGCTGCCTGATCGCCGCCGCCGCCGCCGCCATCCTGGTGAGCGGCCTGTGGTCTGTGCTCGGCAGCGGTTGACACAGCCGCCAGATGCCTGCCGGGAACTTGATACTTCCGCCGGTGTCTTAGCCTGATATGATCGGAAAATCTGGCGGGGAAATATGCCGAATTCCGGTTGCGCCGGCACCAACCTCACACTACCTTACCCGCTTTCGCTGACCCACACACAGATTCCCATTCCTTATTGTGCTGACGGCTGGTGACTGAGCCCGTTCGGCGCCAGGTCTCGGCATCTGTGTATCACGACGGAGGGCATGTTACAGCATGATCGAAGCGAAAAACCTCAAAAAATGGTACGGCACCAACTGCGCCGTCAACGACGTCTCCTTCGACGTAAAGAAGGGAGAGGTGCTCGGGTTCCTTGGACCGAATGGCGCTGGCAAGTCGACAACCATGCGGATGATCACCGGTTTCCTGCATCTCGACGGGGGATCCGTCCGTATCGGCGAACGCAGCATCGAGGACGAGCCCGTAGCGGCAAAAGCGATGATGGGCTACCTGCCCGAAAACGCGCCGCTCTACAGCGACATGTCGGTACAAGGGTTTCTCGATTATATCGCGAAACTCCGCGGCCTGCGCGGCCAGGACCGCAAGCGCGCGGTCGCCGAAACGATCGAGACCTGCTCCCTCGAAAGCGTCCGGCACAAGACGATCCAGACGCTGTCAAAAGGCTATCGCCACCGAACCTGCTTTGCCCAGTCGATCCTGCACGACCCCGATGTACTGATCATGGACGAACCGACCGACGGGCTCGATCCCAATCAAAAGCACGAGATGCGCAACCTCATCAAACGCATGGGCGAACGCAAGGCGATCATCATCTCCACGCACATCCTCGAGGAAGTCGACGCCATTTGCTCGCGCGTCATTGTCATCAACAACGGCGAACTCGTCGCCGACGGCCTGCCGTCCGAGCTGCGTGCGCGTTCGAAGATTGCCGGGGCCGTCACGATGACTATCGACAAGCAACCGTTCGAGGAAATTTCGCAACGCCTCAAAAAAATGACCGAAGTCGACAAGGTCGTGTGCCTCGACCAGGAAAACGGTGTTTGCCGGGTGCGGGCATTCCCTGCCGAAGGCGTCGACAACCTGGCCGGCAAGCTGCACGAGGCTGTTGCGCGGTCGGGCTGGGCGCTCACCGAGCTGCATACCGAGCAGGGACGTCTCGACGACGTCTTTCGCGAGATCACGTCGTCGGAGGGGGATGCGAAATGACCGCCGTACGCAACATCCGGGCAGTGACCGCGAAAGAGTTGTACTGCTACTTCGCTTCGCCGGTTGCCTATGTCTTCTTCATCATCTTTCTGATGTTGATGGGCTTCTTCACGTTCATGTGGGGCAACTTCTTCGAGCAAGGTGAGGCAACACTGTCTTCCTTTTTCATATGGCACCCATGGCTGTACCTCTTCCTCGTGCCCGCCATGGCGATGCGCCTGTGGTCGGAAGAACAGCAGACCGGTACTATCGAACTGCTTTTTACCCTGCCGATCAAACCGTGGCACGCAATCGCCGGGAAATACGTCGCCGGCTGCATCTTCCTCGGCCTGGCGCTGGCGCTCACCTTTCCGATGGTGATCAGCATCAACATCCTCGGGAACCCCGACAATGGTATCGTTATGACCGGCTATTTCGGCAGCTTCCTAACGGCCGCCGCCTTTCTCGCGATCGGCTGTCTGACCTCCGCACTTACCCGCAACCAGGTGATCAGTTTCGTCATCGCCGTGGTCATTTGTCTGATGGCCATCCTGTGCGGCTTCCCGCCGGTGACCGACGCCGTGCTGGACCTCGAAGTCGCATGGATTCCCATCAATACACTGGTCGATTTCGTCGCCAGCTTCAGTGTCGTTCCGCATTTCCAGACGATGCAGCGCGGCGTTGTCGATGTTCGGGATGTCCTGTACTTCCTATCCGTCATCGTATTCTCGTTGTTTGCTACCGCCATTGTGCTGCGTAGCAAACGCTCGATTTAGGAGAACTGCCATGTGCACAGGATCAAAAAACATTCGCACCGTCGTTTTTGCACTGATCGCCGTGCTGCTGGGTTTCAAAATAATCGTATGGATCAACATTTTCTCCAGTACACTGACCCTGCGCATGGACTTCACCGCGGACAAGCTGTACACACTTTCCACGGGCACCCGCGGTATCCTTACGGAACTGCCATTGGAGAAAAAGGAACAGGTGCAAATCCGCTATTACTGCAGCAAGGGCAAAGTTGAAATGCCGGTGGTCCTCAAGAGCTTCTCGCGGCGCGTCGATGACCTGCTGGAAGAACTCGAGCAGGCCGCCGATGGCAAGCTGGAAGTCGAGCGGCTCAATCCACTGCCGACCAACAACCACGAAGAAAAGGCCGGCATCGACGGCGTCGAAGGACAAATGACCCAGACCGGCGTGATCATCTATCTGGGAATCGCGGTCAGTTTCCTCGACGAAACCATTTCTCTGCCGACGCTCGGTCGGGCCACCGAAAACACGCTGGAATATGACTTGGCTCGTGCCATCTACCGGGTCACGCACCCGGAGAAAAGCACCGTCGGCATCATGTCGTCGCTGCCGGTTATGGGCGCGCCCGCGCAGAACCCGATGATGGGCCAGCGTGGCGCCCAGCCCCAGCCCTGGCGCTTCGTTAGCGAGCTGCAAAAAGATTACAACGTGCGAAAGATCGAAGCGACCGCAGATGTCATCCCCTCGGATATCGACACCCTGGTGATGCTGCACGTCAAGGACATCACGCCCGGCACCGAGTATGCCGTTGATCAATTCATCATGGGTGGCGGCAAACTGATCGCCTTTGTCGATCCGATTTCCGCAGTCGACCAGCAGAATCGCCCACAACAGATGGGACCGCCGCCCGAGAGCATGTCGACCCTGCCCCGGCTGTTCGATGCCTGGGGCGTCGAGTTCGACACCGACGAGATGATCATGGATAACGAGAACGCCACAATGTTTTCCACCCGGCAAGGCATGCAGCCCGAACCGCAGCCATTCATTCTGGAGCTGGGGAACAAGTGGATGGACCAGGACGATATCAGCACCAATGCCTTGGATCAAGTCCGGATCGCCTATGCCGGTGTCTTCGAAGGCGCCGGCGTCGAAGGTATCGACCGCACCGTTCTGCTGCGATCGTCCGGTGAGTCGATGAAAGTCGACAAGTCCAAGCTCATGTTCGGCAACGCCAATATCCGCAACGATTACAAGGCCAGCGACAAAGAGCATGCCTTGGCTCTCAAACTCACAGGCCGCTTCAAAAGCGCCTTCCCGCAGGGCCCCCCGGCCGATGTCGATACCGAAGACGACGAGGAAGCCAGCGAGCCCGACAATCACCTGGCCGAAGCCACCAAAGACAGCGCGATTATCCTCTTCGCCGACGCCGACATGATGTTCAACGATCTGTGGATTCGGCCGACCCGCAGTATTTTCGGCCAGACAGTTCTGCAAGTCACCGCCGACAACAACAACCTGCTGCAGAACGTCGTCGAACAGCTCAGCGGCAGCAGCCATCTCATCGCTATCCGCTCACGCACGATCACCAGCCGGCCTTTCGAGCTGATCGACGAGAAACGCGCCGAGGCCGAGAAAGAGCGCCGCGCCGAAGTCAAAAAGTACAACGAAGAACTGCAGGAAACTGACCAGAAGATCCGTGAGATGCGCAGCGCTAAAGCCGATACGAACCAGCAGTTCGTCCGCTCGACTGAAGAGGACGAGGAACGCCGCCGACTGAACAAGAAGAGGGCGGAAGCGATAAAGACCATCCGCAAGCTCGAAAAAGAAATGTACCGCGAGGTCGACAAGATCGAGAAAGTCGTCACCTGGACCAATATTCTGGCCATGCCGGCAGTCCTGTTCATTGTCGGTATCATCTTCTGGCTCTTTAAGCGGCGGAGGGGTATTCTATGAAAGCCAAGCATCTCATTCCGTTAGTCATCATCTGCGTCGCCGCGACGATCGTCGGCGCGCTCGTTCTGAAGAGAAGTGGTCAGCTCTGGGGCACCGCCGAAGGAGAAGAGATTGTCGACATCGATAAAGACGCCCTGCTGCTGCCCGACTTCCCGATCAACGATATCGCCCGTATCGTCATCACGACAAAGCAAAACACCGTCGGGCTCGCAAAGAAAGACGGCACCTGGCGCTGCCTCGACCTCTTCGACTACCCCGCGGACTTCGCAAAAATCAAAACCCTGCTCCGGGTAATCGCCGATCTCCAGGCCGGGCACATCCTCGAGGTAGGAGAGAAACGCTACGAACGGCTCGGGGTCAACGTGCCGGACAAGAGTGAAAGCGAAAGCACGCTGCTGCAGTTCCACGACAAGACCGACGGGATCGTCGGCTCGATCGTGCTCGGCGACACGAAGACTCGCGAGTCCGGCGGTCCGTATGGCCCTCGCCCGATCGGCCGCTACGTGCGGGTCAGCAAGACGGTGGCGCTGGTCACGGAAAACTTCTGGTCGGTCCAGGAAACCAGCGATCTGTGGATCGACAAGGAGTTCTGCGAAATCGACGAACTGAAGAGCGCCGTCGCCTACGACGGCGACACGGAAGTGTGGCGCATCGAGCGCGACGACAAAGGCAGCCTGCTCGACTACAAGGCGCCCGTACCCGAAGGTCGTGAACTCGATACCGGCAAGCTTTCGCAGGTCGGCAACGCACTGCGCCGCCCCAGCTTCAAAAGTATCGCCGATCCCGCCGCCAGTGACGAAGACCTCGGACTGGCCAATGCCCGCCGCGTCACGATCGAAGGATTCGACGGCTTCAATTACACCCTCTTTGTCGGTGCCAAGAACGAAGAAGGCGACCATGCGGTCCGCGTCACAGTCGGCAAGTACAACGTACCGTCGGTACCAGAGCCGCCGGACGATGAGCCGCTCGAGGACAAAGCAGGACGCGAAAAGGCTCACGACAAGTCAGTCAAAGATGCTACCGCCCGGTACGAGCGCCAGAAAGTCCGGTTCGCCCAATGGCCGTTCATTGTAAATTCGTACAGCATCGGTGAACTGCTGTATCAGCCGGATGATTTTCTCAAAGCGCTCGAAGACGATGCCGATGCCGAAAGCGACGGCGACGCAGGTGCGGGGACAAATACCGTGCCGTTCTTTACGCCTCCGGCCTTGCCGCAATTACCCGAACCGGTGCCCAACGCCGTAGCCAGCGACACCGCCCGGAAAATCCTCGAAAAAGCGCAAGGCCGCGACGAGGCAACGCTGCCGATCCGTCTGCCCACCGGCAGTCGCGATGAGCGAATCAATGCCTACATGGAGATCGCCGAGGCCGGCAACAGCCGGCAGCTCAGGAAGCTCCTGGAGAAAGTCGCGACGAAGCCGGAGGTGATCGGCGAAATTCTGGAGGGCATCTCACGCTCCAAGAACTCGAACATGTCGCACATCGTCAGGCCGTACATGAAAAACGACACGGCACAGGTTCGGGCCGCCGCCGTCATGGCACTCGGAATGATCGGCGATCAATCGGACCGCGAACGCCTTCAGGTGCTCGCA
>CAJWLW010000285.1 GCA_913042885.1 uncultured Lentisphaeria bacterium | reverse complement strand
GGTATCGAAAGGCTGCCGGGCGCGGGCATCTGCAGGCGATGGTGAACATCGGCCATTGCTATGGCACGGGCAAGGGTGTGGCGATGGACTTGGACGAAGCACTCAAGTGGTACAAAAAGGCGGCGGCCGAGAACTTCCCGACCGCGATCTACAACCTCGGGGTCTGCTACGCAAACGGCTCGGCTGTGGCGGTGGACGAGAGCGAAGCGTTCAAGCATTTCCGGTCAGCGGCGAACATGGGCAGTCCCAAGGCCCAGAAAGCCCTCGCCAAATGTTACGGCGAAGGCATCGGCACTGCAGTTGATCCCTTGCAGGCTCAATACTGGCTCGACGTTGCCAATGGCCTCCGGGACCTCGGCAACGAGATCACCGAGTTGCCGGAAAAACTCTGAGTTCTGAGCCCGAGAACCCGCGGTCTTCAGCCTCGGAATATGTATGCAGTGCCAGCCCCTCCCGGCCGCGCATTGCCACTTGGAAAGTAGATCGATTCTCCGCGCCCGTTCAACGCTATGGGCATAGCATTTTGCCGTTGCCGCTGTATACTTACCGGCTTTGTTTTTTTGATTCTGGAGTGACCGTTATGCATCCCTATCGAACCCATACATGCAACGAAATCAACGAGTCCGAAGTCGGGCAGCAGGCCCGGATATCGGGCTGGATCCACCGTGTGCGCGACCATGGCGGCGTGGTTTTCATTGACTTGCGCGACCACTACGGGATCACGCAGGTTGTGGTCGATCCGGAACGCGATTTCTATGAGGATGTCCACCATTGGCGGCTGGAGTCTACGGTCTGTTTCACCGGCAAGATCGTGCGGCGCGAGGAGGAGACGGTTAACGCTACTCTCGCTACCGGCAAGGTCGAACTGATGGCTGACGAGATGAAGGTCCTGAACCGCGCCGAGACGCTGCCGTTTCCGGTGGCGGACGAGACGGACTACCCGGAAGCGACCCGCCTCAGGTACCGGTTCCTCGATCTGCGCCGCAGACAGCTGCACGAAAACATCGTGTTGCGCTCGAAGATCACCAACAGCATCCGCCAGCGCATGATCGGGCTCGATTTCAACGAGGTGCAGACCCCGATCCTGACTGCCAGTTCACCCGAAGGTGCCCGCGACTTCCTGGTCCCCAGCCGCCTGCATCCACACAAGTTCTACGCGTTGCCGCAGGCGCCGCAGATTTTCAAGCAGCTCCTCATGGTTGCCGGCTTTGACAAATACTTTCAGATTGCTCCGTGCTTCCGCGATGAAGACTCCCGCGCCGACCGCTCGCCGGGCGAGTTCTATCAGCTCGACCTGGAAATGTCGTTCTGCACGCAGGACGACGTGTTCGAAGTGGTCGAGACCGTGATGTCCGGCCTGTTCGACGAGTTCACGGACGACGACACGAAGGTCAGCACGGTGCCGTTCGAGCGCATCCCCTACCGGCAGGCGATGCTGGATTTCGGCTGCGACAAGCCGGACCTGCGCAATCCGATCCGCATCATCGACGTCACCGAGGTATTTGAAGACACCGAGTTCAAGGCCTTCACCAGCGTCGTCAAGAAGGGCGGGGTGGTACGGGCCATGAAGGTGACGGGGATTGTCGATCAGTCGCGCAAGTTCTTCGATGATATGATCGAGTTTGCGCAGTCGGTTGGTTCGAAAGGGCTGGGCTACATCGGCTGGAAGGACGAAGAGGTCCGCAGCCCGATTGCCAAATTCCTCAACCGCGAGCAGCTCGAAGCGCTGAAGACGGCGGCGGACATCGAAAGTGGCGACGTGCTGTTCTTCATCGCCGATAAGGAGAAGGCAGCCTGCGAGATCGGGGCGGCAGTGCGCAACGAGCTGGGGGCGCGTCTCGAGCTGCTGGAACCTAACGCCTACCGGTTTTGCTGGATCGTCGACTATCCGATGTTCGAGCGTGACGAGGCGACAGGCAAAGTCGAGTTTTCGCACAACCCGTTTTCGATGCCGCAGGGCGAGATGGAAGCGCTGGAGACGAAGGATCCGCTGGAGGTTCTGGCTTACCAATACGACCTGGTGTGCAACGGCATCGAGCTTTCCAGCGGCGCCATCCGGAATCATAAGCCGGAGATCATGTACAAGGCGTTCGAGATTGCCGGCTACGATTCGTCCGTAGTGGACAACAAGTTTCCCGGCCTGATCACTGCCTTCACGCTGGGTGCGCCGCCGCATGGCGGCATTGCGCCTGGACTGGACCGCATTGTCATGCTGCTGACCAACCAGCCGAACATCCGCGAGATCATCGCGTTCCCGATGAATCAGTCAGCCCAGGACCTGATGATGAACGCACCGAGCGAGATCAACGAGCGGCAGTTGCGCGAGTTGCACATCCAGTTGCGGCCGATGAAGGGTAAAAAGTAGTAGTCCCCGGGGGCGTGTTTCCTGCGGTGGAACAGCCGGAGCCGACCGTTCGACGCAAGAGCTGCTGTTCAAGGTGACAAACCCTCTCAACCTTATATTTCCGGACGGATTTGTGGAAAATTTGCGGATTTTTGGGTAAAATTTTATTATTGTATTGTACAAATTCTCTCAACTCGCCTATACTACCCGGTGTTGACCGCGGGTTTTCGTATCCGCAGCGACCCCCTGCCAGCCAAGACAGGATTTTTTAGAGATAACACATAAAGAGGAACAGGAAAATGGCAAAAGCCACAAAAAAGTTTGTCCTTCCGGATGGAAAGGCAGACAAAAATCTTGTAATTGCCATCGCCCAGATCGAAAAGGAATTCGGCAACGGCGCCATCATGCGGCTCGGCGACGATAAGCGTATAGGCGTCCCGACGATCAGTACCGGCGCCCTGTCCCTCGACGTGGCGCTCGGTATCGGCGGCGTGCCTCGCGGGCGTATCGTCGAGATCTATGGTCCGGAGGCCTCCGGTAAGACTACCATCTGCACGCACATTATCGCCAATGCCCAGAAGGCTGGAGGCCTGTGCGCCTTCATCGACACGGAGCACGCGCTCGATCCGCATTATGCCCGCATCATTGGCGTCGACACGAATGACATTCTGGTGTCGCAGCCGGACTGCGGCGAGGATGCCTTGAATATCGCTGAGACCCTGGTGCGCAGCAACGCGCTCGACGTCTTGGTCATCGACTCTGTCGCTGCTTTGGTGCCGCGCGCCGAGATCGAGGGGCAGATGGGCGATACCTTCGTCGGTCTGCAGGCGCGGTTGATGTCGCAGGCGCTGCGCAAGCTCACCGGCGCGATCGCCAAGAGCAAGACCTGCGTCATCTTCACCAATCAGATCCGCGAGAAGATCGGTGTCATGTTCGGCAGTCCCGAAACTACGCCGGGCGGCAATGCTCTGAAGTTCTATGCCGCCGTACGTCTGGACGTGCGGCGCAAGGAGGCGATCAAGAACGCCGTCGGCGAAGTCATCGGCAACCATGTACGGGTCAAGGTCGTCAAGAACAAGATGGCGCCGCCGTTCCAGATTGCGGAGTTTGACATCATGTATTCCGAGGGGATTTCCCGTGCCGGTTCGATCCTGGACGTGGCGCTGGACAATAAATTGATCGAGAAACACGGTTCGTGGTTTTCCTTTGGCAGCGAGCAGCTTGGCCAGGGGCGTGAGCAGACGAAGCAGGCGATCAAGGACGACAAGGAACTCGAAGAGCGCCTGCTGGCCGCGGTCCGCGAGAAAGTCGGCGACAAGCTTGGCATCATCGACGAGGCGCCGCCGGATGCCACGCCGGAAGCCGCGACGCTGAAACCTGTCCCGCAGGAAGCTGAAGCCGCAGCTTCGTAACAGCAACGACACAACCTTCCTACCAGTCGGAACTGCATTACTACCAATTCTACTTTGTTAAATCAGAGTGGCGGAGTGTTAGAGCTTTGCGGGTTGGGTGAGAAAAGCGCAGAAATGCGCCAATGCTCTACCTTTCCCACAGTCCCTCAGTACGCCAATTCGCTAATCTAACAAAACAAGGTAGAACTAACCTTGGTGGAACAGAAAGCGGCGACCCACAAGCTCAGATTTGCCACCGCTACACTGCTGGCATCGGTGGTATTGCTGACCATCTTCGGACTGGTGATGCTGTACTCGACGACGAGTGCGGCGTCACACCAGAATTTCCTGTTTAAACAGTCGGTCTGGATCTTCCTCGGCATGGTGTTTGCCGTGGTGATCAGCTTTGTCGACTACCGCCGGATCGGCGCCGCCAGCAAGTGGGTTCTGTTGTTGGTTGCTCTGCCTTTGGTCTATTTGGCCAGTGCGCATGTGCTGCACTTCTGCGGCAAATATTGGGTCACCGAGCTGCCGTTTATCGCGTCGATCAATGGTGCTTTCCGCTGGCTGCGTGTCGGCAACTTCACGCTGCAGCCGTCGGAATTCGCCAAGCCGGCGCTGATTATTTATCTGGCGCATTACTATGGTACCAACCCGCGCAATGTCCTGAGCGCCACCAAGGGTTTCTGGCGCCCGATGCTGGTGGTTGGCATGGTCATCATTCTGGTACTGCTCGGCGGCAGCCTCAGCGTCACGATGATCACCGGGATGGTGGTCATGGCAATCATGTTCATTGCCGGAATCCGTTTGCGCTATCTGCTGCTGCTGATTTCAACCGGGATCATTCTTTGCGCTATTGTTGTGGGCGGCAGCCCGGAGCGTAAAGGGCGGCTGACCTCGTTCCGCCATCCCGAAGCCACAGCGGAAGGCAACGGCTACCAGCTATTGATGTCTCAGTACGCGCTTGGTTCCGGGGGCTGGATCGGTGTCGGCTTCAACGAGAGCCGGCTGAAGGAAAGGTATCTGCCGGAGTCGCACACGGATTTCATCCTGGCGATCGTCGGTGAGGAGCTCGGTTTTACCGCTGTAGCCGGCGTCATGCTGATGTATCTGCTGGTACTCGGTGCGGCCTTGACGGTCAGCACCAACGCCCTGGACCGCGAGGGCATGCTGCTCACTGCGGGCGTTGGCCTGTCTATTGGCCTGCACGCCCTTATTCACGCGGCCGTGGTCAGCGGCGCCGGTCCGACAACCGGCATCACCGCACCGCTGATCAGCTACGGCGGTTCCAGCATGCTCGCGACCTGGGTCGGCATCGGTCTGCTGGTCAGCGTTATCCGCACGACAATCGCCAATTCCGATGCTGACGAAGAAGCCGCCGGCCGGCAGCGCACGCCGTCGTTCTTGGCGAAGGACACCCAGCCCCTGACGTTAAGAAGTTGAATGTCGAGTCACTGCAGGACATAGTTTTCATCTGTTTCGGTGCCGTCTACTGTTTCTTCGGCTACCGATTCCTGAAGCTGCTGCTAGCCGTGGGCGGCGTGGTGGCAGGTGTTGCCCTGGCCAATCTGATTGCCTCGGCGTATTTCCAGGGCAGCGTTGTCGTATTTCTGATAATTGCGCTACTCACCAGCATCATTGCTGGGGTGATCGTCCGTTTCGTCTTCAACCTGGCGATCTGGTGTGTCGGTTTTGTTTTCGGGACCTGCCTGTCGCCCCTGATCGTGCCGCTGCTCACTGACCCCGAAAGCCTGGCCGGCGCGGTCATTGCGATTTTGTTTGCAACGGTCACCGGGTTGTTGGCGGTGATTATGCAGCGGCCGCTGCTGATCATCGTAACTGCTACAATCGGTGCTTTTGTCGTTATGACGGCGATCCAGATGATCGATACCCACTATTATCCCTTTGATGCCGAGGAACTTGCTTCAGCCTACGCCGACGCCGTGGACCGCACTTGGTGGGGGATCATGCTGCTCGCCATCGCCGGTATGATTTGTCAGTTTCAGGCGAAGAAACGGGTGAAGAGGGCTCGACGCGAAGATTAGCCCCCGGGAGCGCAGGCATATTGCCTGCATTTTAATTGGTAAAGCAGGTGGGCGGATCTGGTTGAGAGATTCAGGTTTGGGCAGATTCGCACGTGATGCGTTGGAAACGCGTCTGCTGATGTCTGCTGATCCGATCGCGGATTTATTGCGGTTTGACCTGATCGGGCCGGCCTCCGTCGCCGACCGGATTGAGGTTGCATACACGCCCGTGCTCCAGCCTGCCTGCTGCGGATGACGGGCACGGAGGCATCGTCCGGCTTCAAGAGTCACTGCCGACCAGTGTCAATCCGAGCGGCAAAGTGTCCCCGAGAATTTTGGCTTGATCTTCCGTCGTCAGTCGCACTGCGTTGTGGAGGCCGTCGATCCAACTGCGCGGGCAACGCTTGTCCGCAAGAAAGTCTTGCGCCCGGGTCAGCAGATCGGCTGGCAGGTCGAGGTTGCGGTCGTCGGTCATGGCGGCAATGCGGGCGATCGCGAAGAGGTGCATGCGGTCGTTGCGCCCTTTGGTGTCCAGCGCCATCAGCCGCTCGACCCATGGTGCCGCGATGTCTGCCGGTACCACCGCATGTGCCGGTGCGTGGAATGGCCGGCGTGCACCGAGCCGTGCCAGCACCCAGCATTCGAAACCGCGCAGGTCGTCATCGCGATTGACCATGA
>CAJWLW010000284.1 GCA_913042885.1 uncultured Lentisphaeria bacterium | reverse complement strand
TTGTGGCTGAGCTGGATGGCTCTATCCGGTTCGCATTTTTGGATGGCAGCCATCTGCAGGACGATGTCCTTCGCGAGTTCACGCTCGTCTATCCGAAGCTGACCAACGACAGTGTCGTGCTGTTCGACAACACCTATCCGCTCCAGGGCGACAACGATCCCGAGCAGAGAGTCAACGGTGCCTTGCGCGTCATCGAACGCGACTACCAAGGAATTTTTGTGAATTTCCCGCACACTTCCTGGTGGACCCCGAGCCAAGCCGTCTGGCAGAAAGCGCCCTTTGGTTGGCGCTGGGGCGAGGCGTGCTGACTGTTATATAGTCTCACAGTCACACCGGTGCCGCCGGGTCTGCAACCAAGCCGCGCGTTTGGCACCGCGAAAGTTGTTTTGGCAACACCACAAGAGTATGCATTTCGTCGCCTTTGCACCCGTGATCTATGGCAGGAGCCGGCGGGGTGGCGCAGTTGGAACAGTTTCTGCGATCGAATTGCGTGCCTGAAAAAACCCACCCAATTCCATCAGTTCAATTGCGGGTGCCCGTACACCCTTTGTGGTGGATGATTGGTCATTTGAAACGAGAAAATACAGGGAGGTTGCTCATGGAATGGAACGAAAAATCAGTTCTTGTCACGGGGGGTGCATCGTTCATCGGGTCACATCTGGTTGACGCTCTGGTCGCGCGCGGTGCGGATGTCCGAGCCGTGGACGACCTCAGCAGCGGCAGGGGTGAAAACCTTACGGATGCGCTGATCAACGGCGGTATCGAATTCATCGAGGCGAACTTACTGGAAAACGGCGTGGCGCAGGCTATGACTTACGACATCGATATCGTATTTCATTTGGCGGCGGCATATGGTGGACGCGGTTTCATTGAGCTCCATCAGGCGGAGTGCGCGACAAATCTCGCACTGGACGCCCTGGTGTTTCGCGCGTGTCATGAGAATGGGGTCGAAAAGGTAGTATTCGCCTCAACCGGATGCGTTTACCCGACCGAGCTCCAACAGGACCCGGACGCCGAGGTACGGCTGGTTGAGTCGATGGTGGCGCCACCCTATAGCGCCGATAACATTTACGGCTGGTCCAAGCTGATGGCGGAGTTGACACTACAGGCGTATCACAAAGAACATGGAATGAAATCTGCCATCTGCAGGCATTTCACAGCATACGGCCCACGCGACCATGAGAATCATGCGATTATGGCGATGATCGCACGATCGTTCATCGACCAGAGCCCATTCTTGGTGTGGGGTGATGGCCGCCAGATCCGCAATTGGACGCATGTGAGCGATATCGTCGAGGGTACGATCCGCGCTGCCGAAGCTATCGATGACGCGACTCCGGTCAACATCGGCACGATGGAGCCGACACAGGTCATCCAGGCAGTCGATCAAGTCCTCGAGTACACTGGCAAAGATCTTCCGATCGAACTGCAGCCGGACATGCCGACCGGGCCGCTGAATCGTGTAGCAGACAACAGCCTGGTGAAATCACTGACCGGTTGGGAGCCCCAGGTCAAGTTTACCGAGGGTTTGAAAACCACGATCGACTGGTACTACGCCACACACAATCCGGACGAAGTGCGGGAGGTGTTGGAGCAACGGTTGACAGGCCGCGCCGAGGCCGGGTCGCTGCTAAGCGGGATGAACGGTACGAAAAATCAGCGTGCAGCGTAGCCTTTCAGAACTAATGATAGCTGTGAACAGCTACTTTAGTGCAGGCAGCGTGCGTGGGTCAGACATAATGGACCAGGAAATGGCTATGTCCGATCTCAATGATATCGCCGACATGCACACGTGATTTCTTGACGCGCTCGCCGTTCACGAAAACACCGTTCGAACTGTATGTATCGAAGAGCGTCAGGCTCTTGCCGCTGGGAATGAGCTGCGCATGTTCTCGTGATGAAAAGCTGTCGGCGAGAATGATGTCACAGGTATTCCTCCGCCCCAACGTGACCCCTTGGCCAACCATCGACACAGTGAACGATTCCGATGGTGTGTCACCGACGGCGGTAAAGCCGAAATAATCGAATGCCAGACTTTCAACCGGATAAAGCTGGGCACAGCGGTCCTTGTGATCCGGGGTGATTCGGACACCTATTTTAACGTTGGCAATAGTGATCGTGACACCATTCTCCACCGGGGAGGAACGGTTGATCGGCTTGCTGTTGAGAAAGACACCCTTGTTGTTCAGCGGGTCGAGATAGATGCCGTCGCGATCCCAGTAAATGAGTGCGTGGAAGGGCTGCACGCTGTCGCCCTGCAGAAAATAGTCACACGCCTCGTGGTTGCCAAGGATGATCGGCGCGCCCTTCGACACGACCTGATCCTGCTCTTTTTTCAGGGTCAGTTCGCCGACCGCCAGATTCTCGCGCACGAGATCGGGCGTGAACGGGTCATTGAGCATCGCCGTTTCGGGATGCGGTGACTTCTCTGCTTCATTGCCGCAGAAAATAAGCAGTGACTGGCCGATAGTCAGTATACAGCGGGCGTTCTGTTCGGCGACGAACTGCCGTGTTGCGACACCGTTGACCCTGAGATTGTCGTTGGAGCCACAGTCCATGATCAGCCATTGATCGCCGATCAGGACGAGGACAACCTGCGTCTGGCTGATGTTAGGTTCGGCGATGTGGATATCTACGTTTTCACGGTCATTGCCGATCGTGGTGACAGGCTGATCCACGTTGATCGGGATACGACGAAAACCGGAAGTGGTAACATTATAGACACACGGTTCGAAATTCTTCGGCCGTGGCTTCAGGGGCCTTGCTTCCGCGGTCAGGGCAGGCGTCGTGGGGAGTTTGTCGATCTTGTCCGGCTCGGTGTCCTCCAGACCTGCATCGACAGTAGTTTTCTCGCCCAGGCTACCGTGCGCCTCGAGCATGGTGTCTTCGTCGATCGGCATGATGCCGGAATCGGAATCAGTGACTTCGGCAGCTTCGGCGTCGAGTGCTGTTGCAGCGTTTTCCGGCTCTTTGGCGCGGATGTCTGGCGGCTTCGGTAATTGCGTGCCATTCTCCATTGACGCATCCTGTTTTGGGAAGCGGACGTACTGTCCGTTGTTAACTGGATAATCGTCCCGGCTGGGTGCGGCCATTAAAAACCAACACAGCCAGAGGGATTTCACCGCTGTCAGAACCAGTTAGCCTGGGAAGCGATACTCGGCATTTAAGACCAACGGTACCCCGGTAGATAAATATAGCGTTTACTATGGCTGCGGGCTGCTGGAATTACAAACGCGATGAGCTGAATTCGCGAAGCCTGAATTATCCATCGGGTCGCATGAAATTGTTTTGTACGCATGTATGTCAGACGCCTTGCGCCGGCACACTTTTGAGAATAGATTACCAATAAGGCCCAATATTCTGGAGTTTAGTGGGGGAAAAGCCATGTTAATGAAAACGAATACTGAACATCAATTGAAGAGAAGGTGGTCGGTGGGCGCGACGTGGGGCATCATAGGATTCGCTCTCGCCTGCGGCTGCGCTAAACCGGTTTCCCCCACGCCCGGGCGCCACATCATCGTCAGTATCCTGCCGCAACAGTCATTCGTCAGTGAAATAGCCGGCGATCGCTTCACTGTCGAAGCCTTGGTCCAGGCCGGGCGCAGCCCCGAAACCTACGCGCCAACGCTACGGCAGATGAACTCGATCGGTGCCGCTGCTGCCTTCTTTCACATTGGCATGCCCTTCGAGCACACGATGTTGCCAAGACTTTCGGAGCGCTTTCCAGACCTCAGCATCGTTGACTGCCGCCAGGGCATTGAGATGCGACGCCTGAGCGAATCGGAAGGGTACGGCCATGACCATGTCGGCGACGATCCGCATGTCTGGCTCGACCCGATGAATGCCAAGAGGATCAGTGCCGGCATCCGTGACGAGCTTATCCGTCTCGACCCCAACGGCGCGACCGTATACAAAGCCAATTTCGACCGCTTTGCCGAACGTCTGAACGAGCTGCACGACCGGCTCACGACCCTTCTGGCACCAGTGCGCGACCGCAAGATTTACGTCTTTCATCCGGCTTACGGCTACTTTACTGACGCCTACGGACTGCAGCAGGTTGCAGTCGAATACGGCGGTAACCAACCGTCTGCCAAGCACTTGACCAAGCTGATCGAGCAAGCACGGCGGGAAAGTGTCAGAGCAGTTTTTGTGCAGCCGCAGTTTTCACAGCAGGCCGCAACGACCATCGCCAAGGCGATCGAGGGTGCGGTGGTGCCGCTCGATCCGCTAGTGGCCGATTACATTGCCGATCTCGACGCTGTCGCCGAGAAAATCGCAGCTGCACTGCAGTAACCTTCGGAGGCGTGCACATGGATTCCGTCGTTTGTTTCACTGACGTAACGTTCGCCTATGATCTGGTGCCGGTGCTGAAGAACGCATCATTTGAAATCAACAGCCGCGACATGGTCGCTCTGGTCGGTCCCAACGGCGGAGGCAAAACCACGGTGCTGCGTCTTATCCTGGGCCTCATTCGGCCGAATGCAGGCAAGGTGCGGGTATTCGGCGCCATGCCGCGCAAGGTCCGGCATCGGATCGCCTACGTCCCCCAACATGCTCGCTATGACTCGAAATTTCCGGCTGATGTGATGGACGTGGTGCTGATGGGCCGGCTCGGCCGGGGCCATGCACCGCGCTATTCCGGTGCCGACCGTGAGGCCGCGGCGGCGGCGTTGCACGACGTTGGTCTCAGCGGCCACAAGCACCGGTCGTTCGGCGAGCTTTCAGGTGGCCAGCGGCAGCGGGTACTGATTGCCCGTGCCATTACTGCGAGCCCGGAACTGTTGCTGATGGACGAACCGACGGCCAACATCGACACGCCGTCAGAGAACCAACTGTATCAACTGCTGCAGCAGTTCAACGAGCGCATGGCTGTGGTACTTGTGTCACACGATATCGGCGTGGTCCCGCATATTCTGTCGCGGGTGATCTGCGTCAACCGCACGGTGGCAAGCCACCAGAGTTCCGAACTGACCGGTGACATCATCACCGAACTGTATGGTCACGAGCATATGCATATGGTGCATCACGACCATTGACAAATCTGTTTCTGGATATCTCGGCTATGGGCCGAGGTATCACTTCCGTGCTGCCTGAATTGCTAGCCAGCAACCGATTCGCTCTAAATGCGGGGCGACTTTGTCGCTTCAATCCTGGAATTTCGACATGTCTCTTTTCTGGCAAGATCTGCAATCGAGCAACCTGCTGTTGTACGCTTTGGCGACGGGTGTTCTGGCATCGGTCGCGTGCGGGGTGGTCGGTACGCTTGTCTCGATACGGCACATCACCTACATTGCCGGCGCCATTGCTCACTGTACACTGGGCGGCATGGGGGCGGCCCGGTACCTGCAGAAGGTCGTGGGCATCGGCTGGATGTCCCCGCTGTTGGGTGCCACAATTGCGGCGCTGCTGGCGGCTGTTGTCATCGGATTGGTGACCGCCTACGCCGAAGAGCGCGTTGACACCGTGCTCAGCGCTGTGTGGTCTGTCGGCATGGCAATCGGCCTGGTATTCATCAGCCGCACGCCAGGGTACAATGAGGACCTGATGAGCTACCTGTTCGGCAACATCCTCATGGTATCACTGCATGATCTCTATCTGGTCGCCGCCCTGGACGTCGTTATCCTGCTGATCTGTGTACTTTGCTACAACCGGTTTCTGGCGCTGTGTTTCGATGAGGAATTCGCCTGGCTGCGCGGTATCAATGTGCGGGCCTACGACATGCTGCTGCTGTGCCTGACGGCGGTAACGGTCGTGCTGCTGACGCAGGTTGTCGGCATCATCATGGTCATCGCCATGCTGGCGCTGCCGGCTGCTGCTGCCGGTCAGTTCACCCGCCGGTTGGTCAGCATGATGATTGCCGCGGTGGCACTCAGCATCTTGTGTACGGTCATTGGGCTGGTGATCAGCTATGAACCGGAATTCCCCGCCGGCGCCACGATCATTCTGACGGCAACGGTGGTTTATAGTTTGGCGGTCGCCGGTCGACAATTTGTCCGCAAGCGGTCCCGTGATGTCAGTATCCGGTAGTGGCCGACTGTTGCGAGAACAAAAACAGCCGGGGTAGGACCAGCATCAGCCAGGATAGCCCGGCCAGAGCAATTATCGGTACCAGCGTCCCTGTGACGGTGAAATCGTGAGGTGCCTCGCCGAAAACGACGGCCCGAAAATCTGCAGTAGCGCGAAGATCATGCGCAGCCGGCACGTACGCTTACTATTTGCCGGCTCGATCAGTTGCCTGGCGAGTTGCGGCAGATGTATCGCATGGGCTGTCAGGTTATTGCCAAGCCATCACCAGCTTGGCAAAATAGGCGATGTCCAGGCGCTTGATGCTGGGCACCGGCATGCTGTTGTAATCGTTGCTGATGCCGAGCTGAAGCTTCCAGTTTTCCTGAGACAGGGGAATGTCCCAGTTGGTTGCATGCTTGATCTGGTAACGGTTGAAATCTTCGAAGG
>CAJWLW010000283.1 GCA_913042885.1 uncultured Lentisphaeria bacterium | reverse complement strand
GCCACCACCTGCACCACCTGCATCACCTGCTCCTGATACAGCATGATGCCGTAGGTCTCCTCGAGGATCGGTTTCATCTCCGCGCAGTCGTACTCGACTCTTGTCTTGCCGGACTTGCGGGCTATGAAGTCTTCGAGAAATTGCATCGGCCCGGGGCGGTACAGGGCGACCAGCGCAATCACATGTTCAATCCGGTCGATACCGAAACGGCGACACAGATCCTGCATACCGCTGGATTCCAGCTGAAAGACGCAGACCGTCTGGCCGCGCTGCAGCAGTTTGTAGGTTTCCGGATCGTCGAGTGGGATCTCGCCGGCGACGATCTCGATGTTCTGTGACTTTTGGATCAGATCGCAGGTGTCCTGAATGATCGTCAGTGTGCGCAGGCCCAGGAAGTCCATCTTCAACAGGCCGAGCGCTTCGCATGGCCCGGCCTGGAACTGGGTGATCACTTCGTCGCCCTGGCCCTTGGCGAGCGGCATCAGGTTGTCCAACGGCTGGTCGCCGATGATGACGCCGGCGGCGTGGATGCTCATGTTGCGGTTGAGTCCTTCCAATGCCTCGGAGTACGAAAACAACTCG
Source organism: uncultured Lentisphaeria bacterium (assembly GCA_913042885.1). Next base: position 5,888 of record CAJWLW010000283.1, on the reverse strand, counting down.
TCGACCCACGGTTCGGATTTGCGCATCTCCTGGATTTCGCGGATCTCGGCGTTCGCTTTTTTGAGCGTCATCTTGGGATCGGCTGGAATGAGTTTGGTGATACGGTTGCCTTCCTCGAAACTGCGGCCCATGACGCGTGCTACGTCCTTGATCACGGCCCTCGCTTTCAACGTGCCGAAAGTGCCGATCTGCGCGACACACTCGGCACCGTATTTATCGCGCACATAGTTGATGACTTCATACCGCCGGCGCTCGCAAAGGTCGATGTCAAAGTCCGGTGGGCTGATTCGTTCCGGGTTGAGGAAGCGCTCAAACAGTAAGTTGTAATGCAGTGGTTCGATGTCGGTAATGTGCGTCAGGTAGGCCACGATGCTGCCGGCGCCGCTGCCCCGGCCGGGGCCGATCGGGATTTGCTCGCGGCGGGCGAAATAGAGAAAGTCCCAGACCACCAGGAAATAGCTGGTAAAGCCCATGCGCTCGATGATGTCGAGTTCGTAGTTCATGCGGTCGACGATCTTGCGGTGTTCTACAACGAGCTTGTCATAACCGATACCATCGAGGTCGACGCCGTACCGTACGATGAGGCCTTTCTTGCATTGCGTGAGCAGGTAATCGCAGCGGTCGCTGCCGTCCGGCGTTTCGTAGACTGGATAATGATTGGCGTTGAGCTCGAAGGTGACATTGCATTTCTCGGCCACTTCCAGCGTGTTCTGCAGCGCATCGGGCAATTCGCCGAAGAGGGCCTGCATCTGCTCCGGGCTCTTGACGTAGAACTCGGGCGCCGGGAAGCGCAGGCGCTTTTCGTCCTGCATCGTTTTCTGAGTGCCGATGCACAACAGTAATTCGTGGGGCAGGGCGTGGTCTTTCACCAGATAGTGTGCGTCGTTTGTCGCAATTAATGGCAGGCTGAACTTGTCTCGTAATTCGAGCAGCGCCTTGTTGACCTCGTGCTGCTTCGCCATGCCGTGATCCTGAAGCTCGAGGTAGTAGTTGTCCTTGCCGAAGATGTCGAGATACTCGCCCAGTGCCGTCTCGGCTTTGGCGCGGGTGTTTTCCAGGAGCAGCGTCGGTATCTCGCCGCCGATGCAGGTGCTCGTCGCAATGACGCCGCGACTGTGCGCCGCCAGGACCTCTTTGTCGATGCGCGGCTTGGAGTAATACCCCTCCTGGTAGCTGATACGGTTCAGCTTGCAGAGGTTCTGGTAGCCTTCATTGTCCGCCGCCAGCAGCAGCAGGTGAAAACCTTTGTGATGCGGGTGGGACGGCGTTTTTTCGAATCGGCTGCCGGGCGCCAGGTAAAACTCGCAGCCGATGATTGGCTTGACTTCCGCGTCGTTCATTGCGGTGTAGAACTCAACGGCGCCGCACATGTTGCCATGGTCGGTCATTGCCATCGCGGGCATACCCATCGCCTTTGCAGTTTTCGCCAGTTGCTTGATCTGGCAGGCACCGTCGAGCATGCTGTAATCGGTATGGAGATGCAGGTGTACGAATTCAGCAGACATCGTTTGATTCCCGGTCGGTAACAACTGTTGCGTATGTGGTGCGTCGTTGCGGCGTTGATTGCCGCCTCTGGTTAGTATATTATATAATGGCTACCACGGTCAATGCAAAACCAAATCTGGAAATCATGGAAGAACGCCACATCGATATGCTCACCAATGCCAGGATCGAGCGATTCAAGACTGTCGCAGCACAGCGCCTGAATTGTCTGGCCCTGGTGTTTGAGCACCTCACGGATCCTCACAACATCAGCGCCTGTCTGCGCGCCGCCGAAGCCTTCGGGCTTACCGATGTATGGGTCGTCGGCGATGCCTTTTACGAGTGCAACGAAAGCGTCTCCATGTACGCCGATCGCTGGCTGGACATCCACCAGTGCGACGATGCAGGTGCTGTGGTCGCGGACCTGCGCGACCGCGGCTACGCACTTTTGGCTGCTGTCCCAAGCGACGATTCCGTGGCGCTGACCGACCTCGAATTGCCCGCCAGGACTGCGGTCATGGTCGGCAACGAGAAGGACGGGCTCTGCCCCGATCTGATCGATGCGGCAGACGTCCGCGTCAATATACCCATGCACGGTTTCACTCAAAGCCTCAACGTTTCCGCTTCCACAGCGATCATCCTGCAGCACCTGTCTCAGGCGTACCGTGCCGGCGGCCCCGCCAATCTCGTCGATGCTGAAACCCGGCAGCGGCTCGTCAGTTCCTGGTGCACCCGTGACATCCGCACGAAGACCCGTGGCTGTGTGCAGGTCGACTGAACAGTCTTTCCGGTCTCTTAAATAGAGAGGTGTCCTTTATTTGGGGCCGAATTGGCCGTCTACCCGGTTGTTGTGAATCGCACCGTGCATATATTGGCATAATGAAAACCATCGACTACCAACACGATCGCTTCGCGGCGGACCTCGAGCAGTTGCTCCGGCGGACGCCTGTGCCCGCCGATATTCACGCCGCAGTCGCTACGATCCTGCGAGACGTGGAGCAACGCGGCGATGCTGCCATATGTGAATACGCCGCGAAGTTCGATAAGGTTGATCTCTCCCCGGATCAGTTTCGACTGACCGACGGTGAAATCGAGAAGGCCTGCGAGCTCGTCGTAGCGTCCACCCGCGACGCCATCGATCTGGCCTATCGGAACATCACTGTTTTCGCAGAGCAGCGGCGTATAGAGGATTGGTCGTTTGCTCCGCGTCCGGGCGTTTCCCTTGGTGAGCGTTTCCGCCCGCTGTCCCGGATCGCTGCTTACGTGCCGGGTGGAGCCGCGCCCCTGGTCTCAACTGTGATTCACACCATTGCGATGGCCCGCGTCGCTGGTGTTGCGGAGATCGCGGTCACTTCGCCGGCCACGGACGACGGTACGATCAACCCCGCAATCGTCTATGCCGCAATAACCGCGGGTGCCACGGAGATTTATCGACTCGGGGGCGTCTATGCCATTGCGGCGTTGGCTTACGGCACGGAGACTGTTCGGCCTGTCGAAAAAATTGTCGGACCCGGGAATGCCTACGTGACAGCTGCAAAAAAGCAGGTATACGGCACTGTTGCGCTGGACTTGGTGGCAGGGCCGTCCGAGGTCATGATCATTGCCGACCAGTCGGCGTCGCCAGCTTTCATTGCTGCCGACATGCTGGCCCAGGCGGAGCACGGTTCAGGCCTCGAGAAGGCTGTGCTGCTTACGGACTTTGAGCCGTTGATCGAAAAAGTTGTCGAGGAAGTGCGTTCCCAGGCTGAGCAACTCGGAAGACGCGAGGCCGTTCAGACAGTTCTCGACAACGGCATGTACCTGGTGCGTCTTGAAAGCATTGAACAGGCCGTTGACGTGGCCAATCGTTATGCCCCGGAGCACCTCGAAATAATGACCGAAACCCCGCGTGACACGGCCGCCGGTATTGTCGCAGCAGGTGCCATTTTCCTGGGCCCCTGGACGCCTGAGCCGGTCGGAGATTTCGTTGCCGGGCCGAGTCACGTCCTGCCGACAGGCGGCACAGCGCGTTTTTTCAGCGGTCTGACCGTCGATCAGTTTTACCGCCGTACCAGCATTATCGAGTACGATCGCGATGCCCTGGCTGCTGAGGCTGATGCAGTCGCCGAATTGTCCCGTGTCGAAGAACTCGACGCCCACGGCCGATCAGTAGCCATACGATTCACAGACAATACGCGGTGAAAAATTTCAGGTCACCCCTTTATTTTTCCTCGGATAGGGGAGGTCGACCCCGGCGAAAGATGACGGGCCGATTGAAAGCGGTGCCTTGCCCGGCTGGGTCTGTCCGCTAACGGACCAAACCGCCAAAATGTGCCGACAATCAATAACGTAGGGCCCGACAATGGGAACCCCGGCTCCCACGTGATCTTGAAAAAAAACGACTTTGCCGATAAAATGGCAAAGGTAACTCTAAATAGCAGTGAACGCATGAATAGCACACAGACTCCACTCACAGCCGACCAGGTTCAAGCCTTTAACGATGACGGGTATCTCGTTCTCCGGCAGTTTTTCGGGCTGGAACAGATGCAGCTACTTGATGACATCGCCAAGGCAGACAAGGCGATGGATGATGCCGACGAACTATTGGACAGGGAAGGGGCTGTCAGCCGCATTAGTTGCTGGAACGATCTACAGGACGATATCTACAGCGCGTTCGCATGTAATGAGCGCATCGTCGCGGCCTCCGAGCAGTTAATGGGCGATGAGGTCTATCACTTCCATCACAAGATGATTCTCAAGGAACCCCGGGTGGGCGGCGCATGGGAGTGGCATCAGGACTTCGGGTACTGGTACCTTCAGCAGCACGTTTTGTTTCCGGACATGCTCAGTGCGGCGATTGCCGTCGACGTCGCGAACCAGGGAAACGGCTGCCTGCAGGTGATTCGAGGTTCTCACAAGTGCGGGCGTATCGAACATGGAAGCGTGGGCGATCAGACCGGCGCCGACATGGAAAAAGTGCAGGCTTTGCTCGATTTCTATAAACTTGAGCATGTCTACGTCGCATTGGACCCCGGCGACGTACTGTTTTTTCACTGCAACACCCTGCATCGTTCTGAACAGAACCGCTCTGAACGATCACGCTGGACGTTGATCTGTTGCTACAATACCCGTCACAACGACAAGTACGCACTGACCGATGATGACCATCCCGCCTACCGCGCGCTGGAACGTTGGCCGGATGAGAAGGTTCTCGAGCTGGGGAAACGGGACCACCCGTCGCATCAGCAACCCGAATCGAAGTGACCGTGATCCCCATTGACGCGGGGGCTTCTGTGACAGGCCTGCAGCTGTGGGATGGTCTGACAATAACAATCGGGCACGCTGCCGATTCACACTACCAATAATGATTGGGCCAGTTGATTACGCCAAATGTTCCGTTTTCTCCATATCCTGACATAAGATTTATCCATCTTACGTGTCCGTCCACATACAGTCTGTTGATGCCGTCGCCGAAGACCCCGTCCCCATCTGCGTGGTGCGACCGATCCGGGAGCCGAGGGGTCCCCATGTACAAGGCATAATCCGTTGGGGTATAAGAAAAATCGTGCATCAGCGGATTAACGCTCGGGCTCTGGACCTCCCACAGTCTAGGAACGGGCTGTTCATTCGCTGATGTTGCTCCCAGAAATTTCCCGTAATTCGTCCCTGTGTCTGTGTTCCAGCCCCACCAAACCCGCCGGCCGGGGTCGCAGCATGTGTCGTTCTCGCTAAGCCAGGGATCAGTGGGGCCATTCATTCCCGGATGGGTGCCGTTGCCGCCGAAGTACCAATAGGTCAGCATCGATCGGGTACTTCCCCCGTAGTACGTCGAGGTATCTTCCGGCCAGTACCAGTTGTCGTTGGGAAGGTCCCAATATCGATCGTTGCCCCCTGCTGTCATAGCTGTATCCGATCTCGAAGGGCAGCCGACGATATCCCTCACCATACCGTAGTCATCAAGCAGGATCGCGCCACCGGAATTCTCACCGGCACCAGAAGTGGAGCCCCGAATGACATAAGGTTCATTCCACATCCCCATCGGCAGCCACATCTCGTTATCTGTGGCATACCCTGTCTCGATCACGCCGCATTGTTTCAAGTTGCTTGCGCAGACCACGCGGCGGGCTCTTTCTTTCGCCTGGGTAAGCGCCGGCAGGAGCAGGGCGATGAGGATCGAGATGATGACGATGACCACGAGCAATTCAATTAAAGTAAAAATGGATTGTCGAGGCTTCATTTGAGTGATTCTTTTTTTCGTAGGGCTTTCACGACATCATTGTTAGTCTTGGCCTTAATTTAGCCGTGTCCAGTGCGCGTGCAATTGTCGGCGACTCTCCGGCACGGAGCCATCGAGGTGCGTGTCCAAGGTATTGGGCAACGTAGATGTGCCTGGATTGCGAGCGGAACGCTTGGCGGAAAGGCCTGTC
>CAJWLW010000282.1 GCA_913042885.1 uncultured Lentisphaeria bacterium | reverse complement strand
TTGGCGTGTCCGGATCGTTCAGGAGCTGACGGTACTGATTGCTGATGAATAAGTTGGGAAGATTGTCATTATTCATCTGTACCTGCAACCCGTTTTCACCTTCGAACACCCGCACTTCTTCTGTGACATACTCACCGGGCTGGACATGACTCGGCTCGAGCCGCGGGTTCAGGGCTTGGATTTGCTCGATGATCTCTTTCAGATGACCGATTGTGATACGCATTTTACGCGCGATCGCCGGTAGGTGGTTGGCGGCGATGTCGTTGATGTGGTCGCGAACCGCGATATATGCCAGTGACTGCTCCTTGCCTTGTCGACTGAGCTGGATCAGCAGACGCTCACGAAGATCCCGTGCGCCGACCCCCACAGGCTCCAGACCCTGAACCACTGTCCGAGCCTGATTCATAATCGACATCGGCTCGCCCGCTGCCATTGCCAGGTCGGCCGGATGCACACTCAGAAAGCCATCATCGTCCAGTCCGGAGATGATAAATTCGCAGCAGTCCTGTAGCCGCGGATCCAGATCCAGAAATCCAAGTTGTTGAAGTAGTGAATCTTGCATCGATTGCTCAACCGTGATCGACTCCAGGTAGTGCTGCCGGCGTTCTTCCTCTTCCGGTGATACCGATCGAAAATTCCCGGTACCAATAAAGCGGTTCTCCTCGTCGAGCTGAATGATCCGATCGAGCCATTCGTCATTATCCGGCACCTCCACGGGCTCTGCCTCGTCCGGTTCACTTTCCAGGATCGGGTTTTTTTCCAGTTCCTCGTTGACAATTTTATGCAGTTCCAGAACCGGTGCGAACAGCAGCTCAAGGGCCTTGATCTGCTGATGCGTCATCGTCTGGTCTTGACGTATAACTTGGGCGGTCGACTGAGTCTGGGTTAATTTCACAGCCAAGATATCACCTCTCCCGAATCGGTTGGAGCGCCGAACAGCTTGCGCTACCGGCGTGAAGGTTGGGTTGAAAGTAAGGTAGGTTGGGATAGCATCAATTGCGAAGTCATACACAATCGCAGGAACTGTTCCAATATGTGACCGATCCGAAAAAAAATATCATAATCGTCCGAATAGGACCTGCTATAAATTTATAACTAATTGATTATAAGATATTTATAAAAATTATTTAAATTGATATGGCAGTAGAAAATAATTTAATTTTCTTGCATAGCCGCTGTCAAAAGTTTTATAACGCCCAAACAAGGGGCGGATGGTGGACTCGTGGAACCGGTACGGCTGGTCTGCTCGCAACGCGACGGTTAATTTGCTTTTAATCGTGGCGCTCATCAAATATCCTTACTTATGTCAGGTGCCGACATAACGCACTCGAGTGTGGCTGATGATGCGTTTCAGATATCCGTGTCACGTCCAGGCCCACGGTCTGCGCTGGTCAACTTTTCCGCCGGGAATCGAGCCGGTAAAATGATTGCACACCCGTATCATATGCATTTCAGCACACCTTGGTTGGGACGATATCAATAAATAATTTGGAAAAGTTGTCTGTAAAATGCATGACCATACCCAAAATGAGAATGAAAAACTGCCCTGATTCCTGCTCAACCTGATTCTACTCAATGCGGGGCATGACTTTAGAGGTTGCGGTGGCGCAGACAGCTTTGCAATACCTTTGAATTGCCGCTACCTTGATACCTTGAAATCGGAACAGATTGCAACCGAAACTGGGCGTTTGGGAAGGCCTGCCCAGTCATATCGCCCAACCCCCTGCAGCGTAGCCGCCACGGAATGAAGCCGTACGACCCCAGCATCGAGAATTACCCCTTGGACGGGCACACCACGTTCCAGATGAATTCCGTTGTCCGCCACCGCTTGCGGAATCTATGTGCAGGCATGAAAATGGCCGTGGAACGGATCGCTGATCAGGTAGGCAGTACATACCCGCAGGTCACCGATATGACGCCGCTGATGATCGCTGAACTAACTAGCCTGCAGGTGTTTACAGACCGTGCTGATCTATTGTTCGACCGTTTGCCGCCGGCCGCATGCAGATGTATCGGCGAAGTTGTGAGCACGGTGCGCATCGAGTTTCGCGAACAATTTCCTGATACCGTCCTGCACCTGAACTTTCTCGACACCGATACCAATCATATACTTGAGCACGGCAACTGGTTGCTGATCATCCTGCGCGAGCTGTTGCACAACGCTGGTGAGGCTGCTGGCGACGCCGGCGAAGTTGAATTGATCTGGGCCCAGGCCGCAGGCGCGAAAATCGTCGTCACAAATTCGGGGTTGGAAATCCCTGCCGAAATTCCACTGGCACCGCCCCTACCGTTTTTTACCTGCCGCAGCCGCCACGACGGCATCGGTCTGGCGATCATCGCCAGGCTGTGTAAGGCGCTTGTCGCCGACCTGGCCATCCAGTCGGGCAGCAGCGGTGTTTCAGTCACAATCGAATCTGTTTCCGGAGAATGGTAATGGGCAAGTTGAACCTGTTGATCGTCGAGGACAACCTTCTGGTGGGCTCCGCGGTTCGCGAGATACTGAAGGCGGAAGGCCATGACGTTTTCGTTGTCGAAAATGGCGAGTCGGGTCGTCGCGCAATGTCAGACCGGACCTTCAATGTCATTCTTCTTGACCTCATGCTGCCGGATGTCGACGGCCAGGTGCTGCTGGAGGAATGGGGTCAGGCTTATCCCGACACACAGATCATTGTGATGACCGCATACGGCGACATCCCGCTCGCGGTCGAATGCCTCAAGAAAGGCGCCTACGATTTCCTCACCAAGCCGGTCGAGAAAGTACAGATGGTGAAAACCCTGGAACACCTGCAAGCGGTCCGCAAGGCTTCTGTGCTCACCGAATTGTCAAAGCGCGATGCGGATACAGCGGAAATACAGGAGGTCATCGGAAGTTCGCCCGTGTTCAACCGGACCATCGAAATGACCCGGCGAGTCGCAGAGAATGATTTCTCCTGCCTGTTCATCAAGGGCGAGACCGGCACGGGCAAAGGGCTTTTCGCTCGGACTATTCACAACATGGGGCGGCGACGCGATCGGCCATTCGTCGAGGTCAACTGCTCGGCACTGCCGCCGACGCTGATCGAAAGCGAACTCTTCGGTCACCGAAAAGGCGCTTTCACGGATGCCAAGGAGGATCGCGTCGGCTTGTTCGAGCTGGCCGATGGCGGCACGCTTTTTCTTGACGAAATCGGTGACATGGACGTCGCCCTGCAGTCGAAGTTGCTCAAGGTTATCGAAGAACAGCGTTTCCGCCGCATCGGCGGTACTGCAGACGTTACCGTCGATGTCGCGATTATCGCGGCCACCAACCAGCACGTCGAGGAACTGATCGCAAGTAATCAGTTCCGCCTCGACCTGTACTATCGGCTCAACGTCGTACCGCTGGAACTGCCGCCACTGCGAGACCGGATGGAAGATGTCGACGCTATATCCAAACACTTCATCGACATTTACTCCCGTAAGTTCGGCAAGAAAATTAGAGGGTTTTCAAAGTCCGCAAAGGCGGCGATAAACAAATATTCTTGGCCCGGCAACGTGCGCGAACTCCGCAATGTCGTGGAACGTGGTTGCCTGCTGGCTAAAGGCCGGACGATTTCAGATGAGGAGCTGATGTTCCCGGAGATGCACAATGGCGTCACACCGGCTCGCGGTGACATTGAATCTCTGCCTGCCATGCCGTTGGCAAAAGCGGAAAAACTCGTCATCCAGGCCGCTATGGACGACGCCGATTGGAACAAGACCAAAGCAGCCAAGATCCTCGGCGTGACTCGCACCACACTGTCCAAGAAACTCGAGCAATACGGCATCGATTGACCGTCATTCCATCCCATCGATCAGCGCCATCAACTGCTCCATCTTGTAGGGCTTGGACAAATACGCTTTGGCACCCAGCGCGTACAACTGATCGGCATCGCCGGCATCGATGGCGCCGCTCGCGATGATCACCGGCAGATCCGCCCGCCGCGATAGCAACTCCTGCAACAGTTCTACGCCAGTACGCGCTCCCGGTAACACCAGATCCTGCATGACGAAATCGATTGTTTGCTTATGTGCCTCGAACATCTCAATGGCTGTATCCGAATTGTCCGCTTCCAGAACCTCGAAGCCTACTTTGATCATCCAACTCCGGACGGCGTTGCGCAGCAGCGGGTCGTCCTCGATCAACAGCACCGTGCGTGCCGCTGCCGCCGGATTCGTCACACGGGCTGCGGTTTGTGCTACGCCGGTCACCGGCAAAGTCAGTTCCCAGCGCCATTCGCCGTCTGATAGCAATGTGCCGCCCACCGCTTCGATCATCTCGGACAATGCCGCCGACATCGTATCCGGATCAACCAATTCTGCCGTCTCCGTCTCGGTGCCTGCCGCCACATCCAACCGGCACTGTCCGTCGACGATTTTCCCGAACACGGAAAATGAAGTCGGGACACTGCCGGATCGCGTGATCGCGTGCACCAGCAACGCCACCACGACCCAACGTCCATCACCATTGTCCAGTTCTTTTACGACACCTTGTTCCAGGTCCAGCGTCAGATTGCCACTACCGACGACAGTTCGCAAAAGCGCTCCCAGCGAAGGCTGCGCCTCAGTGTCGCCGGAGCTGCCGTTGAGCTCTGTCAATACGCCGATGAGATACCACAGCCGCGTGGTCGTCTCGTAAGTGCGGCTGAGAACCATGTCAATCGCCGATGTGCTCGGTCGGCTGGTCAGACACTCGCTGACGATTTCCCGCAGCTTCGTCACGTGGTAGCGCATCTCACTGAGCAGCAATCGGCACGAGCGCGCCAATAATTGCGCCCGAATCGGTTCCGGACGGTCGGACTGCGGCTCGACTTCGGATTTATGTCGCATGGCGATGGGCTGCGGGGGGGGCGGGAAGGTGTGTGTTCGGCGTATTGATTTGAACAGAATATAATTGTATCTTGAACAACTCCCAGTAACTCCGTGTAACTGGCTGACTGACCCGGACTGCGATGCTTGCAAATCCGTGTCAATCTGCCGGCACAGTTGGTCATGCCCAGGCTGTTTCTAAATAGCGGTTGCCCAATGGATAATTCTCCCGATATCGACAGTACGACAGTGGCGGATTCACTACTCACCCGAGCCCAAAATGCTCTTGAACTGCTGCGTTCGCTGCAGTTCGAGCATCTCGCCGAAATGGGCGTTACCGACGTCTCCGACCTGCCCCCGTTGCCATTGCAGTGCCATATCGGCATGCGCCCAGAGGAGCTGCACGAACAGTTGCGGGCCAATGCCCAGCAGATCGCCTCCGACAGTGCAGTAGTCATTCCCGGGCGTGTCTATTGCTACCACTGCCGCCGCGCTGACTGCGAACACAGCGCTCAGGCCGACGTCGGCCTGGTTTTTGCCGGCTATGGCGATACCGGCCGGCCGAAGTGGGAGGAATTGTTCAACTTCCTGACCGATGCCGGAGACGACCGCATTGATCTGCTGTTCGAAAAGCCGCCGCGGCTTCTTGCCAAGGTTATTGGTCGCAAGCGTCTCATCGCCGAACAACTCGTTGCCTTCGGGCGAGGCCATATGACCTACTACATTATCGGCCAGGTCGTGGCGGGTTACTTGCGCATTGGTCACGCTCGAACCGCGTTGACGGTACAGATCGTCGAGGACAACGATCATCGACTTTTTACCCAGGTGATGGCACCATCCATCGTCGTCGAGGCGCTCGCGGATGCGCCCGAACACACAGGCTCGACGTTCTTCCGTGTCTTTGATGCGCTGCGAGAGATCGATCACCAGGTAACCGCCATTGCCAATGCATGGCAATCTGCGGGTGGCAGACAGGAACGGCTCGAAGTGAGGGAGAAGATTTTCGGATACCTGCGGCATTTGGCGCACTCGATTGAACGCAAGGGACGTCAAGCCCGCCGCCGTACGCCGCATGCCGAGCTGCGGTCGCGACAGCAGCGGCCGATCCACAAGGCGTTCGATGACGTTCAGGCTGCCCGCCCCGAAGACTTCTTCCGCGACAGCCGAACAGATTCCATTGTCGTTGCCGGCAAGAACGGTCGCTCACATGTCTACAATGAGCAGGGGCGTCACATCACATCGCTTTGCTTGTTGCGGGACGAATTTCAGAGGCGGCGCAATCGCCGCCGATACGTACCATTGCCGGGCAAAACCATCAAGCAGTTTGTCGCTGCAGTCACCGCTGCACAGCCGGGTACGTAGCTTTTTTGATATCTATCTAATTGAATACTAGTATGTTATGACGAAACTCAGGCACCCTGAGTAGCCACTCAATTTTTTACTTGGATTTTTTGTTCCATTTGTCTATAATTAGGAAGACTGAACGGACAAGTGACGGCAAAATATCGCCGGAAACAATCATCGAGGGCTTTGTGAAAACATACTTATATACAAAAAGCATGTTATCATGTAAATGCCCTTGTTCAAGTGAAAGCATAAAAAAAACTGAGGAAATCAATCCCATGAAAATACACACAAAATTCCGGCGGAAATTCCGGCGGAAATGGCCTT
>CAJWLW010000281.1 GCA_913042885.1 uncultured Lentisphaeria bacterium | reverse complement strand
GGGCTCGAGTGTAGTCAAATCGATTTCGATGACTTCGTCGAAGTACTTTTCGGGGACTTCGGCAACGCCGTCGTCGGCACGCAGATGCTCAGCGTATTTCTGAGCAAGTTCAGCGGCTTCTGACCGTTTGGTGGCTTTCAGATAGGTGGCCATGCGCTCATCGAACGGGAAGATCGACGTCGTCGCGCCGATCTCAGCCCCCATGTTGGTAATCGTCGCCTTGCCGGTACAGCTGATCGCCGTGGTGCCTTCGCCGAAGTATTCGACGATGCAGCCGGTGCCGCCCTTTACCGTCAAAATTCCGGCGACCTTGAGGATTACATCCTTCGGCGATGTCCAGCCGTTGAGCTCACCCGTCAGCTTGATGCCGATCAGTCCGGGCCAGCGCAGTTCCCAGGGCATGCCGGCCATGACATCGACTGCATCGGCGCCACCAACCCCGATCGCCACCATGCCGAGACCACCGGCATTCGGCGTATGCGAGTCGGTTCCGATCATCATGCCGCCAGGGAAGGCATAGTTCTCGAGAACAACTTGATGGATGATCCCGGCGCCGGGTTTCCAGAAACCGATACCATATTTCTGGGAAACGTTCTTCAGGAATGCGTAGACTTCGTTGTTTTCTTCGAGCGCTTGGTGCAGGTCTGCATCAGCGCCGTCCTGCGCGCGGATCAAATGGTCGCAATGCACCGTCGAAGGCACAGCTGAAGTGCTGCGTCCGGCCTGCATGAACTGCAGCAGTGCCATCTGCGCTGTGGCATCCTGCATGGCGACGCGGTCAAGCTGAAAATTGACGTAGCTGCGCCGCCGCTCCGGAGCCTCGTCCATAACTTCGTCCACATGGCCGATGAGGATCTTCTCCGCCAGCGTCAGCGGCCGGTTGAAAGCGTCCCGCGCCCGCCCTACCCTGTCGGCGAGGCGCTGGTACACTTTCCCGATAAAATCGAGTTCCTTGCTCATTTAAGCCTCGAAAAAATGGTTCTGCCTCCGTAAAAAAAAGGCAATCGTCGCGCAACGTGTCTACATTACGGAAGAACGAAGAAAATTCAACGCGACAATTCTCAGCACCGCAATTGACCGAAGAGTATATCGTGCCTCATACCGACCTGACCGCCAACATCGTTACCTTCTGTCGCCTGCTTCGGGCCCACGGCCTGCCGCTCGGGCCGGGTGAACAGTCGGATGTCTTGCGGGCGATGGCGATGATTGAGATCGGTGACCATCCGCAATTCCGCAGCGCCCTGCGCACGCTGCTGGCAAAAGATCAACCGCAGCAGGCGGTCTTCGACCTGTGCTTCGACATCTTCTGGCACCAGGCAGCAGAGGATCAATCCACGCTGCCTCCCGAGCCACCGCCGCCACAGCAGCAAGCACCGCCGGCAATGAAAGCCGATAAACGCCAGGCACCACAACTCAGTCCCACCGCCGACCACGATCCGGAGGCGGACGAAACGTCGGCGGCAGCAGCCTACAGCCCCACAGAGTCGCTGGTTCACAAAGATTTCAGTGGTTTTACCGCGAACGAACTGCGTGAGGTCGTGGAAATTGTCAACATGATCGCGCGCGCCCTGGCCAACCGTGTCGGGCGCCGTCGCCAACGCCATGCGCGGCGCGGCAGGCTCGACCTGCGCAACACGATGCGACGCAACCTGCGGCACGGCGGCGAGGCGCTGGACCTGCAGTACTGCAACCGCAAGCACCAGAAACTCCGGCTGTGCCTGCTGATGGACGTGAGCCAGTCAATGGACCTTTACAGCCACATGCTGGTGCAGTTCATCTACGCGTTTCAGAACGCTTACCGCAACATCGAGTCGTTCGTTTTCAGTACGTCCTTGTACCAGGTCACCGACCTGCTCAAGAACCACGACTTTCAGGCCGTGCTGCAGGCGATTTCGGAGCAGGTCCCGGGGTGGTCCGGCGGCACCAGGATCGGCGCATCGCTGCAGTCGTTCATCGATGACCACGGCACCTCCCTGGACCGGCGCACCGTTGTTCTGGTCATGAGTGATGGCTGGGATACGGGGGACATCGATCAACTTGCCAAAGCGATGCGGACGATTCAGAACCGTGCCGCCGCCGTGTTCTGGCTCAATCCCCTGTGCGGCACAACGGATTACCAGCCGACCTGCCGCGGAATGGAGGCCGCCCTGCCCTACATCGATGTCTTCGCCGCGGCCCACAACCTGGACAGCCTGCGTGCGCTGGGCCGCAGGCTCGCCGTCGTCTGATACCATCCCTACCGTACAGGTCGATTGCGGGATGTGTGTGTCCAACTGCTCCAGGACACGCACCAGTACAACAATCCGTTTCAGGCCGTAGTGGTGGAAAGCTCTTCGCTGGCGACGCCGTCGGCCGCGGGTTGCGGCACCGGTTCATTCGGCAGTTGGACAAAAACGGTCGTGCCCGCCTCTGGCTGGCTCTGCACCGAAATTACGCCGCCGTGCATTTCGACCACTTTGCGGACAATGAACATACCCAGGCCGTTTCCTTTGCCGACGTGTTTGGCCGTGTAGAAGGGGTCGAAGATCCGCGCCAGCGTCTGCTCCGACATGCCGCAACCGTTGTCGGTGATTTCGATCTCTATTTTACTGTCGACCTGGGCGGAAGAGATCCCGATTTCACCGCCTCCCCGCAAAGCGTGTTGGGCGTTACTGACCAGATTGGCAAAGGCTCTATAGAGTTGCACCCGGTCACCTCTCATCATGCAGGGATTCAGCTGCAGCTTGAACGCCACCTGATCGCCCACCTCCTCCAGATCCCGCACCAGCTCGGCGATCAATTCAGCGGCATCAAACTGCGTGCTGTCGCGCACCATGTTCGATGACAACCCCTGCCACAATTCCACCAGGTCGTTGCAGCGCCGGATATTCTGCTCGATGACATCGAAGTAGCGTACAGGCACGTCGGTCTGCTGCAGTTTCTTGGCCAGCACCTGCGTGTATCCCTGGATAATTGTCAGCGGATTTCGCAAGTCATGCGCCAACTCCGCCGACATCTGGCCGATCTCTGCCATGTGCATGCGGTCGTCGAGCTCGCCGCCAAAGCGGTCGTGCATGTTGCGGAGAACGGAATCGGCCTTGGACTGGCGGCGATGTGCTTCAGTGCAGGCAAGCCCGTCATTGACTATCCGCATCATCTCGTTGACGTCGAAAGGCTTTTCGATAAAATCAGTGACGCCATGCCGGATGGCGGTGCGAGCGGCCTCGAGCGAACCGAAGCCGGTCAGGATGACGACACTGACGTTCGGGTCGATCTCGCGGATCTCCGCCAGGCCGTCGAGGCCGTCCTTGCCGGGCATACGCAAGTCGAGGATGACCAGGTCCGCCGGGCGCTGGTTAAGCTGGGAAATACCTTCATCGACACAGTCGGCAAGATCGACGTCGTACTTCGACGACAGCAGGATGCGCAGACTCTCCCTGGGTGCAACCTCGTCGTCGATGACGATGATATGTGACCGCTCGCTGGCTTCCGTCATTTGCGCTTACGCCCCTGCCCCTGCAGTTTTTCGAAAAAAACGCTTGGCCCTGTCTATAACGCGATTTGACCTTGCCCCTTCCGTCGGTTCGTCGTTGAACCGAAAGTATGAGGGGCATGTATGGTGCCATGAACGAGGCTGGTGGCATCCGGATGTCGTAATGTATCCAATGCTGGCATGCGTTTCAACCGACGATTGCGGCCGGGATCGGCAACAGCGCATGCCAGACCGGACAACTCCCTTGTTTATAAAGTACCACTAACTTGGGAAAATTCCCAGCAACCAGCCAATGCTATGCTGTCGGTTGGTTCCCGACGCTTGGATCGCACGCCTCTGACGGTTCTATTACCCCGCTACCAACCATAGCGAACCCCATGCGCCTTGTACAGCTTCAGCATACTGACGGCCGCCGCGCCGTCGCCATCGTCGACGAGCCCTCATTACGCTGCCTGCGGTCGGCGCCTGCAACTTACGACCTGGCACGCCGGGCCATCGCCGCGGGCCAGTCGCTGGATGATGCAGCCGGCGCTGATGCCGGTGATGACTGCCTCGAATACGACGCCGTTTACAGCGGCGACAGCGCCTGGAAATTGATGCCCTGCTTTGACCATCCGCAAGAGCAGGCGCGTTGTTTTGTTAGCGGCACCGGTCTCACCCACCAGGCCAGCGCGGCAAATCGCAACGCCATGCACGAGAGTGACACTCCCGTCAAGATGACCGACAGCATGCAGGTGTTTCAGTGGGGCATCGAAGGCGGCAAGCCGGCACCGGGCAACATTGGCGTGCAGCCCGAGTGGTTTTACAAGGGTACCGGCGCGGCTTTGTCCGCGCACGGGACCCCTCTGGAAGTGCCCGACTTCGCAGACGACGGCGGTGAGGAACCGGAGATCGCCGGCTTGTACGTGAATGACGACAGCGGCACACCGCGACGCGTCGGCATGTGTATCGGCAACGAGTTCTCCGATCACGTCATGGAGAAGAAGAACTACCTCTACCTGGCACCATGCAAGCTGCGCATGTGTGCCATCGGTCCGGAACTGGTGACAGCCCCTGAGTTCGCCAATGTTGCTGGCCATGTCAGTGTCGAGCGTGGCGATACCACAATCTGGGGACGCGACGTCATGAGCGGCGAGGAAAACATGTGCCACTCCATAGCCAATCTCGAGTATCACCACTTCAAGTATCCCGGCCACCGGCAGCCGGGTGATGTACACGTCCACTTCTTCGGGGCCGATGCGTTCAGCTTTGGCGACGGCGTTGCACTGGAGGACGGCGACATAATGGAAGTTGCCTGGAACGGATTCGGTCGGCCGCTGCGCAATCCCATTCGCATCGCCACCGAACCGCCGAAGATGCTCAATATCGAACCGCTGTAGGAGTTACAGGCAGAGAACTCAGGAACGGCAAAAAAGTCGTCAAAAAACTGATGAAACACTAGATCAACATGGGCGGCGCTAAAATAAATCGGGACCACCCGACCGATCCTTCGCTATCGAGGTGGATCAGGGAGCAAGCCGTGCTTCTCCATGTCCCGCACCGTCACCATTGCTTTACGCTTGGAATATCCCAGTTTGACCATGCCCCTGATCGCAAAGCGGCGCCGCCATTCTATCGAGTACCCTGCTTGTCCTGGCTGTCTGTTGATCGTGTTGTCCTGCTTAGTTTTTAGACGCTCGACAATACCGCCGAGTCGACGATCCCCCTCGCGGACTCTGTAATCAGAAAAACCGGCTGACATGAGATTCTCAACTGTGTCACGAAACTCTTCCTCGATCGATCGATTTTCGGAAGAGTCGTTTGACTGCACGGCCTCGACGGCCTCGACGGCCTCGACGGCCTCAACCAAGCTCCCCTGCGGAGGGAAAAATCTCTCCGCCTCTAAACTTGCCCGAAAGCTGACGCTGCCGCTGCCGCCGGCCGCAACATGTTTGAGCAGGCGCCAGCGAATGTGGGTATAATGCCGGGTCTTGGCCTTTGCGACATCGCCTTCATCGTTGCGAACGATCAGATTCGCGGGTTCGTCGAAAGTATGGCCGTTATCGATGGAAAACAGAATCTCGGAGCCATCGCCCGCAGCGGAGAACTTACGGTAGCGCATGCCTTCGGGCATCGGGCAGGTAACAATTACGCGGTCTGCAGCGTCATATCCATGATTGGTATATTCAATCGTGTAGATGACTTCGTCGCCGGGCAGTATTTTCTTGGCAAAAATGCGGACCAGTTCAACCTCACCCTCGTCATCCTCCTCTTCGATCTCGCGCTGCGCGGTCACCTGCAGTTCGATACGATTCTCCTGGCCGAATAGGGATCGCCCCAATCCCTGGTCCCCGAGCGGGTCCTCGTCGCCGAACAGTTCCTCGTCGCCGAACAGTTCCTCGTCACCGAGCAGTTCCTCGTCACCGAACAGGTCATCCAGCTCATCCTGTGCCGGCACCACGCATGCCAGGCAGAAGAGAAAGAACAGTCTGAAGATCAATCGCATGTCCGGGCTTCTCCAGTTCAAAAGAGATTATCAACGGCACACACACGTATAATAGCGTCGAACCTATCCAACTCAAAGAAATTTCGGTCAATCAACAAACACGGGCCGGACAACATCGAAGCAGTCGCCCGCCTGCCGCAGAACCTCTTCACTGCCAACAACGCACACGGACCCGTTCGCCGCAAACTGGCGAAGCAGATCCACATGGTCCTTAACCTGCTGGAGCGTACAGTCCAGGACTTGCTCGCGGCGTTCCTGCAGTTCCGACGCCGTGACGTTGCTCAAGTAATTGTGGAAGGCGATTGAACCTTTGGCATCCGGCGTCCGCGGACTATCCAGGCCGCCCATAGTCCCGATGACGAACCGCTCAAAATCAGCTTGACTGAGGTCGAGTCCGGCGATGTAGTCGCCCATCCGGTCGTAGGCCTCGAGCGTTTCCGACATTTTCGGATCACGGTAGGACAGACAGCAGAAGTTGCCGGACAAAACGGCAAAACTGACGAAGGCGCCATACGCATTAC
>CAJWLW010000280.1 GCA_913042885.1 uncultured Lentisphaeria bacterium | reverse complement strand
AAAGTGCCGTCGATGCTGCACACGCCGCTGATGTCGGGGTCGAATGCCATTTCCGGCATCACCATCGTTGGTGCCCTGCTGTCGGCCGGCAGCGGCAATGGGACAGCGACGACCATCCTGGGTACCCTGGCCGTCGCCTTCGCGGCGATCAACGTTTTCGGCGGCTATCTCGTGACCGACCGCATGCTGGCAATGTTCCGCAAGAAGGACGACGATTCGTGAACGGTGTGGTAGTCATCAATATCTGCTATGTCGCAGCTGCAATCCTGTTTATCTGCGGCCTTAAGATGCTTGGATCGCCGGCGACCGCGCGGCGGGGCAATCAGATTTCTTCGATCGGCATGCTGCTGGCGGTTGTCGTGACATTGTCCAGCCGCGGCATCGTGGACTACACATGGATTGTCGTCGGCATTGCCGTGGGTGGCGTCATCGGGGTAATAGCGGCACGCACCGTGTCGATGACCGGGATGCCGGAGATGGTGGCGATCTTCAACGGTTTCGGCGGCATCGCCAGTCTGCTGGTGGGTTGGGCGGAGTTCCATCCAGGCCGGGGCCATTCGCCCGCAACACTGGTCGCCATCGCGCTGGCGGTGCTGATTGGCGGCATCACCTTTACCGGCAGCCTGGTAGCATACGGCAAACTGGCCGAGCGTATCACCAGCAAGCCGATTCTCTTTGGCGGCCAGCAGATCGTCAATGCGGCCTTGGTGCTTGCCGTCGTTGTTCTCGGCGCCATCTGCTGTTTCGCCGACGGCGGCAGTTCCCCGGGCAATGCCCGCTACGGAATCTTCATCGCTATTGTCGTGGTGTCGTTTATTCTCGGAATCATGGCGGTCATTCCGATCGGCGGCGCCGACATGCCCGTGGTGATCGCGTTGCTCAACAGTTACTCCGGACTGGCGGCGTGTGCTGCGGGCTTTGTCATCCTCAACAACGTACTGATTGTCTCGGGCGCCCTTGTCGGTGCCAGCGGTTTGATCCTCACCAACATCATGTGCAAGGCGATGAACCGGTCACTGGCTAACGTGCTGTTCAGCGGTTTCGGTTCAGCCAGCACATCGGGCGGCGGCGGCGGCGGCGTCCAGGGCGAAGCGAAACCGATCGTCGCCTCCGACGCCTATTACATCATCGAGGCTGCCCAGTCAGTGATCTTCGTGCCGGGCTACGGCATGGCCGTAGCACAGGCGCAGCATGCCGTCCACGAGCTTGCCCAGCAGATCGAGCGGAACGGCTGCGAGGTAAAGTTCGCCATCCACCCGGTAGCCGGACGCATGCCGGGACACATGAACGTACTGCTGGCGGAAGCCAACGTGCCGTACGACCAGCTGGTCGAGCCGGACGACATCAATCCGACCATGGAAACCGTCGACGTCGCTCTGGTCATCGGCGCCAACGACGTCGTCAACCCGGCGGCACGCGAAGACGAGACCAGCCCGATCTACGGCATGCCGACGATCGACGTCGACCGTGCCAGAACCTGCATCGTCCTGAAGCGATCGCTCAACGCCGGGTTCGCACAGATCGAGAATGCCCTGTTTTTCAAGGACAATACACGTATGCTGTTTGGCGATGCCAAGCAGTCAGTCACCTCACTGGTCGCCGAATTCAAGGGCGGATGATCTCAACTACGCAAGCTGTGCGACTGTTGTTTTTTGTCGAGCACTTCGGACAGTTCGGCAGCGGTGCAGAGAACTACGCTGCCAACCTGTGCACGGCGCTCGCCCAACGTGGTCACGAGGTACACGTCGTGGCCGGGGACGCCGGTAAGGTCACCGGGATCACGACGCATATCGGGCTCGACCGAATTGACACCATCATCGCCGACGTGGCGCCGGACATCACTGTCGACTGGGGCTTTTATCACGCCGCCGATATTCACCGCATGGGCGGCGGTATACACAGCGAATTCATGCGCTACAGCCTCGACGCGTACCGGGGGCTGGCCCGGGTTTGGAAGCAGATCCGCAACCGCCAGCTGAAGCACCGCGCCCTGATCGAGCAGGAGACGGCAATACTCGAGCGGCCGGATGCCAGGTTCGTCGCCAATTCTCAATTCGGGGCCTCCCAGGCACGAGCCGCCGGCGCCGCGGCGGAAGCCGTCACGGTCATGTACAACGGTGTCGATGTCCAACGCTTCCGCCCACTCGCCGACGAAGGTCTGCGCAGCGCCCAACGCGCCACATGGCAGGTTGATGACGACGCTGTTGTCCTGCTCTTCGTCGCCCACAATCTGCGCCTCAAGAACCTTGCCTTGCTCTGTCGCGTCCTCGAAATGCGGACTCCGCAAACCGCCCGGCTGGTCATTGTCGGCAGGAAACGGCCCGCGTTCAGTTCACCGTTGCTGCACTATGCCGGCGTCTCCGACGCCATGGAGCTGTGCTATCAGGCGGCGGATGTGCTGGTGCATCCCTCGTTTTTCGATGCCGGCGCCAACGTCGTGCTTGAGGCAATGAGCTGCGGGCTGCCGGTGATCGTGAGTGACCGTTGCGGCACGGATGAACTGGTGAATGACGGCGGCAACGGTTATGTTCTCCCGGTTGTCGGCAAGAGTATCGATGGGCAGTGGAACGATGTCATCGGGCAACTGGTCGACGATCCGGCACTGCGCGGGCGCCTCGGCATAGCGGCTCGCGGGACGGCCGAGCAGCATACCTTCAGCGACTACGTCGTCACTTTTGAACGTTTGCTCGGGGAAGTTCTGCAACAGAAATGCAACACTGATTGAACTATGGCAGACACCAGTGAACGCCCCTTTACAGGCCTGATCGGCCTGGGATACTGGGGCAAGAACATCCTGCGTAATCTCCACGAGCTCGGCCTGCTCCACACCGCATGTGACTCCAATGCCGCGACGCTCGATCAATGGCAGTCGCAGTTTCCGGACGTCAACTTCACGGCCCGCTATGAGGACCTGCTGCAGTCGCCGGACGTCAAAGCGATCGTCATTGCCACACCCGCAGTCACCCACTACCAGCTCGCCGATGCAGCAATCCGCGCAGGTAAGGACGTGTTCGTCGAAAAGCCTCTGGCATTAACTGTCGATGAAGGGCGGCGGCTTGTTGAGTTGGCCGCTGCCAACAAACGAATTCTCATGGTCGGGCATATCCTGCAGTATCATCCGGCGGTTGAGAAACTCAAAAGCATGATCGCCCAGGGGGCCCTCGGCAAGATCTTTTATATCTACTCGAACCGGCTCAACATCGGCAAACTCCGGACAGAAGAGAATATCCTGTGGAGCTTCGCGCCGCACGACATTTCGATCATGCTTATGCTGCTGGAGGAGGAACCGGTGCGGGTTTCGGCTTTCGGCGGCGGTTACATCAGTCACAACGTTTACGACACGACGATGACGACGCTCGAATTTCGCAACGGTGTCAAAGGTCATATCTTTGTGAGCTGGCTGCATCCCTACAAGGAACAGAAGCTCATCGTTGTCGGTTCCGAAGGGATGGTTGTTTTCGATGATGTCAGTTCCGAGAAACTGCATCTGCACCGGCACAAGATTGAATGGATAGACGGTAAAACCCCAATCGCGCAGAAGTCGGATTATGAAGTTGTACCGGTGTCGGACGGGGAACCGTTGCGGAGCGAACTTACGCACTTCGCAGAGTGCGTCCGCACCCGGCAGCAGCCGCGTTCGGACGGGGCCGAGGGTCTGCGGGTGCTGAAAGTGCTGGAAGCCGCCGAGGATTCACTCTTGCCGCATGCCACGGTGCAGCAGACGCCGTCCTATTTCATCCATCCATCGTCTTGCGTCGACGACAACGTCACCATCGGTGAGGGTTCGAAGATCTGGCATTTCAGCCATATCCTGCATCACAGCCGGCTCGGGCGGGAATGTGTCGTCGGCCAGAATGTCAGTGTCGGACCGGATGTTGTGATTGGTGACGGTTGCAAGCTGCAAAATAATGTTTCGGTGTACAAGGGTGTGACCCTGGAAGACAATGTCTTTTGCGGGCCGTCCTGCGTCTTTACCAACGTCTACAATCCGCGGGCCTTCATCGAGCGCAAGGAGGAATTTCGCCCCACGCTCGTAAAGCTTGGCGCGACGCTCGGTGCCAATGCCACGATCATCTGTGGTGCTACCATTGGCAGTTACGCCATGATCGGTGCCGGTGCTGTCGTGCGCGGTGATGTACCGGACCACGCGATTGTTGTCGGCGTTCCGGCGCGTCAGATCGGCTGGGCCTGCACCTGTGGGGCGACGTTGCGATTTGAAGATGCCGTGGCCACCTGTCACTGCGGCCGCACCGCGACGCTCACCGACGATCAGCGCGGCGTGCTGATCCGCAGTGACTGAGTGACAGAAGCTGCTTCTTCCGTGGAAAGATTGGCGCAGCCGAACCGCGGCCGTTCCACGGCGGCACAGCAACAACCACGAAGCAAGGTCTTGCCGCGTTTACAGGCCCTTGATTACCTCGAGCACCTGGTCGTAGTCAGGGTGGTCGGTGACTTCACCGACGATTTCGGCGTGCGCGATATTGCCCTCGGTATCGACGACATGGACGGCGCGGGCCAGTAGCTGCAGTTCTTTGATCAATAGCCCGTAGGCGTTGCCGAAGGCTTTGTCCTGGTAATCCGAGAGCGTAACCACCTTGTCGATGCCGTGGGTGTCACAGAAGCGGCTGGCGGCAAATGGTAGATCCATGCTGATACTCAAGATCACGGCATCGAGGTTGGCCGCCTCTTCGTTGAACCGCCGAGTCTGCTGCTCGCAAACCGGTGTGTCGAGCGACGGTACGGAGCTGATGACGACAACTTTCCCGGCGTAGTCGGATAGCTTGACCGGCTGCAGCGCCGGATTGATAGCGATGAAGGCAGGGGCAGTATCGCCCACGGCAACAGGTGTGCCCTGCAAGGTCAGCGGTTCGCCCTTGAATGTGATAAGGTCGCTGCGTTCCGCCGCTGGTTCGTCAGCGTTGCTGCCGCTGCCCACGGCTTTTTCGAGCTGCTCGACACGCGCCGCGAGGTCGTCGATTTTGCGACTGGTCGGCAGTTTACCGACCGCGGCGTTGACGGTGCCGTTGATCTTTTCCTCGATGTCCTTGCGGGTCTTGGCAGATTCGTTGAGAAGATGATCGTACAGCTTGCGGCCCTCCTCTTCCGAGAGCTTGGCGCTCTCGGCCAGGTCCCGTGCGGTCTCGGCAATCTTCTCCTTGGTCATGTAAGCGAGTCCGAGGCCGGTCAGCATGGATTTCTTGATAAAGTCAATCATGGTCAGTCTCCTACGGTGTTGTTCGACGTCTGTATCGATACTAATGTTGCGGCCATTGCGAAAAAACGGTAATTCGGGCCTGGCGCCAGCTCAGCCGGTGATCAGCGTCCCGGCGCTGGTATCGCCACCGACAATGCGCTGTAGGTTGGCGGCGTCATTGAAGTTACAGACGATGATCGGGATGCCGTTGTCCATGCACAAGGCGAAAGCGCTGGCGTCCATGATCTTGAGCCGCTTTTCGAGCGCTTCCTCATAGGTCAGCGTTTTGTAGCGCTTGGCGTCCGGGTGGGTTGCGGGATCTGCCGTGTAGACGCCATCGACTTTGGTAGCCTTGAGAATGGCATCGGCGCCGACCTCGCTGGCGCGCAGCGCCGCGGTCGTGTCGGTCGTGAAATACGGCGAGCCGGTACCGGCCGCGAAAATCACGACGCGCCCCTTTTCGAGGTGCCGGATGGCGCGGCGGCGAATGAATGGTTCGGCGAAGCCGCGCATTTCAATGGCGGTCTGCACACGGGTCGGAACACCCAGCTTCTCGAGCGCATCCTGCAGAGCCAGGGCATTCATCACGGTGGCCAGCATGCCGATGTAATCGGCACTGACTCGGTCCATCCCGCGGCTGCTGGCGGCTATACCCCGGAAGATATTGCCACCCCCGATGACGAGGGCCACCTGCACACCCATCTCCTTCAGCTCCTTGATCTGGTTGGCAACGTTTTCAGTAGTCGCCGGGTCGACGCCAAATGGCAGCGGCCCCTTGAGTGCTTCGCCACTGAGCTTGACGAGGATGCGCTCGAAAATTATTTCAGCCAAGGTATGAACCCCTGTTTTGCCGCGTGGATCGCGCGACACGTGGACTGACAAACTAACCTTGCACGGCGCTGTTTTATAGATGCCGCAGAAAAACCTTGCCACACGGGCAAAAAAAAAGAGCCACCGGACGGGTGGCTCTTTGAGAGCATCACTGGGGGGCGACTTCGCCGACCTGCCAGCGGGCGAACCGGCAGATCTTTGCTTTCGGATTCACCTTCTCCACGGCGAGCTTGTCGTCGCGAACCCAGGCTTGCCTGGTCAGGCAGATATCCTTGTACCACTTTTGGATTTTACCGGTGAGGATCTTCTCGAGCATGTCCGCCGGCTTGTCGGCGAGCTCTGGGGTGGCGGCGGCGATTTCCTTTTCCTTTGCCACGGCCTCGGCGGGCACGTCATCGGGCGAAACATATTGCGGACTGTACGCGGCAACATGCATGCACAGATTCTTGAGGTATTCTTCGTCCGCTTCGCCGTCGACATCGAC
>CAJWLW010000279.1 GCA_913042885.1 uncultured Lentisphaeria bacterium | reverse complement strand
CCGGCCTCCTCCGCAAACACGGCGGCAAGACGAGTGAAGAATTGAAAGCTGAAGGGAAGTAGGCAAATACTGTGTACTTAACTATCGTTGAAATTCAAAATTAGCTGGTTCATGTTTTTCCCGTGCAAGCTCCACATCGAACAGTTTCAACCCACGGTTTGACGATTGCTGCGCAGAAACCGTCGCTGCATAAACCTCCACCAGAAGCACGGCTGCGATTGTTGTGAGTAGGAGGTGTTTCATTTCAACATGACCTAGAAAGTTGAGAAGAGTGTCTTATTATTGTCACTTGGCGTAAAGCTCTTCCCCGGCCAGGCAGTCACTGTCTCGGTCGCAACTGCCCAAGGTGCCGGCGGGGTTTGAGGTTGCGTTTTCGCCAGTGAACTAGTGCAAGAAAAACGCAAATATAAACGAGAAATTCGAATTGGAACGAGATTGAAACATCGGTGATTTTCGGGTCTAATGGAAGAAAGTTGTTGCCGTTATGTTAATTCTGAAACGTCATATTCTAGTCTGTTTATTCCTCACTACCTGCGCCGCCCTTGGTCAGGTTGCGTTCAAGAAGGGCGAGGGACAGATGGAGATCTCCATCAATGGCGAATCGTTCGCCACCTATGTCTGGAATGACCCGGAGACAACCCGCCCCTACTTCAAGCAAGTGCATGAACCAGACGAGGGGATCCAAGTCACGCGGAATCACCCGCCAAAAGCGGACGATTTCTCGGATCACGACACCTATCATCCCGGCATCTGGTGGGGATTCGGAGATGTGGGCGGAAACGACTACTGGCGGATGAAGGCCAAAATCATTGGTGGAACTTTTATCGAGGAACCCCGAGGGGGCAAGGACCGCGGCACGTTTGCCGTTCGGAACCAGCTTCTTACCAACGAAGGAACCGAAACGTTCTGCGAGCAGGTTTGCCGATACACTCTGCTCAATCGCCCCCACGGAATTCTCTTGATTTGCGAGAGCACATTCCGTCGTGAGGAAAGTGACTTTTGGCTCGGGGATCAAGAGGAGATGGGGCTGGCTTTTAGGGTGGCGACACCGATTGCCGTTGCGTCGAGGAAAGGCGGGCGCATTCTCGACAGCGAAGGCCGCACGGACTTGAAGGAAATCCGGACAAATCAATCAGATTGGTGCGACTACAGCGGGCCGATCGAAGGCGAATACGCCGGCATCATGATCATGAATGACCCGGCGAACTTTCGAAAACCGTGGTGGCACGCCGTGGACACCGGTTTGCTCATCGCCAATCCACTGGGTGAAAGCGAACTCAACGGGCGAGGCAAGCGAAAGCAAAATGTGTTGGTCAAGAAGGGGGAGCCATTCCGGCTGCGATATGGTGTTTTTATTCACGCTCACGGAGAGGCAAATGAATTTGACCCCGCATTCGCGTACAAGGATTTTCTGAGTGCCATTGGTTCCACCCCGGCCAGGCAGTCGCTGTCTCGGTCGCAACTGCCCAAGGTGCCGGCGGGGTTTGAGGTCCGCGTTTTCGCCAGAGAACCCATGATCTACAAGCCGACAGCGATTTGTTTCGATGCCAAAGGCCGAATGATGCTTGGCCAGGGGCCTCAATACCCAAGGAATTTAGAGGATACACCGGCCGACAGCGTACTTTTGCTAATCGATAAGGATGGCGACGGGACAGCGGACGTGTCGAAACGTTTTGCCGTGGGATTCAACAGTATTCAGGGATTGGCGTGGAAGGGAAATGATCTTTACGTGGCGAATGCGCCTGAACTGACGGTCGTGCGGGATTTAGATGGCGACGACGAGGCCGATGAATACGTGATGGTTTACACCGATCTTGGCAATCGAGAACATGCGTTGCATGGGCTCAATTGGGGACCGGATGGAAAACTCTACATGTCGAAGGGAAACTCGAAAGGCCATAACCAGCCCGAAAAATATGGCTACCTCGCCCCGCGTCCTTTTCGGGAGCTGTGGGACGTCGTTCATCCTCCCGGTGCGCCGGACTTTTATCCCCCGAAGACATTTACCAAGGAGACATACAAGAAGACCTACCATCACTGGGACGATGATTGGGGCCGGGAGGGTGGCGTTCTTCGTTGCGATCCGCTCGGCGCCAATCTTGAAATTGTATCTCGCGGGTTGCGCAACCCTTGGGACATGACAATGGACGACGGTTTTAACTGGCTTGGCACCGATAACGACCAAAACCAAGGTGATCGGATTATCATGCCGTTTTTCGGGGCACACTTTGGCTGGGGGCACAGCTATAGCAGCCATTGGACCGGTGAGAACCATCCCCCGACGGCACCGGTCAGCGGCCCGGTGTTTCCCGGGTCAGGCACAGGGATCATCTACTACACGCACCAACAGTTTCCGGAGGAGTACCGCAATGTGTTTTTCATGAACGACTGGCTCAACGGAACCTACGTGTATCGGCCCTCATGGGACGGTGCCTTGATGCAGCCCAATGGCGGACGCTGGGAGCCATTTGCCCAACGCGGAGCCATGCTCTATCGGCCCACTGATATGGAATTCGGGCCGGACGGTACAATTTACACCTGTGGTTGGGGCGGCGACTACCATTACGAACCGGGCAGCGTCGGCAGTTGGATCCTTCGGATCGTTCATACCGGACAACCGATTGCCCCGC
This sequence comes from uncultured Lentisphaeria bacterium, assembly GCA_913042885.1. The sequence goes on along the minus strand of CAJWLW010000279.1, from coordinate 3,891 downwards.
GCACTGAATGGTTCCCCAAGAAGCGATCTCTGCCTTATGCCGAGTGGAGTGTCGATCAATTGCTCGACGATCTCAATCACGACGTCCTACCCGTGTGGCGGGTCAACGCACAAGACGAGCTCGTGCGCCGGGGTGATCAAGTCCGAGGCCCGCTCATCGAATTGATCAAGTCGGGCGGGCTCAGCCGCGGACAAGAAACCTGGGCGATCTGGGCAGTTGGGCGGATGGCCCCCAATGACGAATCGATTGACGCCGCCATGAGCAAGTTGGCACGTTCGATGGTTCCGACCCACCTCAATTTACGCATCCAAGCCTTGCGTATCCTGGCTCATCGGATCCGGAATGACCGCCCCGAGGGTAGATTGCCAGAAGGGATCGTGGTGGCCTTGATGGATCCCGAGCCTCGCGTTCGGTTTGAGACCGTTCAGGCAATTTGGCAGGCAAAACAGACACACTTGCGCTCAGCCCTGATCGACTGGTTGGCCCAGGAGGAAGACCGTCTGGTTTTCTACGCCGGGTGGGGGGCGCTCCGTGACCTGAGCGACGTTGCTTTTCGCAAGCAGTTGCTGAGCGACGACCGCCCCAATGTGCGACTCGCAGCGCTGCTTAGTTTGCTGGAGCGACACGACATGAGGTTGGAAGAGGTGTTGGCGTTGGCGGAGAAGGATCCGGATTCTCGGATCCAACAGTGGTCGACGACCTGGGCCATGAATCCTCGGTCGCCCCGAAAAATGCCGAACAGCACCACCCGCATCGTGCTGGAACAGTCCGTCTCCGTCTCCGATCTCATGAAGCGGGCAAATGAAGCGCGATCATCAAAAATGCGTTACCTGTATCTCACGATGCTTTCCCGCGCGACCTATGAAGAGGATGACGAGTGGAGAGACATTCAAAATTTCTATAAGGGATTGAGCCAAGATGATGAGCGCGCACTGGTTCTTACGCCACTGGCGCGAGAGACCGACGCCATGCCGCTGCTCTGGGATGCGCTTGGCCGAAACGAGAAACTCGGTCGCTCCGCCGTAAACGGGCTCCTCTCGCTCGCCAAACGGGCGCAAAGTTCACCGGAACAGGTTGGCGGCTTCCTGCTCGCCAAGCTGCAAGAAAGTCCTGGTCAGCATCAACAGGATCGCGCCATCGAAACCTTGTCCCGGTTGCCGTTTTTGTCCGCCTGGAGCCCGCCCGATTTGGAGAAGATCGACATCCCGAAAGTCGCCGCCAAGGTGGTCGAGCTCGATGTAGCATCAGCCAAGCAAACGGTCGCCTTTGCCGGTGGCCTGAACGCCGGCGCCAAGATTTATTTGGATCGCGGTTACCGGTTCACCGATGTGCCGGAGCATCTCAAAGGTGCGACCTACCTGATGACACACAATGAGGATGCCGGTTCGTTGGGTGACGGCTTGGCCAAGTTCACGACCCTTTACGCAATGGACGTCTACATCGCGCATGACGATCGAATACGCTCAGCGGACAAACCCAAATGGCTCGGGCGCTTTACCAGGACGGACACAAAATTAAGCACCGATGATGCTGGGTTTACCCTGTTTCAAGAACGTTTCAAGAAGGGCGACACCTTCGTCATTGGTGGCAACTCAACGGACGGCAGCGATGACGACAAGTCCAACTACACGGTAATCTTCAGGCCGGTGCTGACGGATCTCCAACCCGAGTCGGCGGCCGCCGCGGACGTGTTGCCGGCGCTTGATCAAGCGGAGGGTTGGGATGGAATCCTGTCGCACATTTTCGAGACCTGTGAAGACGTTCAGACGCAAACCCGAATTCTGGACATACTGCTTGGGTTCGACGCGAACGATCTTGGGCAGAGCGACCTCGTTAAGCGCCTGTTGGCGAGGGCGTCGAAGCAGCCTGACTCAAGACTCTTCGGACGGCTGCTTCAATTGAATAGTCAATTGGGAATCGAGGTAGCCATGACTCCGCTCGAACCGGCGACGATCGATGGCGTTCTGGCTCTGACGGAACGTGCCGACGCGGATCGAGGTCGCGAACTTTTCTTCGGCAGCAAGACGGCCGCGGCCTGCCTGATATGCCACCGCATCCAAGGCCAGGGACAAAATCTGGGGCCGGACCTTTCCGGAATCGGTCTTCGATCCGATCTGAAAACGATCATCCAATCCATCGTCGAACCCAGTGCTGTCATCACCGAGGGCTACCGCCTGCAGGTGATCGAGACAGATGTCTCCACGATTTCTGGAGCGGTCCTGCAGGAAACGGATTCCGTGATTCTGCTCGTTACGCAGCAGGGAACTTTGGAGCGCATAGAAGTCGGATCAATAAAGTCGAGGCAAACACTGGATCAATCGTCCATGCCGGCAACCTTCTCGGTGATTCTCGGGAACGAACAAATCGCCGATCTGGCAGCGTTTCTCCTGACCTGTCGGCATCCTTCAGGAGAGTCCACGAATTGAATTGGCAGACAAGGGTGAAAAAGGTTTTCACTACTGATACCAAGGAAAGAAAAACAAGACTGATGGAAACAACCCATGGAACAGCCTCTCCCGATGGCGACTCGGCCAACCAACGCTCCAGCTTGCAATACAATGCAACGCAGAATGAAGACCGCCCCAGGTTGCTTGTGGTCGTTGGCGATGGCGCGGAAGTTCTCGACACGATGTTCCCCTTCTATCGCCTTGGAGAACACTACCGAGTCGACGTCGCGGGGCCGGAAACAGAGGTCTATCATCTCGTCATTCACGAATTGACCGAAGGTTGGGACATTACCGAGGAACGGAAGGGCTACCATCTGAAAGCCAACATCGCCTTTCGTGATGTCAATCCTGAGAACTACGTCGGCCTGATACTTCCCGGTGGCCGTGCTCCGGAATACTTGCGCTACGACCAACAATTAATCCATCTGACCCAACACTTCTTCGAACAAGAGAAACCCGTCGCCTCGATTTGTCATGGCATCGAAATCCTCGCGACGGCCAAGGTCTTGTCCGGTCGCACGGTAACGACCATTCCGAAATGCCGTTTTGACGCCGAAGTCTGCGGTGCCGTGTACACTCCAGAACCCGTGGTTCGTTGCGGTAACCTGGTCTGTTGCCGGGGTAAGAAGGATATGTCCCCGTGGATGCGCGAGTTTGTTGGTATGATCGAAGACTACTTGAAAACACAGGAATCGAACCTTGGCGACCGTGTGCGTTCCTGTGAGGTAGCGACAGACTGACAATGAACTGTCTGTTCACAAAGAACAACCATCGCCCATTCTTTGCCGGTCGGTGGGGGAAGCATTATGTGTGGTCTTGCAGAATGCCCCGGACCCACAGGTGCAACCGAGGTCTTCGAGGCGCTCAACGATGAATAATCGTGTACGATGATACCGAAATTCGAATCCTGTTTGAACCACGAGCGATTCGTTTGATCTTTTGGCCGTTATTTCTGTCGTTTCTTGTCATCAACATGTGCCCAAGCGAAAAAACCGGTGAAGAATTGAAAGCTGAAGAAAAATGAAACACCTCCTACTCACAACAATCGCAGCCGTGGTGCTGGTGGGGTGTGGGCCGTCGGCATCTGACGTGAATTGGAAGGATCAAAATGGAAAGACTCTTTTGCATTATGCGGCTTGGAAAGGTCACAAGGAAATCGCCGAACTGCTAATCGCTAATGGTGCGGATGTGAATGCGAAGGATGATAAAGGTGGGACTCCTTTGCATGTTGCGGCTTGGGAAGGCCACACGGAAGTCGCCGAACTATTTATCGCCAAAGGTGCGGATATGAATGCGAAGATGGAGGATGGCGATACGCCGCTAGATTTGGCCAAGGGTCATCCTGAAATCGCCGACCTCCTCCGCAAACACGGCGGCAAGATGGGTGAAGAATTGAAAGGCGGTGAACCAGCAGGCGCTCTGGCCACTGACCTCACTTCGCTTT
>CAJWLW010000278.1 GCA_913042885.1 uncultured Lentisphaeria bacterium | reverse complement strand
GCAGAGGAAGGCGCCGTTCAGATTCACGTCGAGTACATGCCGCCAGTTGGCCTCCGTCACCTCGTCCCAGGGGACGGTCGGGGCGATGCCGGCGTTGTTGACCAGGATATCGACGCGCTGAAATTTGCGGATGGTCTCTTCAACCATGGCCTCGACCTGTGCGGAGTCGGAAACGTCGGTGGTGATGCCAATGGCATCGGTGGAAAAACGCTTACTGATGTCCGCTGCGGCGGATTCCGCATTTTCGATATCGGCAATGACAATACCGTCGATGTCCGCCTCGGCGAGAACCTCGGCGATGGCGAAGCCGATACCGACACCGCCGCCGGTGATGATCGCAACCTGGCCGTTCAGTTTATCCATGGCGATTCGTGTCCGTTTTTATTGTACCGGATCTATCGTCAGTCTGGCGAAGTCCAGCGTGACGCAGCATTCCAGCCGAGGCGACCGTTCGCGGAGAATCAAGGTTGTTTCGTTGCAGTTCTGCTTGACGTGCTGTAGCGGCATGTCGAAACGGAACTCAGTGGCCGCGAAACAGGATATCCAGTTGTAGTCCGAAATTGCGCGGCAAAGGCTTTCTGTGTGATGGACGTGTGGCAGGTAGTATACCGCGTTGTCGGAAGGTTGGAAGGTTGGAGGATATTCCTCGTCGGAATCTTCCAATCTGCCGCTCTTTACGGTAAACTACCCGGCCACGAGTTTTGTCTTAACAGACAGACCGAGGCCCCACATCCTGATGAACGAACGATTCCCAAATTCCGCCGCCGAGTTTGAACGCGCCCTCAAGGTTGTTGCCGAAGGCACGACCCAGACCCGTGCGCCGGCGCTGATGGCACCGTGCGATTATCCGATATTCAGCGAATGCGGCAAGGGCGCCCGTATCTGGGACATCGACGGGAACTGTTATCTCGACTGGATCCTGAGCTTCGGCTGCATCGTGCTCGGCCACAGCCATCCGGTTGTCAACGCAGCGGCGATCGAGCAGATTGAAAAAGGGCACACCCAGCAACTGCCGCCGGTGTTGCAGAACGACCTGGCCGAGAAGCTGGTCGAGCTCATTCCGTGCGCCGAGAAAACCTTGTTTCTGAAGACCGGTTCCGACGCGACGACGGCCGCGGTACGGGTTGCGCGGCTGGTCACCGGCCGTGACAAGATCATCCGGCTCGGCTACAACGGCTGGCACGACTGGTGCTGCAAGGTCGACCCCGGCATTCCGCAGGACGTGCTGGACCTGACGTTGAAGTTCAACTACAACGACCTCGATAGTCTGGCGGCGGTTTTCGAAGCGAACCCTGGCGAGATCTGCGGCGTTATCATGTGGGCCTGCGAAGTCGAAGAACCGCAGCCCGGCTTTCTCGAAGGCGTCCGCGACCTGTGCCATCAGCACGGCGCACTGTTCATCATGGACGAAGTGCGGACCGGCTTCCATTTCGCGCTCGGCGGTGCGCAGGAATATTTCGGCGTCACGCCGGATCTGGCGACCTTCGGCAAGGCGATGTCGAACGGCTACCCGATCTCGGCACTGGTCGGCCCCGCCGAATACATGGACACTATCGGGCAGACCTGGATGTCGTCGACCCACTGCACCAACGCCATCGAGTATGCTGCGGCGCTGGCGACGATCCGGTTCATGGAGGAGAACGACGTCATTGCCACGATGTGGGATATCGGCCGGAAACTGATCGACGGTCAGAACGCCCTGGCGCGGGACATCGGTGTCGACATCGAAGCTGTCGGCCTGGCGCCGACACCCGATTTCGCCTTTCACTACGACGACCCGGACACCGTCCGGTCCGTGCGCAAGGTTTTCTTTGAGGCGGTCGTCGACGAAGGTGTTTTCTTTCACGCCAACCACCACGGCTTCGTGTGCGCCGTCCACACCGATGCCGACGTCGAGGAATCTCTGGCTGCGACCGCCGCGGGATACCGCGCGGTGAAGGAATCGATTTAGCTCTTTTGCAATTGTACTGTGCGGTCGAGGCGGACCTCGTCGCGAGCGGTGAAGACGCACACGGGAGGCAATCATGAATATTCAGAGTTTGGAACAGAAGATCAGGGCCACCGGCAATCCGGTAGAGATGCTTCGCAATTCGCAAATTGGTCCCTATGTCTTTCCTATTCCCAGCGAGTTCACCAATTGGCGCGACGAGCAGGAAGCATGGCAACACACAGCAGTTCTTATGGACCTTTCCTATCATATGACAGATATTTACTTTGAAGGTCCGGACGTATACCGGTTATTGTCTGATATAGGTGTAAACAGCTTCAGGAACTTTGGACCAAACAGGGCAAAGCAGTTTGTGGCCTGCAATTACGATGGATATGTCATTGGGGACGCGATTCTCTTTCATCACGCAGAAAATAAAATCAGTATTGTTGGGCGTCCCTCTGCCCAGAATTGGGTAGCTTTTCACGCTGAGACCGGAGATTACGATGTCGAGGTTACACGCGATGAACGAAGCGTAAGCAATGACAAGCCCCGTTTTACGTATCGATATCAAATCCAGGGCCCGAATGCGGAAAAGGTTCTGGAGAAAGCGAATCAAGGGCGACTCCCGGATGTTAAATTTTTCCACATGTGCGAATTTATAATTGCCGGCAAAACGGTTCGTGCCTTGAACCATGGCATGTCCCGCACGCGCGGTCTCGAGCTCTGGGGGCCATACAGAGAAGGGAAAGAGGTCAAGGCTGCACTGCTACAGGCGGGCAAGGAGCTCGGGCTCAAGCAGGTTGGCAGTCGCGCCTACTCAACCGTTTCCATTGAATCCGGCTGGATCCCTTCACCCACACCCGCGGTCTACGCTGGTGAGAAGATGAAGCCCTACCGTGAATGGCTGAGCGCGGACGGGTTCGAGGCGAATGCGTCCCTGGGCGGCAGTTTTCATTCGGATAACATACAGGATTATTACCAGACGCCCTGGGATCTCGGATATGGTAAGCATGTGAAATTCGACCATGATTTCATCGGCCGTGAATCCCTGGAAGAAATGGCGGATAATCCGCACCGCAGCAAAGTCTGGCTGAACTGGAACAAGGAAGATGTCCTTCGCATATTTTCGAGTGTGCTTGAGGGAGGCGATAGATTTAAGCATCTCGAAATGCCAGGTTCGCAATATGCAACTCTGCCTTTTGACCAAGTGTTGCACAACGATCAGATGGTCGGACTGTCAACGTACGCGGTCTACACCGCAAACGTTCGCTCCTGGTTCTCACTGGCAATGATCGACGAAAAAGAGGCTATAGACGGGACCGAGGTTACAATCTTATGGGGGGAAGAAGACGGTGGTACGGCAAAGCCGACCGTTGAAAGGCACGTGCAAACCGAGATTCGGGCACGTGTAAGTACGAAACGGCTTAACCCGCATAATTCATGAACCGCACGCCGCCGATGGCTGGTCCTCTCGACACCCTTCGATCCGCTGTCCACTATTGGGCGGCAATCGCCAGCTACGCGGCTCTCACTGACAGCCGACGCAACGGCAGCCGATGGGCATGCGGGATTGTCGATCGGGAGGCGGGTGCGGAACATGCGGTCGACATCCGCTGCGGGAATTTGCCTCTGTTTCCACTTGCCCGGCGACTTCGCATGGTCCGCAACGTTGTCCTGCGAAATTAAAGCCTGATCAAAAAGACAAGTGCCAGAATCGACCCGACAATTGCTGCCAGGTACACGGCGACCGGCAGTGCACCGCTTTTATCTTTCAGACCGAGATCCGCAACCGCGAAGCGGAATCGATGTGCCCAGTGAAACAGTGGCAAGGAAATCACCAGAAAAAGATAAATCCGCGTCAGCCAATGGTGTAACAAATCGTACAAACCACTTTCGCTGATCAAGCCCGCCCACACCGCGAACCCGGTGATAATCATGGTGATTGGCAGAAAGAACGCGGCGACCACACCGCCGGCAGAAAACAATGACCACCAAATTGGTTCATTAGATTTGGCCATACTGCTTACGTCCCCGCAATTGCCCTGACGATCACAAAAATCACAATCGATAAGACGATCCACCCCGCATGGTGAACCGCCGCAATCAACGTCGAACTTACCCGGTCCTCACCACGCCAGATGATTAATACCTTGGGCGTCAGATTGATCCACGTGATGCTGTGGTAGATGACCATCGGCAGGGCAATGACATGAAGCACGATGCTCACCGGGTTGTTCAACATCGCGATGAATGCCTCCTGACCGTTTGCTGCACAAGCGACCAGGATCAGCAAAAACAACGCGTACCCGCCAACAAAAACACAGGTCAGTTCGCGGAGCATGAACAGCGAATACGACTTCTTCTTCATCCACCAATTGCTCGGCATGGATCGAATGTATTCTTTGCTTTTTTCCGCTCCAGGCTGATCCACCATTTCTCGACCTATTGACTTTCTTTTTCGGTTGACTTCCTGGATCCAAACGGCACGATGTTGCGGTACCAGTCCATAGTTGCGGTCACCTTGGCCTGCTGGATTGCACCAGCCGGATCAACATTCTTCGGGCAGACTTCGGTACATTCGCCGACAAATGTACATTCCCAGATGCCCTCGTCGCTGAAGATCACTTCGGCCCGCTCATCGGCGGCACCATCGCGCGAGTCGAGGTTATATCGCTGAGCCAGGGCAATAGCAGCCGGCCCCACGAAATCCGAATTGTGAGCGAATACCGGGCACGCCGAATAACAGAGCATGCAGTTAATACACATACTGTACGGTTTGTAGTGCGCCAGCTCAGCGGGCGTCTGCCGATATTCTCCCTGCGAAACATCTCGTTCTTCTTTCGGAATCAGCCATGCCTTGACTTCGCCAAGCTTCTCCATGAACCCATCCATGTTGATCACCAGATCACGGATCACCGGAAAGTGATCCAGTGGTTCGACACGGATCGGCTCAGGATAGTAGTCGCGCAGGAAGGCCGCGCAAGTGAGTTTCGGCTCACCATTGACCATCATGCCGCAACTGCCACAGACTCCCATGCGGCATGACCAGCGATACGACAATGTCCCATCGATTTCATCCTTGATGTGATTCAGCGCGTCCAGCACCACCCAATCCTCGTGATACGGAACTTCGTACCGATCGAAGTAGTGCTCCTCGTCGTTCTCCTCCGGTTGGAAGCGAAAGACCTCCAGGGTAACCATTTTATCCGTTTCGGTATTACTTGCTGCCATAGATACGTTCTCCCGGTGGCCACTTTGTGATGACCACGTCTAGGTATTCAACACGTGGATCGCTGTCGGTTCTGTACGCCAGCGAGTGTTTGAGGAATTTTTCATCATCGCGCTCGGCGTAGTCCGTACGCTGATGCGAACCGCGGGATTCCGTCCGTGCCAGGGCGCTGTGTGCCAACGCCTCGGCAACGTCCAGCATGAATTCCAGCTCCAATGCCGATGTCAGTTCGGTATTGAACGTGAGACTATGATCGGCCAGTTCAATACTGCCGAAGCGCTCTTTCAGGTCACGGATGGTATCACAGCTTTTCCGCAGTGAATCCTCGCTGCGATAGATCCCGGCACCACTCTCCATGGTGCCCGTCAGCTGCGACCTGATGCCGGCAATCGTTTCCTTGCCCCCTTTGGGTTGGAAGAACTGCTCGCGGATCCGTAGCTGTTCCTCTTGAGCCCCGGCAATGATCATCTGGGCATCGATGTCGCCGCACTCGCCACCAAAACGAACCGCAGCCCGCGCAGCCCGCGCTCCGAAGACCAACAGCTCGGTCAGCGAATTGGAACCGAGCCGGTTGGCACCGTTGATGCTCACGCAGGCACATTCGCCGGCGGCGTATAGTCCGGGCAGTGGCGTTGCGCCTTCGATGTTGGTGTGGACACCGCCCATGACATAATGAATCACCGGCCGCACCGGAATCAACTCATGAACCGGATCAATGCCGACATAATTTTTACAAAGCTCGCGAACGAAGGGGATCTTCTTGTTGATTTTTTTCTCGCCCATGTGGGTGACATCCAGATGCACATAATGGCCGTATGGCCCCTCGATCGTGTTACCCTTCTTCTGCTCCTGCACGAACGCCTGCGACAAGCGGTCGCGCGGTCCCAGTTCCATCGTACGTTTGCGCGGATGTTGGGAGTCGTTTACGTCCAGAGCCTCGCCGAGGTCGTAATCCTGCAGGTAACGATATCCGTCTTTGTTGACGAGGATGCCACCTTCGCCACGCGATGCTTCGGTAATCAGGATACCGGTGCCGGGTAAACCGGTGGGATGGTACTGGATAAATTCCATATCCTTCAGCGGGACGCCGGCGCGGTAGGCCATCGCCATGCCATCACCGTTTTTGATCGCAGCATTGGTCGTAAAAGGAAAAATGCGCCCCGCACCGCCAGTGCTCAGGATAGTCGCCTTGCCGGCAATCGGGAGGATCTGACCGGTCCGCAGCTCCAGCGCAGCGACCCCCTGGCAGCGTCCGTCGTGGATCAGCAGCTTGGTGGCAAAACACTCGTCGTAGCGTGTCACGTTGTTGAACTTGAGCGCCGTCTGGAACAGCGCATGCAACATATGAAAGCCTGTTTTGTCGGCGGCGAACCAGGT
>CAJWLW010000277.1 GCA_913042885.1 uncultured Lentisphaeria bacterium | reverse complement strand
CGACCGCGATCACTTCCCGCCATTGCTCGGGCAGATTGTTGATACGCTCAACAGCCCGGCATTCGTCGAGTGGCTGAGCCAGCTTACAGGTATAGAAGGGCTGATGTCCGATCCGCTGCTGGACGGCGGCGGGCTGCATCAAACGGAGCCCGGGGGCTTCCTCAATGTCCACGCCGACTTTACCATGCACCACTACCACAAACGCTGGCGGCGTCGCATCAATCTGATCCTCTACATGAACGAACGCTGGGAGGATGACTGGGGCGGTGCCATCGAGCTGTGGGACGGCGACATGCAGGCGTGTGTCGAGAGAGTACAGCCATATCTCAATCATGCGCTGATTTTTAATACGAACGAGACTTCGTACCATGGCTATCCGGATCCGATCCAGTGCCCGGACGGTGTTCAGCGACGCAGCGTCGCACTGTATTACTACACCACCGAGGCAGACAGCAGCTATTCAATGAAGTCCACGAACTACAAAAGCCGACCGGACGACAATGCTGTTGCCCGTATTAAAATATGGCTCGATAAAGTGGCGCTCGATATTTACTCACGGCTCAAGGCGCGATTCGGCTGGTCGGACGAGTTTGCCAGCAACATCCTGAGCAAGCTGGCCAGGGGCAAGAAAAAACGCGACGAATAAACTGAGTAGATATGTGGCAGGTACGGCTTAAATACGCATGTGGAAGGTTACCCGCCGGCCAGAGGCTGCCTCCGACAGTCAATAAGCACATTCAAAAACAGTAAAGGGATACGCGAAAAACGCCTCACTGGCGTTCGAGCTCTGCCCGTTTCGCCTCCAGCAACCGCCGCACCGCATCCGACGAGGTCTTGTCGATCAGAAGGTCCATCATCGTGACGGCGTTAGCGTGGCCCGCGGCATGCAAGGCAATGATTGCGTCGGCGCGAGTGCTCGGTGACAGCGCGGTGCTGTTCGCGACCTTGAGCAACTCCGGCCGCAGTGCCGGGTAGGGAACCTGACGGAGAAACAGTAGAGCCTTGGCCAAGCGCACTTCTCTGCGGCGATCGATCTTTGCAAAAATCGGTTTGAGATCTTCGGCGTTCACTTCGGCACCGGCCTGGACCAGCGGTACCAGGGTGTGATAAGCCTCCGCCTCGAGCGCGATCGCGACGACCGACTTGTCTTGCTTGTTGCGTGCCGCGATGTCAACCATACGTGATACCAGAAATGCGACCGCCGGAGCGTTCTGCGCACGCACGGCAAGGTGCAGCGGCGTGTTTCCCGATAGATCCGCAGCGTCAATGTCGGCGCCGAACTCGGCAACGACCTGCAGGTGCGTGAAATCGGTCGCAGGTTCCTTGCCGCGGACGCCATGGCGTCGCGCCGCAGCAAAATGGGCCGGCCGCTTTTTGGCGAACGGCGTGACGGCATCGGCGTCGGCGCCGCTATCGACGAGCAACACAATGATCTCGGCCGAGCCCTTGCCACCGGCGGCATGGTGGATTGCCTGTCGGCCGTACCGATCTGCTGCAGCGATGTCGGCACCTGCCTCGAGGTACATCTCGACGTGTTCGAAGTCGGCCATTCCGACGATGGCATTGAGATTCGCTTCACAGCCGGAAACGGGATCGAGACCATAGTCGCGGAGCAACCGGGCGCGACGTGTCTGCTCGGTCAAATCCTGGATGGCCGGAAACAGCTTGCACGCCATCAGCGGGCATTCGCCCGCTTCGAGCAAGGCTACCAGCATCATGTCTGTTGACTGCCGCATTGCCACCTGGAACGGGCTGGGCCGTCCCGCGTTGACATTGGCGCCGTGCTCGATGAGCAACTTGACCAGTTCGGCATTGCGCGCTTCCACCGCCACAGTCAGTGGATTCGGTCCTCTCCTCGGGTAGCGGGCCGGCTTGGCGCCGGCGGCCAGGAGCATCCTGCAGAGTTCCATTCTTTTCGACTTCTTGACCTGCAGTGCCACGGTCAGTGCATTTGCTTTCCTGGAACCAGCATCGGGCTTGGCGCCGGCAGCCAAAAGCACCTTGACGGCGTCAGCCTTGCCGGCGGCACAGGCCATCATGAGTGCGGTGCCGTCGGTCCGGTGCGGGGTGTCGAGTTTGGCACCGCGCTCGGCCAGCAGCGTCAGCCATTCATCAGCCTTCTGCGGGTGTCTGGTTGCAATCATCAGCGGTGTGGCGGCCTTGCCGTTGCGGGCATCGATGCCCGCCCCGGCATCGAGCAGGACACGGCCGAGTTCGGGATCACCCGCGATGCAAGCCTGATGCAACGGCGATTGTCGCTTGTCGTTGAACGATTTGACACTTTCCGGATTTTTCTCGACGTAGGCCTGCAGGGTGGCCGGATCGTTGGCATCGATGATCTCAAAGATCTCTTTGGCGGGGGCGAGTGCTGTGAGCAGCGACACGAGGATTGCTGCTGGCACGATGGGATTGATGTTCAACAAAGCCCCGTTGTCTCCTGCAGAAAAATGTCGTGAATAGCGCCGTTGCTGGCGACCAGTTGCCGATTTTTCTCGAATTGATCGCTATTGCCGAAATCACTGACGCGACCGCCGGCTTCGTCGCAAATCAGGACCCCGGCTGCAACGTCCCAGGCATTGAGATTGAGCTCCCAGAAGAGGTCATAGATACCGCAGGCAACATAGCACAGATCGAGCGCTGCAGAGCCGTCGCGATGAATGTCACGCACGAGATAGACCATCCTGTCGAAGATCGCCATCGTGTCGGGCTTGACGTTGAACCGTACGCAGGAGAAACCGGTCACCATCAGCGCGTCCTGCAACCTGGCGTTTTGCGAAACCCGGATCGGCCGGCCGTTGCGAAAAGCGCCGCCGCCGCGTTCAGCGTAAAACAGTTCATCGGTGGGCGGACAATAGACCAAACCGCACTCAGTGATGTCGTCCTTACGATAAGCCAGCGATACACTGTAGAACGGATAGCGGTGAAAAAAATTTGTAGTGCCATCGATCGGGTCGACGATAAAGACGCCGTGCTCGGTGCTGCCCGCCCCCTCGCCCGACTCTTCTCCGTCGAATCTGATGTCAGGAAAAGCTTCTGCCAAAGCGTCTTTGAGATACTGTTCGACTTCCCGATCGGCGGTCGTAACCAAATCGACGGGCGTCTTGAAGTCGACGTCGTTCTCGAGCTCGTTACTGAAATAGGCTCGAGACAGTTCGCCAGCCTGTTTGATGATGGGGATCAGCGTGTCGAGCATTGGGCGAAAGACTGATTGTTGGGCCGGTTGTTCATTGCAGTGTAGTTCACTCAGCGCAGAAGGTACGGCATCCGCCGGGGTATCGCCAATTGCGCGCATTACGGGATTACTGCGATAAAGTCAGATGCTATGGCTCTCGACATTTTATTCTGTGACAATCATCTGCTGGCCGTGGTGAAGCCTGCGGGCATGCCGGTCGTGCCGGATGACAGTGGAGATTTGTCGCTTTTCGACATGGCGCGAAGCTGGATCGAAGTAGAGTTCGATAAACCCGGTCGCGCCTTCCTCGGCGTTGTGCACCGTCTTGATCGCCCAGTCTCTGGCGTCGTTCTGCTTGCCCGCACCAGCAAGGCGGCGTCACGACTGACAGAACAGTTCCGCGAACAACAGGTGACCAAGACGTACATCGCAATCTGTCACGGCCTGCCGCGTCAGGATGATGGGAAGCTGGTGCACTGGCAGTCGAAGGACGAGCGTCGAAACCGCGTAACTGCCAGCGCCTCGAAAAGAGGCAACGCCAAACGCGCCGTCACACAATTCCGGGCGCTGCTCTGCGAAGGCAGGAAGACGCTGGTCGAACTGATTCCGGAAACTGGCCGTCCCCATCAATTGCGCGCGGCGATGGCGTCGATCGATATGCCAGTCCTCGGTGACGTCAAGTACGGGGCGCCGAAACCGCTGCCGGACAAGACCATTGCGCTGCATGCGCGTGAACTTACCGTGGCTCATCCGATCACGAAGAAAGCGACGACTTTCTCATGCCCGCCCCCGGTCTGCCGGTGGTGGGCTCTGGCGCGTCAGGGACACGGCAGGAAATGAGCGGAAACAATTACCCCGTTTTGTAACGTGAGACACCCGCTGCATCACCGGCAGCACACGATTTGCCCCGGATGGGAGCGCTCAGGAAAACCGAGGATATTTCCGTTCAGCCACTATTTACTTCCGCGGCGACGGGGGCAAAGTATGCCTCGACTTCCACTGATACTACTTTCGCAACACCCCTGGAATGACACCATGGAAATCTCGCAGGACATCGCTGTATCCTTCCACTACACCTTGAAGTTAAGCGACGGCGACGTTGTCGATTCTTCTGGGGGCCAGGATCCCATGATCTATCTGCATGGGCACGGCAACCTCGTTCCCGGTCTTGAATCCGCGTTGCTCGGCAAGAAGGCCGGGGACGTTTTCGAGACGACAATCTCTGCGGCACTGGGCTATGGCGATCGCAACGACGAGCTGGTGGAGGTGGTGCCGATGGACATGTTCGAGGGCATCGACGACCTCGCGACCGGCATGCAGTTCCAGATCAACAGGCCGGAAGGCACCCAGATCATCACTGTGGCGGAAATTGACGGCGAAGACGTCACCATCGACGGCAATCACCCGCTCGCAGGTGAAACCCTCCATTTCGACATCGACGTGACAGAAGTCCGCGAGGCCACCCAGGAAGAACTCGACCATGGGCATATCCACGGTCCCGGATGCCACCACGATTAGCCCCTGGTCAGCCCCGCAATGCGTTCAAACGCTTCTGTGACGGCAGCACCAGCACCGTCACCAGCATGGCGACAGCGAAACCGGTGGCCCAGTACAACGGTGTGCGGGCCGAGAAATTGTCGACCAGCGTGCCGACCAGCCAGGGCCCCGTAAGCGTCGAGATCCCCGACGCGAAACCGATGAGCATGCCGGTCATCCACCGGCCGGCCTGCGACACCAGCCCCTGGCCAAGTTGAATCACGATCGCAGTCGTCCAGGCCATTCCGACACCGATGAACGCCAGGCAGATGATCATCGACGTGCCTTCGAAAATCGGCAATAGCAGCAGCGGAATCAGTGACAGCGCGGTGGAACCGGCGCAGATGATCCGCTCGCGCCCGACTGCGGCGGTCATACCGCCGAGCAGCAGGCCGAAAGCCTGTGAGCCGTTGAAGATCGATTGCCACTTTCCGATCATGATCTGACCGTGCCCCGCAGCAACGAGGTAGGGCGGGATGGTGTACAACAGCACGTACACGCAGAAGAACCGCATCGTATTCATCGCGATAAGCAGCCATACCGGCCAGTGCCGGCCGGCCAGCGCCTGAAGCCATGATACCTGGCCATCACTGTCGCGGGTATGGCGTTCGATCGGTCTGCCGAACATGACTACGCCGACAACGATCAGCACCAGCCCGGGCGCGATCGCCAGGATCGTCTGAGTCGTTACGGACGTTTCGGATTCGACTACATAGCTGATCCATAACGGCCCGACCGCCTGACCGAGAAAACCGCCGACCAGAAAAACGCCAAGCGTCCGGGACATCCCGGTGCGGCCCAGGCGCGTTGCGGTAATTCCTGCTTCCGGATGAAAGAAACCGACACCGCAGCAACCGATCATGATAAAGAGGACGGATGGCAGCAGCGGCTGTTGGAGCATCACCATGCTTATACCCAGCACGGCCACGACTGGCCCAAATGACAGCAGTCGCCCCACATTCACCCGGTCCGACAGCATGCCCCAAAGCGGCTGGCACAATCCGAATGGCAGCGTGCAGAGCCCCAGGATCATGCCGATCTCTGTAGCACTGAGGTCGTATCGCTGCTTGATCGGCAGCCACAACGCGGGAATCATCAGCGCGTAGCTGTCGATGACAAAATGAAGGATGGCCAGAGCGGAGATTCGTCGCATGATCGAAGCTGGAAAGGGGCTGACAAGTGGTTTACAAGCGCTATCTTAGACAGCCAAAGCGCTATTGACCAACGGTCTCCTCGACAACAACCTTTATTTTTTCGCCGGCATGACTGAAATTGACAGGCCCGGCGAATACAAATCTTGTACCTCACCCGCACTCTCAAAACCCACAATCAAGGAGGAATGGTGATGCGGTATCTGTCCATCATGATTCTCGTCCTCGGCCTCGCCGGCACGCAAGTGCTGGCCTCCGACAACAAGAACGGCAGCAACAAGGAAGCGGCATCCAGCGCCGAAGCGGACGATGCCATCAAGATCTGCCTGAAATGCGGCGAGATCAAAGGCGACGCCAAATGCTGCAAGGCTGAAGGTCGCACCAAGTGTGGCGGTTGCGGGTTGCTCAAGGGCTCGGTCGGCTGCTGCAAAATCCCGAACACCATCTGCAAAAGCTGCGGCGAGATCAAGGGCACTGCCAAGTGCTGCGACGCCGAAGGTCGCACCAAATGCGGCGGCTGTGGCATGTTCAAGGGGGCGGTCGGCTGCTGCAAGATCAAGGCGGACGACGGCGACAAGAAGGGAAATGCCGAGGGTAGCGGCAGATAACACTGCTTAGCCATCCGGAAGTTCTCATAGCGCTGCGGCACCCGACCGGTGCGGCAGCGCTTTTTTTGTGACTCTTT
>CAJWLW010000276.1 GCA_913042885.1 uncultured Lentisphaeria bacterium | reverse complement strand
AAGTATCCCTTAACCGCTTGTTTCCCGGCGAGACTCTCGACACGCGGGAACCGCTCCCCGGGTCCTTTGCGACATGGTCAAAGTCGACTTAGCCAAAATCTCTGTTACCGAGGCGAACGAACGAATTCGTGGCGCGGGTGAAAACAGTGAAGACGTCGAAGTCTTCAACCCCGATGCCCGCCACCATATTGGCGTTGGCCTCATCCACCCGATCAATGTCCGCGTCAACGGGTCCGCCGGTTACTTCTGCGCCGGGCTCACGGATGGTCCGAATTTCACCATCGAGGGGAACGTCGGGTGGGGCGTCGGCGACAACATGTATCAGGGCTCTGTTGTCGTCAACGGCAACGCCAGCGCCATCCCCGCCGTCGCTATCCGCGGCGCCGACATCGTCATCAAGGGCAACATCGGTTCGCGTGCCGGCCAGGTGATGAAGGAAGGCACCCTGTTTTGCGGCCGCAATGCAAATTTTATGGCCGGCTACATGATGTACGGTGGCCGCATCATCATCCTCGGCGACTCCGGCGAACGCCTTGGCGAGGATATGACCGGCGGCAGCATCTATATCGGCGGTAAAATCCAGTCGCTGGGCACCGATGCAAAGATCGACGATCTCGACAGCGACGAGCTCGACAGCATCCGCCAGTTTCTCGACCAGTACGAGTTGCCATTCGACGGCAGCTTCCAGAAAGTTGTCAACGCCGGTGAGCATCTGCGCTACAAGGGGGGCGTCGAAGAGCGTGTGCGCCCGATGCCGTTCCATACCTTTTCCGGGACTCACGCGTACTGGAACGACAAGACCCAGGAAGACATCCACATCAAGTCCCGTACCGGCCGCTATCGGGTCCGCGGCTACGGTGCTGCACGCCCCATGCCGCACCTGTCCGACCTGGCCTTTCGCGCCGACGTTGCCGCCACTGCCGACGACGACGTCCTCTCGAAAGTTAATCTGCACACTGTCATCGGTGACAAGCATGGCGCCAAACCGCTCGACCTGAGCATGCCCGTGATGATCGCGCCGATGAGTTTCGGTGCCCTCAGCCGCTCCACGAAAGTCGCCATGGCGCTTGCCTCCAGCATGTCCGGCATCTCCGAGAATACCGGGGAAGGCGGCGTACTCGACGCCCAGCGTGAGGCTGCCGATCAACTCATCTTCCAGTGCCTTGCCGGCCGCCTTGGCTGGAACATCCGCGACATGCTGCGCGCCGACGCCCTCGAGATCTATATTTCTCAGGGCGCCAAGCCGGGCTTCGGCGGGCAGCTCATGGCAAAAAAGGTCACTGAAGAACTCGCTGCCATCCGCGGCATCCCGCCAGGTATCGACCTGCGCTCGCCGTCGCGTCACCCGGACGTGCTGGGCGCCGACGACCTGGCGATCAAAATCGAGGAGTTCCGCGAGGCCACTGGCTACAGGATTCCGATCACCGTCAAGCTCGGTGCCGGCAGGATCCGCGACGACATCAAGATCGCCATGAAAGTAGGCTTCGACTTCGTCGAGCTCGACGGCTCCCAGGGCTCCACCGGCGCCTCCAGTGCCGACGTGCTCGAGTACGTCGGCGTGCCGACACTCGCTGCCATCGAAGGCGCCCTCAATGGCTTGGCCGAGATCGATTGCAGCGGGCAGTTGCCTATTGTCCTGATGGGCGGCGTCATGGACGGTATCGACGCTGCCAAAGCACTCGCCCTGGGGGCTGACTGCACCGCCGTTGGCACCGCCGCTATCATTGCAGGCGGCTGCATCGCCTGCATGCAGTGCCATGTCGGCAATTGCGTCGTCGGTATCGCGACCCAGGACCCGGAGCACGAAAAACGTTATAAGCTGCATCAGGAAGCTCAGCATGTGCATCACTTCCTCGAGTCCATGCGTTGGCAGATCGCTTCCATCGTCCACGCCAACGGCTACGACGATGTCAAGCAACTCAACCGCAACGACCTCGTGACACTGACGCCCGAAGCTGCCGAAGTCACTGGACTCGAGTACGTCCCCGAGCTGCGCGAACGCGAACAGCAACGCCTCCCCGCCAACTGGAAATACGAGTTTGCTGTACGATGACCACAGCCATTCCCATAGACGAACGTAATCTGCAGGTCGAAGTCGGCGTAGATTTCGTCGACGACACCCCCGATGCCCATTTCGTACCCGCGCCCTGCCAGGTTGCCTGCCCTATCGGTACCGATGCGCCGTCCTACCTGGCTTACATCTGGGACGGGGACCTCGAGGGCGCTCTCGAGGCGATCACTGCTACGAACCCGCTCAGCTCCATTTGCGGCCGCGTCTGCGACGCCCCGTGTGAACCCGCCTGCCGCCGCGCCGACAGTGACGGCCCCATCGCCATCCGCAATCTCAAGCGCTACGTCATGGACAAGCTCGGAGCAGCTTTTCAGATGCCGCCGGTGCCGGTTACTCAGATGGAAACAGTTGCCGTCGTCGGCAGTGGGCCGGCTGGTATTACTGCCGCCCAGGATCTGGCCGAAGCCGGCTACGAAGTGCACCTCTACGAGATGACCGACCGCCTCGGCGGCATGGTCATCTGGGGTATTCCCGCTTTCCGCTTGCCGCCCGAAGTTATCCGCGAAGATATCCAGCGTATCCTGACGCATTGCCCTGGAATCAAGGTCCATCTCAATACCGCCCTGGGCGACCACAGCGAACCCTTCGCATCCGGCACTGTCACGCACGTTACCCTCGATGAACTCAAAGAACGGCACGACGCTGTCGTGCTCGCCATCGGTTCATGGTGGGGCAAGACCCTCGGCATCCCCGGCGAGAACGATCCCCGCATTGTCGACGGCGTCAGCTACCTGCGCAGGATCAACACCGGCGAGCGCCCGGAGACACCAGAGACGGTCCTCGTCGTCGGCAGTGGTGATGTCGCCATGGACGCCTGCCGCGTCGCCAAACGACTGCCAGGCTGCAAGAACGTCAAGGTCCTTTACCGCCGCGGTCCCGATGAAATTCCGGCGCGCCAGGACGAACTGCGTGGCGCCATCGCCGAGGACATTGAATTCGTCTACTACACGCAACCGGTCGAAGTGGTTGCCAGTGACGAATCTGTCACTCTGCGCTGCGTCAAGACCGAGCTCGGCGAACCCGAAGCCGACGGCCGACGCCGGCCGATCAACGTTGCCGGCTCCGAACACGAGTTTACCTGTGGCATGGTCATTACCGCCGTCGGCCAGAAAGGTGAGTGTACCGATCTCGATAATCGCGGCATGATGCGCGACGACATCGTTGTCACCGAATGGGACAACATGCGCACCGATGACCCGAAAGTCTTCGCTGCCGGCGATGGTGCCTTCGGCCCGTCAACGCTGGTAAATTCAATGTTCCACGGCCATCGCGTTGCCTACTATGTCACGGCTTTTCTGCAAGGCCACGAAAATCCCCTGCCTTACCGCACCCCATACCGGACACGACGCGTTCCCGTCTCCCAGGACCCGGAGTGGGAAGTCTTCCACCGCCAGGAGCAGGACTTCCACGGTCTTGGCAAAAACCCCGTCGAGTTCCCCGAGATCGAGTCTCCGTACAGCTTCGAAGCCGCCCGTGCCGAGGCTGCCCGCTGTTTCCGTTGCGACGCCGAGAACGGTACGGCCCTGTACACCGTCAACAACCGTGAAGACATTTTCAACATGGCGCGCACCAAGCCGGACGATTGGAAAAAGATGCGCCGCATGCTCAACAAGCGCTTGTTGCCGCGAGACAACCCCTTTCCCGAGCAGCGTCCGGCAACATTGGATGACATCCATTTTCTTCCTGCCAACCTGTCGCGGCTGGTCATCGACCCCTACCGCGAAGCCTGCAAAACACACACCAAGATCGCCGATTGCCTTGCCCTCGAGTATCCATTTTTCGTTGCCGGCTTCGACGCTGCGCACGATGAGGTCTGTGAAGGTGTTGCCGCCGGCATGGTGGGTCCCGGCTGCCCGTACATCGGTACCCGGCCGCTCGGCACCGATGTGCCATGGATGCAGTTGATCCTGCCCAACGGCACCTTGCCGCACAGTCGTGCAGACGCCCTTGTCTATGTCGCTTCCGACCCGTTCATACCGATCACGCCTGCCCCTGAGCCAGCGCAACCTATTGGACTTGCTGCTACTGTCTCCTGCCTCGAGCAGGCCATTCCGTTTGCCCTCGACAACAATTTCGACTTCATCGTCCTCGACGGTACTGTCGGCATTCACTTACCCTGGGCCGAGCTGCGCCGTGAGGCTGACCTGACCGTGCTTCGTGAAGCCATCTCAATTCTGCGCCGGCTCAAGCGTGAAGGCGACATCGACCTTATTTACTATGGGGGTGTGCGCTCGGGCACCGACACTGCCAAGGTGCTGGCCATCGGCTGCAATGCCGTCGTGTTCGGCGTTACCCTCGGCATTGCTGCCGGCGGCGAGATCGACGATGACGACGGCATGATGTATTTCTCCTCGAACCTTGCCATTGCCGATCGTCAGGAAGCGGTGAGCAACCTCCTCAAAGCCTGCAACGGTGAAGTTTCGATGATGGCACGCTGTACGGGCAAGACCAACATCCACAACCTCGAGCCCGAGGACCTGCGCGCCATCACCATCGCCACCGCTACCGCCACGGGTATCCCGCTCATCGGCCATTGATCTGTATTGATTGATTTTGTAGCACGCACCGGCCGATTAGACCCCTTGGAGGCATTTGAGAAGGGTTGCGGTCGCGTCGGGGCGTGCATTGCTTCTCAGGTTCTCGGCGCGGTTGGCGAAGACCTCGCTGTCATCGAGCCAGGATGTGATCGTTGCACTTAAGCAGTCTGGTGTGCAGTCGGCTTCTTCGATGATCAATGCGCCGTCGATATCGGCGGCAGTCTGGGCGTTCGCGAGCTGATGGGCGTCGGTCGCAACGGCCAGAGGAATGAAGATCGCAGGTATGCCGAACAACGCCAATTCAGCCAAAGTCGAACCGCCGGCACGACAGATACACAGATCGGCGGCCTGCAACACCAGGTCCATGCGGGATTCGTACGCCTGTACGCGTGCCGGAACGCCGGCAGCTGCGTATGCGGTAATGAATGGATCGTTGTCATCGGTGCCGGTGAGGTGAATAATCTGAAAGCGGTCGGCCGCCGCCGACATGCCGTCGAGGGCGTTGCTCACCGTGTCGTTGATAATCCGAGCGCCCTGGCTGCCGCCGAATACCAACAAAGTCCGTCGCGCCTTATCGAGCCCCAAGTCATCGTGCACATCTTCCCGCGGTCGTGGCGCCCGCGCTGCGGCCAGCAGGTCATCACGCAAGGGCATGCCGACCAGCTGCGTCGGGCAGCGCGCGGTTTGCGGATTCCTCAACGGGTAGCTGAGCGCCAGCAGCACGGCGAATCGACTGAGCAACCGGTTGGCACGACCGAGCACGGCGTTGCCGTCGTGCAGGACTAATGGAATGCGGCAGAACCGCGCGGCAAGCCCGGTTGCAACGCTGGTGTAGCCGCCCATGCCCAGGACAACGTCGATGCGATGGCGACGCAGTAAACGGGCACATTTCAGCGCTGCGCAGGCCATCCGGATTGCTGTGACCGGCATATCGAGCTTACCGCGTGGGGCACCCACCGCTGGCGCAGCGATCGCCTCGATACCGCGTTCGGAGGCTATCTGCAGAAAACGGTTCTGACTATGGCCGGCAACAAAAAGCACCGCGTTCCCGGCATTTTCATTGCAGGCGGCAGCAACGGTAAGCCCGGGATAGAAGTGACCGCCGGTACCGCCACAGACGATCGCGAGGCGCAGCGGTCGAGCTTTCGAGGTATCCTTGTCCGGCATGGTTGCAACGGGTTTGAAAATACAAAATGCGTTGGAACTCAGGCAGTTCACGCTTGTCACAATGTTGTAAAGACTGTACCGCCACTCTATGGTAAGTCGAGCCGCTCGATGACGGGGCGCTCACCCTTTTGATACCTTCCTGCGTGATGCGATGAATGAGTATGTATGCTCCGAATGCGGTGCACCGCATGGCGAAGACTTCATCCGCTGTCCAGCCTGCCAGGCCTTTGTGGTCGATGGCAGTCCGTGGCGCAGCGGTGCCGGTCTGTTTGCCATCCCGATTGCGCTGGTGCTGTGGCTGATCTGGATTGGACTGGCGCATTTGGCAGCAGCCGAAGACATTATGACGACCGGGATCGATGCGATCTCACTGGCCATTATCGGACTGGCGATCTACGGGCTGGTGGTGGTCGCGTTCAAATGGCGGGTAACAGTGCGGCAGACCCGGGCGTTTCTCGTCATCCAGCGCTGCTGCGCCCGTGCCGACACGGTGGATGCCGATGCGATCGCCGCGGCACGTCAGGCTTTGCTCGCCGATGGCACCACCACATTCAATGATTTTGTTGCCTTTCTCCGATTGCGGCTGCTGCGTCAGGTGTCGTCTTCGGGGCAGACAACGACGGCGGACGGTGTGCTCGAAGCGATGCGTCAGCATGCCGATGCCGACTGGGAGTCGCTGGACAATTCCTTCGCATCGACGCAGTTTCTGATCTGGCTGCTGCCGACAGCCGGTTTTCTGGGTACCGTCTATGGCATGACTCACGCGCTGCAGTCGTTTTCGT
>CAJWLW010000275.1 GCA_913042885.1 uncultured Lentisphaeria bacterium | reverse complement strand
CTGCCGGACGATGTGGAATTCCAGGAGGAGACCAGTGAGTTCAAGCTGCTGCCGGACGGGCTGCAGCAGCATCTCGACGCCAAGTCAGCCAGCTTCGATCGCATCGCTGTCGACGGCGACAGCGATTCGATTCGTGAACTCGAATTGATGGACTACCTGATCGAGTTCGAAAACGACGAGACCATGGATTCGGTGGTTGGCTCCCTCGACTCCCTGCCCGATCCGGACACGCTCAATGAGAATCAGGCGCAGGTGGCGCTGCGCACGTTGTTGACCAAGCTGGCGCTTCACGGTATCGCTTTCGACATGTGCGCGCACTTCACGGCACTCGATGCCTACCGCCTGCTGATGACGGAGGTTCTCAAAGAAGAGCGGTTCTACCCGCAACTCCAACAAACGCGGTGGGTGCAGCATTTATCATCGTTCGACTATTGTCCTGCCTGCGACGAGGAGTTCGAATGCGGGTACGGGGAAACCAACCGGAAAATGGAATCGGAAAACGAAGAATCTGAGGAATAGCAGCACGCGAGATGGAACAAGAGCTTATCACCCTGATGATCGACAGTCTGTTTCTGGATCTCCAACCTGCGGACATCTCGCCAGCAGCGCCGTTGTCCGATTACGAAGTGGATTCATTCCGCATTCTCGAATTGATCGTCGCCATCGAAGCGCAGTTCAGCGTCAAGTTCGACCAGGCAGATATCAACGCCGATACGCTCGAGTCCATCGACAGCCTCTGCGCCTGCATCCGGGCGAAACAAGCTGGCTGATCGGCTTTGTCAGAGGCGTCCTTCCCGGTACAAGCGCTGCGTGCGTGCCTTCGCAAGCTGCCGGTCGATGATCAGATCCGCCAACGCCGCGGGCACCGCCGGCGGCGGTAAAGCGCGCGTGATCTCCTCCACCTTGGCCTCCGCAATGTCGAGCCGGTAGAACATCGGCATCAGCCGCGACGACCCCTTGTCGAGCATCTTGGCAAGCACACCCGCAAGGTAATCCTGCAATTGCTGCCGCGCATCGAAAACATCAAGCGGCAGCGCTGCAGGCTGCAGCTTGAGCTGCTCACCGAGCATCAACGCAACATCGGCCAGGTCGTCGTGACTGCAGTCGTCCATCCGGACAACTTACACTCGTGGTCACCCCGTGGAAGGGTCGGCTGCGGCCGTTTATGCAACTGTCCAACACCGATTCACATTCCGCAGGCGCGTTGTTGCTTGTAGGAGAGGGCAGTTGAGATAGGTTGGTTGGCCTCGCCTATTTTCTTGTTTTACTGCACAAAACGATAGTCTATCTCCCCCCCCATGAAGATACTTCGCTACCACGCCGATCGTTGGCCCGTTGCCATTATTTTATTTGCCTTTGGCCTAGATTTGGTCGTGTTTTTCCTCGCACCCACCTGGAAATATGCGGCCGCATGGACGGTCCTTGGAATTTTTCACAAAACCTGCATTTGTTCGTTTAATCACCACCATCAACACCTGGCGACGTTTCACTCGAACGGGCTAAATCGTCTGTTGGAAATCCCGTACGGTTTTCTTACGGGGATTACCAGTCATGCTTGGTTTCTGCATCATGTGATTGGTCATCACCAACACTACTTGGATCAGGCCTTGGACGAATCTCGCTGGAAGCGAGATGACGGCACGCCCATGAGGGAATTGGAGTATGCAACGGTTGTTGCCGCCACGGGTTATCCCCGTGCATTCATGGCCGGAAAGCGTCATCCAAAGCATCGCATGATCTTCGTGCTGATGTTGCTGCTCCAGTTGACTATCCTCGGCAATTTCTTTTGGTACAACTGGCAAAACGCGTTGTTTGTCTTTTTGTTGCCTATGGCGATTTCGTTGTTTCTCACGGCCTGGCACACGTACTACCATCATCACGGCCTTGATGCTGAGAATGATCACGACGCATCATGGAACATCACCCACAAATGGTACAATATTTTTACCGGCAATCTTGGCTATCATACGGCCCACCATCTTCGCGGCGGTCTGCATTGGTCGAAACTTCCGGAATTCCATGACACGATTGTAGAAAAGATTCCCGATAAATTGTATAGGGAGCCATGCATTCCCTTTAAGTGGATGCCGTCACGATGAATCTGAATGCGTTTTGGCTTGCGACGCCAAAGCCGTTGTTGATATTGGGCCGATGGCGGGTGTTACGGATACTGCATTTCGCCAGATGATCTGCAAATATGAGCGGCCGCACGCGGTCTTCACGGAGTTTATGTCCTGTCACGGCTTGTGCTCGTCGGACCGAAATCGGTTGTTGGTTGGTCTCAAGTACCACGCATCTGAGCGGCCTGTCGTGGCGCAGGTATTTGGGCGCCGTCCGAAAACTGTTTTTAAGACTGCTGAACTCGTTCGTGAGTTGGGCTTTGACGGGATCGCCATCAATACGGGGTGTCCGGATCGAAATGTTGTGACGCAGGAAACCGGAGCAGGGTTGATACGCAATCCAGCGTTGATGACCGAGATCATTAAGGCCTGCCAAGAGGACCTTGGTCCGGATCTTCCCGTGTCCGTTGTATTCTAATGTTCGGATCAACGGCGGGGAACGATCGTTCCTCGGCAAGACATGGAGATAGGCACGGATGGACGTGAATGAACAACTGATCACCGTCAAGATCGAGGACATCGCCTTCGGCGGCGACGGTGTGGGCCGGCTTGCCGACGGCCGGATCGTCTTCGTGCCGTACACGGCTGTCGGCGACGTCGCACGCGTGCGTGTGGTCCGGCAACAGCGCCGACACGCTCGCGGCGAAGTCGAAGAACTGCTGACGCCCGGCCCTGCACGCATCGAACCACCATGTGCCTACTACGGCACCTGTGACGGTTGTTGCTATCAGCATATCGATGCCGCCGCCGCGTTGTCTCACAAAACGCAGCAATTGCAGGAAATCCTCCAGCGGATCGGCGGCATCGCAGACGTCCCCGATGTCGATCCGGTCGTTGCCAGCCCGCAGCCCTACGGCTACCGCAACAAATTGAAGCTGCGCCGCAGCGGCAAGGGTTACGGCTACCTCGCCGCCGACAATCGGACAGTCGTCCCGATCGAACGGTGCGAAATTGCGGCCTCCGCAATCAATGAGGCACTGGCCGCGGCACGGCCCACGCTGCGGGACGAGACCGTGACCTTCCGTGTCGATGCCACCGGCAGTGTCCATCATTACGGCGACACGGGTACGGACGCGCTGTGGCTGACGGAGCTGCTGGGCGATGCGAACATGATGGTGCCGCTCACAGGATTCTGTCAGGTCAACCCGGCGGTCGGCAGTCAGCTCGTGGACTGGGTGCGTCAGCAGTTTGCAGCAACACCGACGACGCACCTGATCGATCTGTATGCCGGCGTCGGTGTCTTTGCGATCGTTCTGGCGGCTGTCGCGGAGTCGGTGTGTGCCGTGGAATCGCAGGCGGCGGCTGTGGCGGCGGCGAAGGCGAATGCCGAGGCCCGCGGTCTGCAGAACATCGCTTTCGTCGAGCGACGCATCGACCGGAATCTTTCGGAGGTTTTCGAAGGCTGCGATGCGGCCGCAACAACGATCGTTCTGGATCCGCCGCGGCAGGGATGCGGCCGCGGCGTCATTGAAAAGATTGCGCAGTTCGCACCGCACCGGCTGATTTACGTCTCTTGCAATGCGGCTACGCTTGCCCGCGACGTCCGCACGCTGACGGCGGCAATGGCGCTGGAACGGCTGGCGCTTTTCGACATGTTTCCGCAGACGGCGCACTTTGAGTCGGTGGCAGTGTTCCGAGCGCTTCCATAGCGGGCGGCATCAATCGATTTTCCGGAACAGGTCGTCGGGTACGGGGCTGTCGTCGAACTTGGCGAGCTGGATTTTCTTGAATTGGACAATCGTGCGCCAGCCAGCGTTCGAGATGGCAATGCGATTGATGACGTAAACGTCGTTGATCTTCTTCAGGTCCTTGAACTCGAGTCGACGATACGGTTTCTCCCGCTCGCCGGAAAACCACTCGACAGCCATCGGAAAGATGTACTTGCGTGATACCCAGACCTTGACGGTTTCGTCGGCCTGTGGATTTCGCAAACGTACGACGCGGCAGACACGCCCACCGAATCTCTCGCGGTCGAGCTCTTCGACAAAGTCCCAGTACAGAAACGACAGGGTCAGATCAGAAGGTCGAATGCCACGGTCCGCCAGGGTCACGGCGCCAGGCTGCGCAGCGCGCTGCTCATGTATGGTTGTGCCTTCGAGACCGTCCAGGAAATTCTGCCCGATCATGTAGACCTGGTCGTCATTGAAAATCAGCTGCGCCGAGACGCGCTCCGACGAAAAGCGTGCCCGCAGTTCAACGGGCATCTTTTTATGGCGCTTGCCGTCGCGCTTGTGACTGACAGTGCCCTCAAAAATGCCCCAGGAAAGTTCAATGGGCGGCTGGCGCATGTACGCCAGGAAGGTGTCGATCGCCATCTCATCGTCGCCGTTCGCACCGGCGATTGAAGCCGCGATTAGTGCGAGCGTGGCGCTTATGTTTCGAATGTGCAATCGCATGAAATACTCCAGGCTTGCCGCCGGTTATTGTTGGACGACAAAATCGGGAGAAAGATTCATTAACTACCGAAAATCAGCATCATGGTGGCAGCGAGTGCCACCAGCACAATGACCACGATCCTGAGCTGCTGCTCGGGGAGCCTGCCCGTCAACCGGCTGCCGAAATAGATGCCGACGAACGATCCGAGCGCCATCCACAAAGCCGTGGGAACATTGGTCTGCTTGCCGAACAGGTAGACGGCGGAAGTCAGCAGCATCAACACCAGGGTGACAAATACCGTTGTGCCGACGGCATAGCGGGCAGGCAATTTGAAGTAAAGAATCATCACCGGCACAACGACGACAGCGCTGATTGCCGTCGCACCGACGACTGCACCGACAGCGATCGACAGCACGATCGACGTAAACAGACTGCGGTCTCCGAGCTGCACTGGGGCCGGTTCGTCCTGGGGCCGGCGGAACCGGCGGATCAGATTGATTGTCATCAGGATGACGGCAAGGAAAACAACAGCAATGAACAACAGTCTGAGCTGGGACTGAAAGGCACGGATCAACTGCTCGTTCTGCTGGTGCATCGCCATGTAGCGATTGATGGCAATCGTCACGACAAGGTTGCCGGGCACAGCACCGATGAGAAATCTTTTGACTACCCGGAAATCGACATTGTTCAGCGCGATATGCCGCGGGCCGGCAAATATCTTAGCCACGAACGAGTAAAGGCTGGCGGTGCCGATAGCCTCAGAGGAGGTCAATCCCAGCCATAAGGTGAGCACCGGCAGCATGAAAACGGCACCGCCGATGCTGGTGAGGCCAATTATAAAGCCTACCACTCCGCCATACAGCAAGCGCAGAAAAATTTCTTCAATCACCGATTAATGAATCCGGGCGCACATAATGCTGGCTTCGTTGCGCAGTTGTTCGAGCATTGCTTTCTTGGTGCCGACAATCTTCTTCGGCAGTCGTGTGTCGGTGACGATATGGCCATCCGCGAAAAGGATATTGTAGCCATTCGGATGCGGTGCCGGTACGTCCCGCGAGACGCAATTGATTTCGATCATCACCCATTTCTTTGACGGATTCCGGACGTTTCGTTTGCCGGCGAGATCGTCGTTGTAGACGAAGCCCAGACCTTTTTTCTTGAGTGCGTCAGGCAGTGCCGGGCACATCCAGATGTCTCTGGCACGGGTCGCTTTGCGTTTGCCGTGCAGAATGACGCTGATGCTGTCCTCGCCCCTCAGCGGGTCGTCGGGATAGAAAGCAGCTTTGGGGTAGTGGCCGTTCTCCAGGTTGTAGGCGGTCATCAGGATGAAGATCTGCCGGAGGTTGCTGAAACACTCGGTCTCGTAGCCCTTCTCCTTGACCTTGGCATACTGCGCTCCTGGAATACTGGTGACGATCGCTGCAACCGCCAGAATTTCAGTCAACGAAAACCGCCGAATGACATAACGGCGTTTACCGTTCTTCGGGGTGTTGAACATGATCGCCCTCCTTGTCGGTGACGCGCGGCCAGATAAGCACGTTGCCTATCGTTTCGTTCGCTTTATCGCGATAGGCGGCTTGCAGGGGTTCACCCTTCTGGTGCTGGGCCAACACCCAATAGGCAAGACCTCGAAACACAACGGGCAGTTCCTCTGCAACAGTCACAAGTTGACCGCGGCTGGCATTGTCGTCCATAGCTGCCGCCAGCAAGCCAATATAGGTTGCAGCGTTATCCGGGTCAAATATGGGCTGCCCGTCGACCGGCGGCGGCACCAGCGCAGCAAACAACGTCAGTGCCTTGGCCGATTCCTGCGCCTGCCACAGTGCAACAGCAGATTCAAAGTGTGCCAGCTGGCCGTTGAGCGTCTGAAATCCGGCCCCGGGATCGGCGATAACGGCAGATTCATATTCGACGGACAGTTGACGCAGCGCTTTGGCAGCCGCCAGGTAATTGCCGTCCGCCAGATCGAGCCGGGCCAGCAGGTGGCGACCGACGAGGATGAAGCCGTACCGATCGTCGTCCCCGTCCTCGTACAGGTTGTCGCTGCTGCCAGCGCCGCCAGCTGCCCATGCCGCCATGGCGGCGAGGTGTTGCCGTGCCGCAGCGTAGTCACCGGCGGCGAC
>CAJWLW010000274.1 GCA_913042885.1 uncultured Lentisphaeria bacterium | reverse complement strand
GCGGACACGATACACGCGATGCTGCCGAACTGGCAGAGATTCTTTATGGCGGACGCCCTGGCCGCCAAGGAATCGATCCCGGCGAGCTACATCGCCTGCGGCGCGGCCTACGCCGTTATCTTCGTGACGATGCTTTATCTGCTGGCGCTCCTGCTCTTCGCCGGCAAGGAAGTGGGCACACAGTCGCAGGGCTGATGGTCGTTCACTCGTAATCTCCCGTGTAATCCACAGATGTGGATGTTCGTCGCACGAGCCCTGCGCCCGCGATTTACGCCGTGTACGGCGATTGCTGTGCAATGAGGACTGAGGCGGGAAAGCGGTTCAAGGGGACTGTTCGCGAATACAGGCGGTCCATTGATCTTTCCCCACCGGCTCCAGATGCATCGAGGCGGAGCCGCACTCTGCAGCCGCATGGGCACAGCGCGGCAGGAACGGGCAGCCGTTGATCTGCTCCGTCATGTCCGGCGGGTTGCCCGGGATAGTATAGAGGTGGGAGCCGCGCTGCTGGATGGCCGGCAACGACTGCTGCAGCCCGACGGTATAAGGATGTCTCGGGGTCTCGAAAAGCGCCGTCGTAGGGCCGGTTTCCACGATGCGCCCGGCGTACATGACCGCCACACGATCGCACATCCCGGCGACGATCCCGAGATCGTGGGTGATGAAGACGACACCCATGTCGCGGGTCGCCTGCAGATTGCGAATGAGCGCCAGAATCTGCGCCTGCACGGTGACGTCGAGAGCGGTCGTCGGTTCGTCGGCGATCAACAGATCGGGCTCGGTGATCAGCGCCATGGCGATCATCACACGCTGCTGCATGCCGCCGGAAAACTCGTGCGGGTATTGGCGCAGCCGGCGTTCGGCGTCGTGGATGCCGGTCTCGCGCAAGGCCTCGACGGCGCGGGCTTCAGCGTCCGGCTTCGAAATATCCCGGTGCAGCCGCAACGGCTCGATGAGCTGGTCACCGATGCGCAAATACGGATTGAGTGAGGTCATCGGGTCCTGAAAGATCATGGCGATGCGGTTGCCCAACTGCCGGCGTCGATCGGCGGCACTGCAGTTCAGCATATCAACGCCGTTAAACCAGGCGTGCCCCGTAGTTGTCGCCGTCGGCGGCAGCAACCCCAGCGCCGAGTAACAGGTCACCGACTTGCCGGAGCCGGATTCTCCGACGATGCCTAAAGTTTCCCCGGGTGCCACAGACAAGGACAGGCCGTTGACGGCGTGCACTGTGCCGCGATGGGTGTTGAAGGTGGTGTGCAGATTGTCGATGGTGAGAAGCAAGAGAGTATTCAGGTGTCAGGTGTCAGGTGTCAGGTGGGAATTGAGAATTGATCGGGTTGCTGCAACAATCATAGCTCCCGGGCTGACTTGGGATCCAGGGCGTCGCGCAGTCCGTCACCGAGGAAATTCAGGGCGAACAGGGCGGCGGACAGAAAGAGCCCCGGGAAAATCAACATCCACGGGTATTCCTCCATGGCGTCCGCCCCTTCGTTGATCAACAGCCCCCATGAGCTCATCGGCGGCTGCACGCCGAGCCCGAGAAAGCTGAGAAACGCCTCCAGCAGCATCACGCTGGGTATTGTCAGTGTGGTGTAGACGATGATCGGACCGAGAACATTAGGTACCAGGTGGCGCAGAATGATCCGCCGCCTCGACAGCCCCAGCGTCACTGCTGCTTCAATGAACGCCTGCTGCTTCAGCGTCAGTACCTGGCCGCGGACGATGCGCGCCATAGTCAGCCATTCGACGGCACCGATCGCCATGAATAAGAGAAGCAGGGTGAACAGTTGCGGATCGATCCACCGCACTTCGACGTCATCGAAACAAACCATCAGCAGGATCACGAAAATCGTGAACGGCAGGGCATACATGATGTCGACGATCCGCATCATCACGCGGTCGATATGGCCACCGAAGTAACCCGAGATTGTTCCCCACAGCACGCCGATCGTCAGCGACACCGAAGTGGCACACGCCCCGACCAGCAATGAGATGCGCCCACCGTACGAGACGCGGGTAAACAGGTCGCGCCCGAGCGTGTCTGTCCCGAACCAATGCTCGCGGCATGGCCCGATGGCACCGAGGACCAGATCCTGCTCGAAATATTCGTACTGCGTCAACCATGGCGCAAACACCGAAAGCAGCACGATCAACAGCAAAAAGACCGCCCCGAACAACGCCAGGCGGTTGCGGCAAAGCCGCCGCAGCGCGTCTGACCACAGCGATGTGCTTTTATCGATCTTATCCATTGCTTAGGTGTCAGCTGTCAGGACGGAGCATGCCGTCCCGTCATACCGAATAGTTAAGTGCCAATCGGTTCTCGATGCGGTGCAGTGAACCTTCTGCTGGTCCTGACAAACGCTGAAGCCAGGCGGAACAATGCCGCCGGGTTGTGGCACCCCGTACACAAAGCTGAAAGCTGCAAGCTCATTCCAGTCGCAACCTCGGGTTCAGCGCTGCCTGGATGATATCCACCAGCAGATTGAACACGACAATCATGACAGCATACAGAAGCACCGTGCCCATGATCATCGTGTAGTCACGGTTGAATGCAGCGTTCACGAAATGCTGGCCGAGTCCCGGGATATCGAAAATCTCTTCGACCACAAACGAACCGCTCAGCAACCCGGCCGTCGCCGGCCCGAGAAAAGCAATCACCGGCAGCAACCCGCCCTTGAGCGCGTGTTTGTAGATGATCCGGAACTCGGAAACACCCTTGGCACGGGCGGTACGGATAAAATCCTGGTTGAGGACTTCAAGCATTCCCGCTCGTGTCAGCCGGGCGATGTAAGCACCATACGGCGCGCCCAGCGTCACTGCCGGCAAGATCCGGTCCGCTGCTGTATCCCATCCCGACACACTGAAAATCTGCCAGCGCAGTGCGAACAACAACAACAGCAGCGGTCCGATCACAAACGTCGGTATACAGATCCCGATCATCGCCAGCGACATGGGCGCGTAGTCGGTCACGGTGTTCGGCTTGAGCCCTGCAATAATACCGGCGCCGAGCCCGATGATCAGTGCAAAGGTGATCGCCAGAATCCCCAGTTCCAATGACACGGGCAGCGTGCGGCCGATGATCTCGTTGACGGAATGGGCGCCGTATCGCATCGATGGCCCGAGGTCCCCCGTCAGCGTCTTGCGCCACCAGGTCAGATACTGCACAGGCAGCGGTTCATCGAGGTGATAATGAGACTCAAGCTTCGCAAGGGTCGCGGGCGAAACATTGCGCTCGTCACTGAACGGCCCACCCGGTGCCAGTCGAATCATCACAAACGTCAGCGTCGCGATGATAAACAGAACCGGAATCGCTTCCAGCAGTCGTGAACGGATAAAACGGAGCATTCGGCTTGTCAGTTGTCAGTTGTTCGCAGCGTCCCGCCGTACGCATCACAAGTCACGCAACGGACAACGGACTACTCCAGATACACATACTTATACGGGTGGTGATCGAGCAGAGTGGGGTGCCAGCCTCTGACGCCGGGCTGGATGAGCGACAGGCTGACGTAGAGATAAATCGGCATGATCGGCAACTCATCGAGCAGGATCGTCTCCGCTTTCTGAAACGCATTGAAACGAACGGCAGCATCCGACGTTGCGGCTGCAGTGGAGATGAAGTTGTCATAGTCGCTGTTCGACCAGCGTGTGCGATTGTTGCCGCCACCGGTGATCCACAAGTCCAGGAATGTATTCGGATCGATGTAGTCTCCGATCCAGCCCGCGCGCGCCACTTGGAAGTCTCCCTGCTGCGTCGAGTCGAGATAAACCTTCCACTCCTGGTTCTTGAGCATGACCTTGATGTTCAGGTTCTTCTGCCACATCTGCTGGATGACTTCCGCAATCTTGCGGTGCGATTCGTTGGTGTTGTATAACAACTCAAACCTTGGAAAGCCCTCGCCGTCTGGGTACCCAGCCGCCGCCAGCAGCTTCTTTGCCGCCGCGATGTCGTAAGTCACGCGCGCCTGCGATGTATACCCACCCGTATCCGGCGGCACAAAATGATAGGCCGGCAACTGTCCCGCCTTGAGCACGTACGTACAGATCGCCGCCCGGTCGATCGACATCGACAGTGCTTTGCGAACCCGCACGTCGTCGAGCGGCGGCTGTTCCACATTGAACAGATAATAGTAGGTTCCGATATACGGCGACACCATCAGAAGCTCCGGTGACTTCTGTTGGTATTTCTCGATCTTGTCCAGTGGTACCGTGCCTGTCACGTGCAAGTCGCCCGCCCGGAACGCCCGCTCTTCTGTCAGCGCCTTCTCGATCGCGTGGAAGTGGATCGCTTCCAGCCGCACGCTCTTCGCGTCCCAATGCAACGGGTTCTTCTTCACCACGATTACCTTGTTCACCTCCCACGTGTCCAGCACAAATACACCGTTGCCGACATAATTCCCCGGCCGCGTCCACGGCGTGTGCAGCTCGTCCACTTTGCCGTGCTTGAGGATCGTCGGCTTGTGCACAGGATACCACGAATAGTGATTCAGCATCGACAGGAAATACGGCGTACCGGCATTGAGCGTGATCTCCAGGGTATAGTCGTTGACAGCACGCACCCCAACTTGTGAAAAATCCGCGATCGTGCCCTCGTGAAACGCCGCTGCGTTCTTCATCACGAACAGCATCTCCGCGTACTCTGCAGACAGCCCTGGCGACAGCATGCGTTCAAACGAAAAAACAAAGTCATGTGCGGTGACCGTATCGCCGTTCGACCATTTGCCGTTTGACCGCAGCACGAACGTATAGACTGTACCGTCATCCGACACGCTCCAGCTTTCCGCTGCGCCGGGTTGCGGCTCCAGGGTCTTGGGGTCTTCTGTGACCAGCCCTTCGAGCAGCGCCGAGATGATGTTGTGTTCCGTGACCCCTGTGACGACGTGTGGATCCAGCGCCTTCGGCTCGGCGCCGTTGCCGAGGTGAAGAATCTGAGGGACACCGTCGTCCGGCTGCCCGGCGGTGCCTTTGTCGACGGGATCGCGTCCGCAACTGCACAGGAGCAGAGGGATGAGTGCCGGCAGCAGGTACCGCCGGATTGACAGGGAACGTTGCGTCATTGAATCCTCAGGGATATGCTGGTTCGGTTGCCTTTGATCTTGTTGTTGCCGGTCTTGTAGGAGATGGTGAATCCGTCGGCAACGCTCTTGAACTCCGCCACGTCGAGGGTAAACGCCGTGCGCTGCCAGCCGTCCAGGTCTTTGTTGTCGATGCCTTTCACTTTGATCCGGACTTTCCGGGACTTCCAGAGTCCGACGATGTCGACCGAATCAATTTCGCGCTCCACCTTTTTTTCGGAAAACGGTATTTTCAGCCGATCGCTCTCGGTTTTCAGTCTCAGGTAGTATTTGCCATAGGCCGCTTTCTTCTGCGCCTCGTCCATGGCATCGGACCCGTCGATGGGATTGATACGGGTATCGAAAGTCAGGCGTGTGGGGTATTCGATACCCAACGGGTCGGCGTATCCCGTGGAGACAGTTATGCCTTCCTTTTCGAACCGATAAGCGATGCGAAACTCGACATTCCCCTGGAACAGACCGCCCAGAACGACCTGATGCGGCTGTTGCACGGCAGCCTTCGGGTATTTCAGGTAGCCCAGCAGTTCCTGTGGGGTCGTGCGCTGCTTGCCGCCGATAATCTCCAGCTGCTTAAAGTGGATTGCCGGCGTGAGGAACGTACCTTTTTCTCTGGGATGCTTGATCTGCACCAGCATTCTGCCGTTCCTGTCCATGGTTGCAAGATAGGCGTCGCCTTCGTAGACCAGGTGTGTGCCGGCCCATTTCCCCGTTTCGTCAACCGGCAGTTCACTCGCCAGTTTGTCAATACCCCCATAGTCGCGCTCGGCCTCGAGTGTTGCAAGATCCTTCAGGGTGGTTTCGAGAAACTCGTTGCAGTCGCGATGGACATCGACGTATTCCTCCAGTACATCGAGCCGCGCCCGCATGTTCTTGACGGCCCCCTCATTGTCGAGCCGGTCGTAGACTTCACCCATCTTTTCCAGCTTCGCCTGCAGCTTGGCGATGGCTTCCTTGCGAACCGCGACGCGCTGGGCGACTACAGACGCGAGGGCCTCATGCAGTCCGGCGCGTTTGGCCAGCATGCCGCGCAGCATTGGTTCCTTCGTGCGGTCGAGCGTACGGTGGTAGGCTTCGAAATCCGGGCGGATCTGATTGTCGACAGCGATGATACGATTGACCAGCCGCTGAACGTCGCCGGGCAGCTCGGTGAGCCGTACCGGCGGCTTTGCCGCGCGTGTCGGCATCTGTGCCATCGCGAAGAGCAGCAGGAGCGCTGGCAACCGACGCCCCGGGCGGATTGTCGTGAACAGTGACATGCAACTGAAAATACCGGTGGTGGAGGTATAATCAAGACAGGCGGCCGGATGGGACGTGTCGCTCTCAGCGCGAGCCATTCCCCCAAATATTTCGAAACGCCATCACGCCGTCCTGTTGCGGTGTTTGATTGACTGCTTTGATTTATTTTGCCCGTGTCCGGCACATTTTTTTTCTATTTTGCAATTCGCCGCGTTTGCGGCTATGATATTGCAGATCGTCGTCGTTCTCCGCGTTTCTTGTCGCGTCGCGGCTGACGAAAAAAGGCTCGGGATTTCCGAGTAAAGAGGAAAT
>CAJWLW010000273.1 GCA_913042885.1 uncultured Lentisphaeria bacterium | reverse complement strand
TGATTGCCCGGTACGACCCCGGGCCGCAGGGCCTTCACCTTCGCCAGCACCTCGCTGGCCGGTGTGCCCAGGCCAGCGCGATCGATGATATGGTCAGACGATGCCAGCATAGCGAAGTTCGCATTCGGCTCGGCCCCGATGATTTCCCGCGTCTTCTTGACTGCGAACGATTCGAAATCGACTGCGTTCATGCTTGCCGACAGATCATAGAAAAGGACGATTTCCTTGCCGGCGTCCGACACAGCTGTTTTCGGCTTCTCCCAAATGGGCCGCGTGAAAAGCAACACGATGAGCGCGAGGATGGCGAGTCGCGCCAGAAGCGTCCAGAAATCTCGCAGGCCGCGGCGGCCGGACTGAAACTGCTGGCCCTTGAGAATATGCCGGATGGTCGGGAAAATGACGCGTCGCGGCACTTCGCGATGCATGAGGTGCAGAATGATCGGCACCGCCAGGGCGGCGAGGCCGGCGAGGAACAGTGGCGCCAGGAGACTCATCAGCGAAATTTCTCCCGACGGTTCAGATAGGCAGTCAGGCTGGATGCCAGCGGTTGCGAACTGCGCAACTGATGGTAGTCAATGTTGCTGCGACTGCAGAATAGCTGCAGGTCTTCGAGCTCGCGGCCGAAACGTTCGAGATATTCGCGGCGTACGATGCCCGGGCTGGTGATGATTTCGGCGCCCGTCTCGCTGTCGACAAAACGCATCGTGCTCGTGAAGCCGAAGTCGAGCTCGTCATCATCCAGTACCTGGAAAAGAATGCAGTCATGGTGGGCAAAGCGGAAATGGCGCAGGCCCTTGAGCATGTCGGTGTCGGTGTCGAGAAAATCACTGATCATCACGACGATACCGCGGCGGTTGAACGATTCACCCAGATAGTTGAGCACGACGGCATGGTCGCAACCGCCGCCGGCTTCGAGTCGGGAGAGTTCGGTACAGATCTGCTGCACCTGGCCGCTGCGATGACCGGGCGGAACGCCGGTGTGCACTTTGTCGCTGTAGGCGTAGAAGCCGACATTGTCGCCCTGGCGATTGACCAGGTAGGCGATGCAGGCGGCGATGATCTTGGCGTAGTGCAGCTTGCTGATGCCGTGGGTGCCGGTGTATTCCATCGAGGCACTGACGTCGAGCACAATGTAGCAGTTGGTATTGGTCTCCTCCTGGAAAACCTTCATCTGATACTTGTCGTGCCGCGCGAAGACTTTCCAGTCGATGTATTTGAGGTCGTCGCCTTCGGAATAGTTCCGGTATTGAACGAACTCACTGCCGAAGCCGTGGTACAGGCTGCGGTGCAGGCCGGCGACGAACCCTTCGACGATCGTGCGGGCCAGGAGGGCATAATTCCCGACCTTGGCGAGGACCGCGGGGTCGATGTATTGGGCCGGGCGATTCGCCATGCAACTGCCAGTGCGAAGGTTTCAGGCGAGGGTGCCGGCGGCAGACCATCACATCGCCCTTGCACACGTTAAGCCGAGGTGGCCACTTCCGGCTTCGAACTGGCCGCCGCCGCCGCCGCCGCCGCCGCGCGTTTGGTGGCCCAGTTGTGGTAGATGATCATCACCGGGGTGGCCACGAAGAGTGACGAGTACGTACCGACAATGACACCGGTAGCCATGATCAGCGCGAAATCGTTGATTGCACCGCCGCCGAAGAAGAGCAGCATCAGCACCACGATAAGGGTTGTCACCGATGTAAGTAACGTACGACTGAGGGTGTTGTTCAGACTCAAATTGACGATGTCCAGGAACTTGCCCTTCTTCAAGGCCAGGTTCTCGCGGATTCGATCGAACACCACGATCGTGTCGTTGAGCGAGTAACCGATGATCGTCAGCAGCGCTGCAATGACCGGCAACGACAATTGTCGGCCGCACAACAGGAAGACGCCCACACCGATAAGGACGTCATGCGTCAACGCCGCCACCGCGCCGAGGGCGTACCCGAATTCGAACCGGAAGGAAATGTACAGAACGATCCCGATAATTGCCGCGATCATCGCAACGATCGCCTGCTGCCGGAACTTCGCGCCGACCAGCGACCCGATCTGCTTGGTCCCGACATGCTCTACCTTGGCATCCGGAAAATTCTTGTTGATGGCGGCGGTTACCATGTTGTCGAGATTCATCGAATCGTTGGACTCGTTATTCGTCCGTTCCGAGCCCTCCGGCACCACGACCTCGAGCAGGCCGCCATCTGTCATCGACGCCTTGTAACTGACTCGGGCGTTGTTGAACTCCCCCTCCAGCGCCGAGCGTAATTCGGCAGAGGGAATCTGCTGCTCGTATTTGTAGGAAATCTCCATGCCGCCGGTGAAATCGACACTGTACTTGCCGTTGCCGCGTCCTATGAAGACGGCGATCGAGATAATCAGCAGTACGGCCGACACGATAGCCGCGACCCGGCGCATGCCGACGAAATCGATACTGGTCTTGCTCAGCAGGCGTACCATCTTGACGTCACTGATCCACTTATTGTGGAGCAGCAGATCGAAAATGGCGCGCGTCACGAACAACGCAGTAAAGAGACTGGCCACGATGCCAATAGCCAGGGTGACGGCAAAACCACGGACCGGGCCGGTACCGAAGTTGTACAGGATGATCGCTGTCAACAGCGTCGTGATGTTAGCGTCCAAAATTGTCGATAAGGCGCGTTCATAGCCGAGGCGCACGGCATTGCCGACCGACTTGTTGTTGATCAACTCCTCACGGATACGCTCGAAGATCAGCACATTGGCGTCTACCGCCATACCAATAGTCAGCACGATACCGGCGATACCCGGCAGGGTGATCGTGGCACCGGCGATCGTCAGCGTGCCGAGCACCAGGACGATGTTGGCTGCCAGTGCGATGTCCGCAATAATACCGGCTCCGAAGTAGTAGATAACCATGAAAACGAAGACAAACATCAATCCCCAGAACGCTGCACTGGTACCGCTCTTGACCGAGTCGGCACCGAGTGTCGCCGACGTGGTAAACTCGCCCTGGAGCTCAATGTCGACCGGCAGGTTACCGCACTGCAGTACGACCGCGAGCTGCTTGGCTTCGTCGGATGTGAAACTGCCGCTGATCTCAGCGCGGCCGCCGCAGATCGGTTCGTTCAGGCTCGGAGCGCTGAAGACGGTGTCGTCCAGCACAATGGCCAGCAGACGGCCGACATTTTCGGTCGTCAGGTCGCAGAAGGCGACACTGCCCGCCGCGTCAAATTCCAAATTGACCTTGAACTGTCCGAACTGATCGATCGTCGGCCCCGCAGTCTTCAGGTCGGTGCCGTTGACGCCGGTCTTCTCGCGGCTGATCAGCAGTTTGGTGACGATCTCCTGGTTG
This sequence comes from uncultured Lentisphaeria bacterium, assembly GCA_913042885.1. Next base: position 3,319 of record CAJWLW010000273.1, on the reverse strand, counting down.
TTTTCTTCCGTGATCATGTCCATCAGCTTGAAACCGACAGGCACGGTGAAATCGGGGTTGCCGTAGTTCTCCATCAGCTCAAGGTTCTGCGAATGGACCAGGCGGAACTCCAGTTTCGCGACACGGGTCAGCAGCTCGCGATACTCGGCCACGTCCTCCGGCTTGACCGCCGGGACTGTGACGGAAATCGTGCGGTCGCCGATCGCCTTGATCTGCGGCTCAGTCACGCCGACACGGTCGATGCGGTTGCGGATGATTTCGACGATCTCATCACGCACTGCCACCGCGGAACGTTCTTCCGATTCCGGCAAGTCATCGAAGCCGATAACGAATTCCGTGCCGCCGGCCAGGTCGATGCCTTTCTTCAGTTTGCCGGAAGCCTTGCGGCTGACGAACTGCAATACTGTCTTGTTCGAAGCACCTTGCTGCTCGTAGATCTGGATGTAGTCGGACAGGGTGATCGGCGGTTCAGCCTTGCTCGCCAGGCGCTTGACAATATCGCGGGCAGGCAGGGACGTGTTACCGTCCTCGTCCCTTGACGCTTCAATTTCCACCGCCGCATCCTTCAGCAGTGTCTCGAAGCGGTTATCGATAAGCGATGGCTGGGCGGAGTCCCGCATCACTTCGAGAAACGGCTGGTCGCGGTACGGAAAGATCGATGCGGCCCACACAGCGATGATTACAATTATGATGGCGAATCGTGTAATCAGTGATTTCTTCATCACTCATGCTCCCTGTTTCGTAGTCGCAAAGCCGGCGCCGTTGTCAGTTGCGTTTGCGCCGGTTCTTGTTTCCGCTTGAAGGGTCTTCATCGGCAGCCTCGGTCTCTTCCGTACTGAGGATGCGCGTGATGCTACTCTTCTCAATTTCGAGTTTGACGTTGTCCGCGATCTTCATCATGAAGGTATGATCCTTGACCGCAGCAATTGTGCCGTGGACCCCGCCGTTGGTGACGATGCGATCGCCGGCTTTCACCCGCTTGACACGATCCTCATGCTCACGCTGCTTCCGGCGCTGCGGACGGATCAGAATCACGTACGCAATCACCATCATCAGTGCCATCGGCACTAGAAGCTGCATGATACTGCCCGACTGTTGCCCCGCAGGGGGGGCGCTTTGGGCCAATAGGAGGAGATCCATTGTCATTGACTGAAAACACGCCTTCGTACGGAACTGCCGTACCGTGAAAATTACACAACAGTCGACGGGTAAACAGCTAGTCTACTGCCTCACCCGATCTTTGGCAACCACAATCATCAATTAAAAACACCACATTCACGGCACATTATCCGCCGCAGAAGCGGCACGATGCCGCAGGAGCAGTGCCACCCGGCATTGCCCAGTGCCAGCGGCACGGGCTGGTTGCCCCGATCAATCAACAGAAACACCGACGACGTGCCGGCTACACCGGTCACTCCCAACGCGATGCCGCCGCCGACAAAATGGCCTGTACCCTGCCTGAAAATCCTGATAGAATGCCTCGGCCCTTCCTGTTAGTGCTCTTTGATCTTAAGCCCTTAAGGTTTCTCAAATCCAGCTTGAGCGGCTACCTTATGTGACCATGTATCTACCCCGAAAACTCGTCTGCAGCCTGTTGCTGCTGGGCTTGATCACCGCGTTGCCGCTGCGTTCCGATCCCGAGAAATCGATCACCGACAGCGACAGCGGTGCTGTGCTCAACCATGCCGCCCGCCGCAAGGCGGCTGTGCGTGCTGGCGATTTCCTGCTGCGTATCCTCGACGACTCCGGACGCTTTGTTTATCGGATCAACCCGATGCACCCGAAGATCAAAGCCAAATACAACTGGCTGCGTCATGCCGGCTCCGTCTATGCGCTGTGCCAGTTGTACGAAACCACCCGCAAGGAGAAATACCTCGATGCCGCCAACCGGGCAACCGCCAATTTTGTCCAGCACATCAAGCCTGTCCAGTGCGGCAATGCCGGTGTCTACGCCGCGCTGATCTCCGACCCCGCGATCACTGGCAGCAAACCGGAGCTAGGCCCAGTCATCAAGACCGGTGGCTGCGCCTTGGCGATGATTGCGATGACCTACGTTGACGAGCTCAACGGCAATGAGCGCCATCGCCCGACGCTGCTCCTGATGTCGAACTACATCCGCTTCTGTCAGAAAGACTCCGGCGACCTCAACGCCAAGTACATCCTCGGTTTGCAGGGGTTCCATGACTGGCAGTCGCAGTATTATCAAGGCGAGTCGCTGGTTGCTCTGGCCCGCATGCAGCGCGCCTATCCGACAGATAAAAACCAGACGGCCATGGTGCGGCTGCTCATTTATCTGGCCGACCAGTGGCAGGCGTCGACCGTCATTGACAGGTCGACGCAGCGTCCGCTGTCGCGAGCGTTCGATCATTGGGGATTGCTCGGGCTGAATGCCTGCTTCGACCTGGTCACCGACGAGCAGCTGGCGGCGCACAGCAGTCGTTGGACCCAGAAGAAACTCCTGCAGCTCGCTGTCGACTACTGTGAGGACGAACTCAAACGCATCCTTGTTACCGGCTCTGCACCCTACATCGGCTGCTTCGAAGGACGCGAAGGCGCAGTCACGCCGACCGCCATCCGTATGGAGGGTATCCAGGCGGCGCAGAACCTCGTGTTCATGTACGGCCGGGCACACGAAGTCCGCTTTGGTCAGACCATCTGGTGGTGGGATCAACGCATCGACCTGGCGCTGCGCTTCCTGCTTTCGGCCCAGTACACTGCGGGGCATGCTGCCATGTGGCCGGACATCGTCAATGTCGACGGTGCTATTCACCGGCGTGCCGTGCTCGGCCTCGAGGAACGCAGCTCGGAGATCCGCATCGACTATTGCCAGCACGCGATCAGCGCGCTGCTGGGAAAATATTGAACCGGGCGACGCCCCTATGCTTGTCATTTACGGCGTTTGTGGCAACGCTCGTCCGTCCGCGTCAATCATGAGCGCTGAGGCTCGTGGAACGTTCGTTACTGTACATAAAAAAACCGCCCGAAAGCGGTTTTCTGGTGGAGCTGAGGGGACTCGAACCCCTGACCTGTTGATTGCGAACCAACCGCTCTAGCCAACTGAGCTACAGCCCCATGTCCGGTTCTCCCGTACTGTAGCGTTGAACACGACCAATGCAACATCCTGTCGAACCCCGAACCTCGAACTTTGAGCCACCGGCATGTTGAACCAGCGCGGCTATTTCGGTCCCGCCGATCACAAGCTTTTCGGCGCGACGCACCGCAGCAGTGACGCCCCGGCCGGCGCTGCACTCCTGTGTGCGCCGTTCGGTGAAGAGCGCAAGTGTGCCGCCCGGTTGCTGTTCGAAACCGCTACAGCACT
>CAJWLW010000272.1 GCA_913042885.1 uncultured Lentisphaeria bacterium | reverse complement strand
TCAGCCAGATGTCGCGATCGGCGCACGGATGCAGCTTGTCGTCGCGGTTCAAACGTGTCACCCGCCAGGCTTCTGCGGGTTCGACCAGATCGCAGGTCTGCTCGTCGTACAGGCAATGTTTTCCCTTGAACAGTACGATCAAGGCATTCCATCCGTACATTTCGCCCAGGTGTCTGGCGATGACACTGAGCAGGATGGGGGCCCCGACATGCTGGGCCAGGACGTCCTCGAGCAGGTAGAGGTCGGCGCCGAGAATGTCTTCGCCCGTGAAGGTGAAGGTCTCGTTGTGCATGAACGTCGCCATACCGACTGTTGAAATTGGACTGGGTACACGGGACGCCAGTTCCTCGATCATGCGATTGAGATTGCGCAAATTCATCTGTGGATTGTACTGGCGATTGATGCGCAGGATACCGTCCCAGATGGTCGGTTTGCCGTCGACCACTTCATTGATCAGCGAGGTACGTTCTCGCCGCAGCTTGACGATGTTTCCAAGTTGATGGATGCGTCCGCGCAGGACAGGATTTGGCGCTTCCTGGAATTCTGCGATCAACCGGTCAACGTCACCGTCGAGTGTCAGCAATTGCTCCATCGCCATTGAAGAAACATGCCGGTCTTCATCTTCGAGCAGGTTGATCAAGGCTTGTATATGTTTACGGCTCTTCGGTTTCATTATGGGATCGACGTTCCCTGCTGAATGTTCTGTAGTGCTGCGTCACATGGTTAATATACTTCCGCGTCGACGAGAAGGGAATTGTATCAACAATCTTTTTTTCGCCGGCAGCGTCCGCCCACTCCTGGGCTCGGCTCGGGCCGGCATTGTACTGGGCCAGGCTCAGCGCCAGCACATCGTCATGCCCCTGCCACTTTCGGTAGCCCTGCGCCAGGTACCAGGTGCCGATCTCGATATTGAGCTTCGGACGAAACAACGAACCGGGCGATCCAAAGCTTTTACCGGTAGCGCGTTCCCAGTCCTTCGCGGCGCCTTCGGTAATCTGCATGAGACCATACTCTCCAGCCTTGCCACGAGCATTTGCATCGAAATTGCTTTCCTGGAAAATGACGGCCCTGACAAGGTTCGGATCCATATTGTGCCGGGCCGCAGTCTGCTCAATCAGCGAGTCGTAACGTGCCGATTCAGTGCCGGTCCGTTGCGACCACCAGCGCCATCCGAACATCGTTGCGACGATCAGAACCGCCAAAATAAAAAGGCTGGCCACTCCCTTCGTTGAGCGCTTCTTGTGTCGGATCACTGTTACGGAACTGGCCAAATGGACCTCGGCATCGTTTTTTCGCTCCCCACTCGTCGTCGTCTTTCGTCATCAACGCGATTAAGAAGAGCACTTAGAAATGAAAATTCGAGTACGCCAACTGCCGCCTTCTTACACCAGCAACATGCAATCGCCGTAACTGTAAAATCTCATCCGCTCGGCAATCGCCCGCTGATAGGCGGCCCACACGTGTTCGTGCTTCGCGAATGTAGACACCAGCATCAGCAAAGTCGAACGCGGCAGATGAAAATTCGTCAGCAGCACGTCGACCGAACGCGGGGTGTACGGCGGGTACAGAAAAATTCCCGTCGCTCCCGCACCGGGTTGCGTATCGCCGTCATCTGCGGTGCACGTCTCCAGCACCCGGACACTGGTGGTGCCCACAGCAATCACTCGGCCGCCCGCGGCTCGACGCTGATTGATACAGGCCGCCGCCTCGGCGCCGAGCTCGTACTGCTCGGTGTGCATCACATGATCCTCGAGCCGTTCCACCGTAACGGGCTGAAAGGTGCCGATGCCGACATGCAAAGTCAGGCGCGTGATCGCAACGCCCATTGCCTCGATCTGCTCCAGCATCGTCTCGTCGAAATGCAGCCCTGCTGTCGGTGCCGCCACTGCACCCGGCACGGCGTTGTACACCGTCTGATACCGTGTCGCATCGGCGGCGGCATCGGCACGCCGAATGTACGGCGGCAGCGGCATGTGTCCGCATGTTTGCAACAACTCGGGAACCGCTGTCGTGGAGAAAGTGATCTCGAAAGTCCCTGCAGTATCGCGCCCGGTGACTTCGAACTCGGCATCGCTGCCGGTGATCGCGACGCGGCTGCCGTCTGGCAGGCGGCTGCCGGGTTTGAGCATCGCCTGCCAGACGCCATCACGGATGGGAGTGGTGAGCAACGCTTCGACCGCACCGCCAGTTGGAATCTTTGTTCCAAAAATACGTGCCGGGATGACCCGGGTGTCATTGAGAACCAGGCAATCGCCGGGGCGCAGATATTCTGCGAACTCCGCAAACTTGCGAACCTCGCAATCGCCGGTTGTCCGCGACATCACCAACATGCGCGAAGCACGCCGTTCAGGCGCCGGCACCTGGGCGATCAACTCTTCGGGCAGCTCATAGTCGAAATCCGAAACATTCATATCCGGTGGCGGGTGGCCAGCCTCCGTCCCACGGCGCGGTGCTCTAACCGAGTGGCAAGTGGCAAGTGGCAGATTTCATGGACCTGGATACTGTTAACTGACACGCGTCACCGACCCCTTTCTTACCTGTTCTTCATTGCCTTGCGCATTTCAATCTCCGCCTCGCGTTTTTTGACGGTCTCGCGCTTGTCGCCTTTGCTCTTTCCACGGCAGATGCCGAGCTGGACTTTTACCTTGCCCCGTTTCAGATACAGCGACAACGGCACAGCTGTCAGGCCTTTGGCGTCGAGTTGTTGCTTGATCTTGCGGAGCTCCGAGCGGTGCACCAGCAGTTTTCGGCGGCGGCGTGGATCATGGTTGAAACGGTTGCCGTGGACAAACTCGTCGATGTGTACATTGTACATCCACAACTCATTGCCTTCGACGCGGGCGTACGCGTCCGCCATGCTGATGTTGTGGGCCCGACAGGACTTGACCTCTGTGCCGACCAGCGCGATGCCGGTTTCGTAGGTCTCCAGCACATGAAAGTCATGCCGCGCCTTACGATTGCGGATCAGTTCTTTTGTCCCTGCCGTTGCCACGTTTGATCCCCAGTTACTTAGTCAGCCAAGGGTAAGCTGAACAGCACTCCGTCACTTTTTCCCTTTCTGCCCTCACATCCTTTTCAGTCGAAACTACGGACAGATGACCATCTTGGTTACCTGCATTTCTTCACGGCCGAGCTTCGTCATGATATCGGGCGTCTCTTCTAAAGTACAACGCCCGGTGATCAGCGGGGACAAATCGATGTTGCCCTGATTGATTAAATCCACGGCATCGGCGAAGTCTGCACAGGAGAAGCCATAGGAGCCGCGGATGATCGTTTCCCGCCAGGTGACCAACTGCATGGGCAACGTAAACTCCTGGTCCAGATTGCCGATGACGACCAGCGTCCCGCCGGTTCCCAGCAAGTCAAACGCAGAGCGCACCGTGGGGCCGCGTCCGACCGCTTCGAAGGCGCCGTTCGCGGTCGGACGCCCAGCGATCTCCTGCATCACCGCGGCTGGGTCATCGGTCTTGATGTTGATCGGGTGCGCGCCGAAGGACGCGACGAGTTGGAGCTTGTCCGGAATCATGTCGAGCACGAAAACATTCCGGACGCCGTGCGCCTTCAGCGCGATTGTCAAACCGGTACCAATCATGCCGCCACCGACAATGGCAACGACGTCGCTGGGTTTGGGGTTCATCAACTTCATCGCGTGCATGCCGACACCGATCGGCTCGGCAAGCAGACCGATGGCCGGATCGATCCCCGGCGCCAGCTTGTACAAACCGCCGACAGGGTAGGTCATATACTCCGCCATGGCGCCGTGGTCGTCCAGATTGACGCCGATGATCTCCTTCGTTTCGCAGAGTTGTTCGCGGCCGTCAGCGCAAAACTCGCAGTCGCTGCACGGCACACTGGGGAATATCGCAACGGAATCGCCCACCTCGAAGCCGGTGGCATCGTCACCAAGTTCGATGACCCGACCGCAGGCTTCATGGCCCATGATCATGCCGGGACGGCGTCGGCCACTTTCGCCGGTGAACCCGTGGACGTCGCTGCCGCAGATGCCGACCGTTTCGATTTTGAGCAGGACTTCACCCGCAACCGGTGTCGGGTCCGGCACGACTTCCAGCGACATGTCCCAGGGTCCGTTGTAAACAAGAGTTTTCATAGCCTTCACTAATTGTTGATTAACGCTTGGAGGAGAGCATCGAAACATACCCCTGCGGCCGGGGATGTCGAATCTGCGAAAGCCGCAAGAGGAGAGACCGATAACCGACTGAAGCGCAGGACGGCTGCTTCGTAGCAACGTCGGAATTGCCGGGCAGTTCCCATTCCAGAACCGAGCGCGCCGACGGGATTGGAGAGACACAGCAGTTGGTGAACGGACACCCCCGGCGTCATTGCATTGGCCGACCGACCGTCAACCTTCCATGCGTTACCACGCAAGCAGTGACAAAGCCGCTCCCGGCAGTAAATCGCTTCGCGAGATACCCAAACCCCTTCACGTGCATCTGCGCACTGCGATTATTCGTCTGCAGGCAGATCAACCAGATGGATTGCACCGGCAGTCTTATAATCGGCGTTACCGGACCATTGGGTTTCGTCGTCGTACAACGCACGGCGGAGCTTGGCACGATCGAGGTTGGCACCGCCGAGGTTGGCACCGCGGAGCTTGGCACCGCGGAGGTCGGCACCGCGGAGGTCGGCATCGATCAGGTCAGCCTCGTGGAAGTTGGTACCGCGGAGGTCGGCATCGCTGAGGTTGGCACCAAGGAGGTCGGCACCGCGGAGGTTGGCACCACGGAAGTCGGCACCGTGGAGTGTGGCGCCGAGGAGGTCGCCCGCGCGAAGGTGGGCACGCTGGAAGTCGGTATCGCTGAGATCGGCACCGCTGAGATCGGCACCGAGGAGGTCGGCATCGATGAGGTCGGCACCACTGAGGTCGGCACAGCTGAGTTTGGCACCACGGAGATTGACACCGCGGAGGTTGGCATCGCGGAGGTTGGCACCGCTCAGATTAGCACCGTTGAGATTGGCACTGATGAGGCTGGTACGGCTGAGATTGACACCGCGAAGGTCCAGTCCGGAATCAATTTCCTCAACACCGGGAAAGCCCAAAAGGGCATCCTTCCAAAGCTTGTCTGTCAGCAAAGCGGCCTTAACCTTTTGAAGCCGTTTCTTGCCTTCGTCAGTTTCCCAGCGCGCCTTGAGTTCTTCGATTGTCGATCGCATGTCTATTCCTCGCCGCTAGCGACGCCCATATCCCGACGCCATGCTCCACGCACAATCCGGATATGTATTCGTGGTGGTTGTGAACTCGTCTCACAGAAAGTAATGCTCGTCTCGTGTCGCTTCCATAGCGGCAGTACGGTACCAGAAAAAGTGGTCATAGTGCGCCTGACGCCACTCGCCGTCGCGGCTGTCGCTGTAACTGAGGAACAGTACGCAGCGTGTGTGATCGGTGTTGTTCGGTTCGGCAGCGTGGGGTGTCAGGCAATGAAAGATAGCCGCGTCGCCCGGCTCCAATTCCAGGTATGTCACCGGCAGCTCGGCGATGGCAGACTCGGGTATCTGGCCCGACAGGCTGCCGGCTTTGTGGAGAAAACGCCGGTCCGGCACGGCCCACAGGCGCGTACAACCGTTCACACGCGTGCTCCGATCCAATGCGATGGTCACTGTCAGACAGCTTTCGGGGAAGCCCTGCCACCAGTTATGATCCTGGTGCAGATTGTTGCCGTGCGAGTGCGGTGGCTTTAGGATAAGCTTGTCTTTGAACAAACGCGGTTCATGGCCGTCATACAGGCCGGCAAGCCGGTCACAGATACGGCGATCTCGGGCCAGCGCCCCGAAAACCGCAGACATGTCGGTGAACGGATCCACCTTCCACACCCTGTCCGTCTCCGGATCAAGCTCGACGCGCAGGTTTTTCATTGGGTCCAGCCGGTAGGTTTCGCTCAGGCCACGGACAGCTTCGACAACCACGTTTGCTTCCGCGCGGTAGAATTCGGCTTCCCCGCTGTCGAGAAGACCGCGGATTACAGTGAAACCATCCTCATGATACTGACGGATCTGATCAGCCGACAGCCGATGCTGCAGCTTTGGCCGTGGCTCGGACCGAAATGACGGATTGCCGGCTGCCGGTGCGGGTGTCCCGGTTACGTAGTGTGTGGTGTCGGATGACATTTTCGTCTCCCGTGAGCCGGCAGTGATCAACCATCGGCAAAGTACTCTATCTCGGAAGTTTGATGGGCTTCGCTGTTATATCGGTTCTTGCGGACATCACCATTGCTGGACGCCGCCGCTACGCTGAACCAAGCACCGGCTACCACAGCGTCCTCAGACACATCCTCGCCAGTGTCGTACATCAGGCCGAGGTTGCACTGCGTGACGACATTGGGAATTCCATCCGGCTTCGGCTTCCAGGGGGGGCGTTACTCCGCGGCGGGCAACTGGTAGAGGCCCTTAAGAATTTCGAGGTGCTCGTCGAAAAGCAGCGTCATGCTGATGGTGAGCACGGAGAAGATCATCATCGAGCAGGGTGTCGACTCAACATCGCCGGCGGAGCAAATACGCTCGGATAGCTTCATATTGACGCGCCCGACTTTGTCATAGAGCGCCTTGAGACCGTCAACGCTCCAGTCTGGCGATTCGCCTTCCAGTTGTTTGATATACTGTCCGAGCAGGAACATGGAGGTTGCTCGGTAAACGAGTTGATAGGG
>CAJWLW010000271.1 GCA_913042885.1 uncultured Lentisphaeria bacterium | reverse complement strand
GAACTGCACGTTTCAGTACAACGCCATGGGATACTCCCAAACACAGGGCGGTTGGGCCAGCGTGTTCGAGAACTGCGTCTGGACTGGACCTAACAGGGGATTCCAGTTTTACAAGAACACTGGCGACGTGACGTTCCGCAATTGCATCATCAGCACCTCGGGGGGCGATCTCGGTGTCGGCCTGAACAACTCGGGTGGCTCGGGCGCTGCTGCAATAAAGTTCGAAGACTGTTTCCTGAACGGCAATAAGGCCAGCTACGGTGTCGGCTGTGAAGATAGCGCCTTTTTCACGTTCACGCGTTGTACTTTCGTAAACGTGAAAGGCATGGCCGTAAATTTTAACGCCACGAGTGAGGGCGAGGTGATCAACTGCGCGATCAAGGGGTTCGAAAGCGCGACCACCAACGGTATTATTTTCGCCAACCCAAGCGGCGCCAACGTACTACGCAACACCGTCATCACGGGCTGTGTGACGGGTATTACCGATGGCGGCAACGGCGGGATCGTCAGCAACGACTACAACAATTTTTACAACAACGGGACGGATTATAATGGATTCGCGGCGGGGGCGAATTCCATCAGTTCCGATCCGCTTTTCGTGGCGCCCGGGGCTGGGGACTTCCGGCTCAGCGCGGGCAGTCCCTGTATCGATGCTGGTGACCCGAGCGATACGGTGCCGGCATTCGGCGGCGCCGTCGTTGATATCGGCCCCATCGAGTTCGGTTCCAGCGCCCCGCCCCCGGCGTTGGGTGACGACATCTGGGTCGACGGCGCCAACGGCGATGACAGCAACAGCGGCACCTCGGCGACCGACGCTTTTGCGACCGTCTCACGAGGCTTGACCGAACTCGCCGCCGTCAATGGCGGCACTTCCGGCGGGCATATTGTCCATGTCATCGAGGCAACCTACACGGACGATCCGATCCTGGTCAATTCATCCCATTTCGGCAGCTCGATACGCAACACCATCCAGGCCGAAGGCAATGCGGTGCTGGATTCCACCGGCGCCAGCGATTTCGGCGTTAAGATCAGCAATGATGGCAGGGTGGGCAACAATCTGAACATCAGAGGGTTCGAGGTAAATTACCAGAACGGCTACAGCGGCTTCTACACAAATACCAGTACTGTGGAAGACTGTCTCTTCAACGGCGGCGGCATCGGCGGCGGCAGCATCGGGCTCGGGATTACCGAGGGCGGCTACGATACGATTTTTCAGAACAACGACTTTGTCGGCTTCACCCGTGGCATCCAGCTTTACAAGAACGTCAGCGGGATCAAGATCCTGAACAACACTTTCTCCGACTTCGCCACCCACACCGACGGGCTGGGTGCAATCTTCTTTTCCGGTACAGCGGCTAGCCCGGTCACTATCGACGGCAATGTGTTCAACGGCGACAGATCGGGCCAGTTGGCGGTCGGAATGGGGGTCGAAATGGTATCCGGCACACCGTCGTTCGTGGTGTTCACAAACAATATCCTGAAGAATTTTCGCGCCATCGGCCTCAATATTGCCGGCAGCTGTGACGGGATCGTGAGCAACAACACGTTCTACAATGTGACTGCCAACGCATTGGGTTACGGGGGCGGCGCGTCCGATATCACCGAGGTGCGTAACAACATCTTCGTGAACAACACAACCGGCATCGGCGTCAGCGCCGGCTCGATCGACAGCGACTACAACAACTTCTTCAACAACGGCACGGACATCAGCGGCGACTCGATGGGTGCCAATTCCACCACCCACGATCCGCTGTTCACCGATGCCGGCAACTGCGACTTCAGTCTGCAGGCCGGCAGCCCGTCCATTGACGCCGGCGACCCCGCTTTCGAGCTGCCACTGGCTTGCGGCGGCGGTTGCGTCATCGACCAGGGCTCCATTGAACACAACGCCAGCACGTCCTGCGCCGCACTTACCGATGACGTGATGGATGCGATCTGCGCGGCTGGGATGGCGAGCAGACCGACATCGAACGCGGGCTTTGACGCCTTGGTTTCGCAGGCGGTCCAGGACGCGTTCGACAGTGCTGGGACAGTCTGTGGCTCGGGCGCCGGCTGCGAAGGCGACACAGCCGGTTGCCAGGCCGAGATCCTTGCGGCACTCGATGAGTAGTCCCATCGTTTGAATCTCTAAAAAGAGCCCGGACTTCCGCACGAAGCCCGGGCTTTTTTGTGTCGTGCTGAAAAATGCCGATGCCACCTTGCCGGGGGACAAGCGGACCACCGCCCTGGCTCTGCAATGGAACGATATCCAATCCCAAGCCGGGCTGGCGAGACACCGGAGCCAAGGGATTGTACAAGCCGGCCGGCTCACGCGAATTTTCGCCTTCCCCACTCTCGTATCGGTCTGGTTCAAGCGGTACGTTGCGGTAATGAGTGACCTCGAGATTCAAAACCTCGTCAAACGCTTCGGTGGCGTCACCGCCGTCGACGGCGTCAGCCTCGACCTGGAGGCCGGGGAGTTGCTGGCTATCCTCGGCCCCAGCGGTTGTGGTAAGACCACCCTGTTGCGGCTGCTGGCGGGATTCGAGACGCCTGACGACGGCGAGATTATCGTCAAGGGCCGGGTGCTCTCGTCGCCCCGCAGGGTTGTCCGGCCGGAGCACCGGCAAATGGGCATGGTGTTCCAGCAGCATGTGCTGTGGCCGCATATGGATGTGCGCAACAACATCGCCTATCCGCTGAAGGTCCAGGGGCAGTCCCGCAGTGAGATCGACAAGACCGTCTTGGAAATCCTCGATGTCGTCGGGCTCAGCGGCCTCGAAAAACGGCGACCCGATCAATTAAGCGGTGGCCAGCAGCAACGCGTCGCCCTGGCCCGGGCCCTGGCCTTCCGCCCCAAACTGCTGCTCATGGATGAACCTCTGAGCAACCTCGACGCCCAGATTCGGCTCGAGCTGCCGATGGAAATCCGTCAGATCCAGCGGCAACTCGGGATCACGACGGTTTACGTCACGCACGACCAGAAGGAAGCGCTCTCGATCGCCGACCGCCTGGCCGTGATGAAGGACGGCAAGGTCGTGCAGCTGGACAACCCCGAGGCCTTGTACCAGAACCCGCACTCGACCTTCACCGCAAAATTTCTCGGCGAAGCCAATTTCCTGGGCGGCACGATTACCCGCGCCGACAGCGACGGCACCTGCCGCATCACCATCGGCAACGACATGGAGTTCTCCGGCCAGGCCCCGGCCGGCACTGTCTTCCGCCAGGGTGACCCTGCACAGATCCTCGTGCGCCCCGAGGATGTGACCGTGAAACCAGCAAACGGCGCGCCGCCGCCGCCCGGCAGCCTGCGCGGAACGATCACCGAGACCCTGTTTCACGGCGCCTCCTACCGCGCCCGTGTCGAATGTCAGGAGAATCCGGCGTTGGCGATCAATTATCCGGCGAGTATCGGCCGGCTGGCAGCCGGAAGTACGATACACATTCAATTACCCGACAGCGGGGTCAAGGTATTTCCGTTGGATGATGATGATGACATGTGAATTGGCTGAAAGTTTGAACGCAAAAAAGGTATGAAACGATGAAAACGAAACAGGTTGTTCTAGCCGTTCTTCTGGGGTTCGTAATCGCCGCCGGCATCCGCTGGCTGAGGGGCCCTGCGGACACCGCCCCGGAAGAGACGCAAGCGGCGGCTGAGGCGCCGACCGCATCCGGCCAGTCCATCGAGATCACGCTTTACACCAGTGCCCCGGCCGAGATCGGCAAGATCATGAACGATGCCTTCACGAAGGCAAACCCCGGAATCTCGGTCAACATGTACCGCTCCGGCACGGGCTCGGTGATGGCCCGGGTTTTCGCCGAGGCCAGGTCCGGGCAGATCGTCCCGGACGTCCTGCACGTTGCCGATCCTGCCGTGTTCGAGGATTTGAAGCAGCGCGGCTGGCTGCAGCCGCACGAGCCGCCGCAGTTCAAGCGTCTGGTCGAGCTCGGTGTGGCGGATCCCGAGGGGCATTATTTTGTCGGCCGCCTGCTGGTGCCGGTGCTCGTCTGGCGTGCCGAAACCGCAGATCCCGGCGTCGAGACCTGGTTCGACCTGACCAAGATCGCCAATGACGACCTTGGTGTGCCCGATCCGATGCGCTACGGCACGATGTTGAACCTTTTCTTCTTCACCCACGAGCAGGTGGGCGACAAGGCGGCGCAGGACTTTTGGCTGTCCCTCAGCAACAGCGGCGTGCGATTCGGGGACTGGGCCGTCGGGCTCACCGGCACCATCACCGGTGAGCGGAAGTATGGTGTCACGCTCGACGACCAGGCCGAGCGCTTGCGACAGCGTGAATCAATTGAGATTCTGTACCCCAACCCGACACCCGTAGTCAACGCACCGATGGGCCTGATCGGTAAAGGTAAGAACGACGCCGCAAAACTGGCGGCGTCCCGCAAGTTCATCGATTTCTGGCTCGGCAAGGAAGCCCAGCAGATCCTCGTCGACAACCATCTGCTGTCCCCCCGTGACGACGTCACCTATCCCGAAGGCCGAACCCCGCTCAGCGAAATCAACCTCGGCAAGATAAACGCTGCAGAGATGTTCGAGAAACGGGAGGCGCTGGTGGAATGGTGGGATGATAATATGTAAAAAGTGGCGGTTGGCAGGTGGCGGACAATTGAAATTTCAGTCCCACCTGAGCCCTGAAACCTCAAACCTGCGCTGGCCGTAAGCCGACTGCCCGCTGAATGGCGGGAGCGACCAAAGAAAGCGTCAAACCCGCATGCGCCAATGATTCGTCGACTCGGTCTGTTGCTGCTGACTGTGCTGCTGCTCTTTCTCGTGTGGGGGCCGCTTGTCGCGCTCGTACAGTCGGCCTTCTGGGTCGACAAAACAGTCGTCGCAGTGGATGGCGAAACAGAGCTACAGACTGAAAAAGAATTCGACCTGACGTCCGTCAAAAAAACGCTGAGCCACCGGCGTACCCCCGAGGTTACCCTCAACACGATCAAACTGGGCGTCACCACGACTGCGTTCTGCCTGCTGATCGGTGTGCCGCTCGCTTATCTGCTGGCGCGATTCCGGCTGCCGTGGTCGAGCGGACTGCATTTGATGCTGATCCTGCCGTTTATCATGCCGGCAGTGATCTGTACGTTCGCGTGGATGCTGTTGCTCGGCGGCGCCGGTGTCATCAGCAAGGGACTTGCGGCATCGACCGGCATCGAAATTGAGCTGTACGGGTTCTGGGGCATCGTCTTCGTTCAGGTTGTGAGGCTGACGCCTTACGTTTTCATCCTCATCTATGCGGCGTTGCGGATCATTCCCGACACGATTTCGGAAAGCACGCGGATCCATGGCATTCCGCCGTGGCGCGGTGTCCTCCGAATCGTGCTGCCGCTCATCCTGCCGGCAATTTTCGGCGCCGGACTCCTGGTGTTCATGTCGTCGATCGAGGAGATCAGCGGTCCGGCATTTCTCGGTGGCAAGTTTCGTGTCTTGTCCTTCGAGATTTACCGGAGCCTGAAAGTGCTCAACAAGATCGATCGCGCCATGGTGCAGGCAGGCATCCTCCTAGTGATCACCCTGATACCTTTGCTGGCGTCCTACTGGCTGACGCGGCAACACGGGCGTCG
Organism: uncultured Lentisphaeria bacterium; assembly: GCA_913042885.1. Next base: position 1,129 of record CAJWLW010000271.1, on the reverse strand, counting down.
TGAAGTGATCAGCGGCCGCGGCGAACGCAGCACGAAGCGTGAGCTGGGGCTGTGGAAGTGGCCGGTACTGATACTGCTGGCGCTTTATATCGTTGTCACCGTTGTGCTGCCGTTCGGGGTGTTGATCGCCACCAGCCTGATGCACAATCTCGGCGACGGTTATACCATGAGTAACCTGTCGCTCGAATGGTATCGCTGGGTCCTGAGCTGGAAAGAAGTGCGCGCCGCTATCTGGCACTCGACGCTGTACGCGACTCTGGCCGCCACCTTTGCCACCTTCGTGCTGGGCTTATTCATCAGCTATCGGGTTGTGCGCGGCAGCGGGCGCTCCCGGATCCTGTATGATTTCTCCGGCAGCGTGCCGCTGGCGTTGCCGGGCGCTATCCTCGGGATTGGTATCTATACGCTCTGGCTGGAGCTTTACTCGCCGCTGACGGTGACCATGTGGGTGCTGGTGATGGCTTACACTGTCCGCTTTCTGCCGTACGCCGTGCGCTCAGGCGTTGCGGCACTGGAGCAGGTCAGTAAATGCGTCGAGGAAGCGGCGCAAATCCACGGCGTGTCACAGTTGCGTGCCGTCAAGGACATTGTCCTGCCGCTGATCCTCCCGAGCCTGGCGGGTGCGTGGATCCTGGTGTTCGTCTCCGCCTTTCGCGAGCTGACCGCGTCACTGATGCTGGTCAGCGGCAAGACCCAGGTAAACGCCACGCTGCTCTTCGACTTCATTGACAACGGCAACTACCTGCGGGCCGCCGCCCACAGCGTCGTGATCATGACCGTGTGTATCATCGGCATCAGCCTGGTACATCGGTTCACCACCCGCAGTGCTGCGGATTCGTAATTGATGGCACCCACCATTCAGCCGGGCATAACCGGACCGAGCGCGGGTACCCGCGGTGCATTGCAAATGAACAACAACCGTGATAGATTCGCCTCGCGTTATTGAGTTTCGGCAACAGGGGCAACGCAACCTTCTCCCGCCCCCATGCCAGCCGGGAAAAAATGGATGAAGTTCCTGGCCCACTGGCCATTTCCTATGCAATCGAGAAAGCCAGAATGATCTCGCGAATACGGCGAAAATTCACCCTCATCGAATTGCTTGTGGTCATTGCGATCATTGCAATTCTTG